>JAIPDR010000003.1 GCA_021737615.1 Desulfohalobiaceae bacterium | reverse complement strand
CGATTTTCGATTTGGGATTCTCGATATTTATGATAAGGTGGCAATTGGCAATCGTGTCAAGAGGGCAGCTTATTTCGAAATAAAACAGGATATCGTTCCTTCGATAAAAGGAGAGCAAATGGCCAAACAAAACTCAGCATCGAACGAGACAGCAAAGACAAAGGATAAAAACAAGGTGGCTGAATTCAAAGGGGTCCTGGAAGCCCACAAAGGGGAGCACCATGTCATCGTCCTGCAGAAATACCCGGACCCGGACGCCATCGCCTCGGCCTTTGCCCATCAGGTCATTTGCCGCAACTACGACATCGAGGCGGACATTCTGTATACCGGACGCATCAGCCATCAGCAGAACAAGGCCCTGGTCAATCTGCTCAAGATCAGCCTGACCCGCTATACCAAGGGGCAGGACTTATCCGGATACAAGGGAGCGGTTTTTGTCGACACGCAGGGCGGTACGGCCCGAGAGGTGGTCAAAAGCCTCGAGGCCGACGGCGTCCCGGCCTTGATCATCATCGACCATCATGAACCCCTTGATATCCTTTGCCCGGAATTTTCAGACATCAGAAGGATCGGGGCCGCGGCAACCATCTACACCCAGTACATCGAGAGCGGACTGCTGAAGATGAAGTCCGGGGACGAGGAACATGTCAAGCTGGCCACAGCCCTGATGCACGGCATTCTGACCGATACCAACGGCTTCCTGCGGGCCGGCCCCGAAGATTTTCAGGCTGCCGCCTTCCTGAGCAGATATCATGATCTGGAAACCCTGGAATATATCATGGAGCAGGAGCGTTCCAAAAAAACCATGGAAATCATCTCCAAGTCCCTGTCAAAACGGGTGGTGGCCGAGAGTTTTTCCATCGCCGGTATCGGCTACTTAAAGACCAATGACCGGGACGCCATCCCCCAGGCTGCGGATTTCCTGGTCACCGAGGAGAACGTGCACACGGCCATCGTCTTCGGGATCGTGACCGGAGAGGAGGGGGAATTCCTGGTCGGGTCCTTGCGAACCACAAAGATCAGTCTGGATCCGGATGAATTTATCAAGGATGTCTTTGGCCGGGACAGCCAGGGCAAGTTTTTCGGGGGCGGCAAGGTCTCGGCCGGAGGGTTCCAGATGCCCATCGGCTTTCTCTCGGGCGGCGAAAGCCAAGAGTATCAGAATCTGAAGTGGCAGACCTTTGATGCCAAAATCAAGGAGCGTATTTTCAGTAAGATCGGATACGACAAAAAGAACGGCTTCGAGTCGGACTCTTCGTCATCAGACAGCGATTCGCAGGCCTGAGGAGCGGGTTGTATCCGAATTCGCAATATGCGGATTTTGGACCTGCTCAGGCCTTAAATCATCCGGACGGGCTGACCGGTGGTAGCCAGGACATTGCTCCACAATTTTCCCAGGGGATCGACCTTTTTTCTTCTAGACACGGCCAGTGAGATGGGGACATGGGTGAAGCGGTTGTTCCAGAAGCCAACGACCATGTCTGTCCGTCCGGTCATGCCGGCATGCACGGCGTTGTGGCCGAGCAGCAGGCAGAAAACCGAATCGTGCGGGTTGGCCGGCATGCTGCGGATGGTGTAGCTGGGGTCGATATATTTCAGGCTGAAGTCCATTCCGGCCTTTTGATAGCGGCTGGCGATGGCTTCCTTCAAAAACAGCCCGATATCTTCATTCCGGATGTTGCCTGAGGCATCCAGTTCCCTTTTCTTATCAATCAGATCCTGCCCCGCCCCTTCGGCGGCAATAATGACGGCATGCCCCCGTCTCTGAAGCCTCGAGTCCAGATTGTCCAGGAAGGCCGCCAGAGAGAACGGGACCTCGGGGATCAGGCAGTAGTTGACTTCACTGTTGGCCAGGGTGGCGTAGGCCGCGATGAAGCCGGAGGCCCGGCCCATGAGCTTGACCAGACCGATCCCGTTTCTGGCTCCCAGAGCCTCCATGTTGGCCGAATAGACGGCTGCTCTGGATTCGGTGACTGCGGTCTCGAAACCGAATGACTGCTGCAGAAAGGAGATATCGTTGTCGATGGTCTTGGGGATGCCGATGACCGCGATATTCAGATCACGGCGCCGGATCTCCCCGGCTATGGCCTGGGCCCCGCGCAGGGTCCCGTCCCCGCCCACGGTGAACAGAATGTTTATCTGCATCATCTGGAGGGTGTCGACCATTTCGGCCACGTCCTGGGGACCCCGGGAAGAACCGAGGATGGTTCCCCCTTTGTGGTTGATGTCGTCCACAATGGCCGGTGTCAGCTGCAGAGCGGTATCCCGGTATTGTGCGGAAAGCCCCTGATACCCGTAGCGGAAGCCGTAGACCGCGCTTACCTGGTAGTGATGATAGAGACTGAGGACAATGGCCCGGATGACGTCGTTAAGTCCTGGGCAGAGCCCCCCGCAGGTCACGATGCCGCACTTGAGGCCGGCGGGGTCGAAATGGATGTTTTTGCGCGGCCCGGCTGTTTCGAACCCCGGTGGCGATGCGCCCTTTTCAGTGTACTGCCGGATTTCGGCCAAGCTCGAAGGGTAGAGTATTTCTTCATCATCCTCCACAAACTTGAGGCCGGACAGGGGAGAGGGGAACCTGCAGGGTCCGAGTCTTGGGATATCGAAATGCAGTTTGGTTTCCGCCATGGTCTGCCTTCCTTGCTGCTTTCTGTTTTGTCCGATCTGAGAGAAATCGGCAAGCATTGACATAGCCTACACCGATCCTTTAGAAATGACAATCCGGAACAAAAAGCGCCTTTCAGCATTTCTATTCCGGGCGGAGCCGGGGCAGGTCCTATTTCAATGCACCCAAGGAATTCATGATCGGACAGATTCTTCCATATCTTGCCGGGTTGGCCACCATCGCGGCCATGCTCGGCACAGCCGTGCACGTCATCCAATGCAAGCAAGACGTCAGGGCGGCGGCCGGCTGGCTGGGGCTGGTCTGGTTCGCCCCGGTCCTGGGTATGCTTTTGTACTGGACCTTTGGCATCAACCGGATCAAACGCAGGGCCCGGATCATATTTTCTGATAGCCGGCCGGGTCAGCCCCAGCAGCCGCTTCGGGCCATTCAGCCGGAGCGTCTGCCATACCAGCTTGGGCATGGATGGGAGGGGTTGTCCAAGCTGGCCGGTCTTTCGGAAAGGATCACCTCCCAGCCCCTGTTGGCCGGAAACAGTTTTTTGCCCCTGGTCAACGGGGACCAGGCTTATCCGGTCATGATCCAGGCCATTCAGGAAGCGCGTTGTTCCGTCACCCTGTCCACTTATATTTTCGGCAATGATATCTGGGGGAAACGATTCACGAAGGCCCTCGGACAGGCCCGGGCCAGGGGGGTTTCGGTCAGGGTCCTCATCGACGATATCGGGGCCAGATACTCCCTGCCCTCCATCTGCCGGGCCCTGAGACAGGAACAAGTGCCTGTGGCCAGGTTCATGCGCTCTTTCAAACCATGGCGATTTCGGTACTACAACCTGCGCAACCACCGCAAAATCTTGGTCGTAGACGGCCGGACCGGTTTTACCGGGGGCATGAACATCCAGGCTGGCAATGTCCTGGCGGACAGGACGGAGCATCCGGTTCAGGATTTGCACTTCAGGGTGGATGGTCCTGTTGTGGCTGAACTGCAGAGCGCTTTTTGCGATGACTGGAAGTTCACGACCGGCGAAATCCTGACGGGACCAAAATGGTTTCCGGAGATCAAGGAAACCGGAAAGGCCGTGGCCAGGGGGATTTCAGACGGTCCGGACGAGGATTACGATAAGCTCCGCTTTGTTCTTTTGGGGGCGCTGTCCTGTGCCCAGCATTTTATCTTTATTGCCTGTCCATATTTTCTGCCGGACAGGGAACTTTGTGCCGGACTCAAGATAGCGGCCATGAAGGGGGTCCGGGTGACGATCCTCCTGCCGGAGAAGAGCAATCTGAAAATGGTTCACTGGGCGGCCTGGGCCGGCCTGAAAGAATTGATTCAGGCCGGGTGCAGCATCATCCTCACACCTGGACCGTTTGAGCACACCAAGGCCATGCTGCTGGACGACATGTGGGTCCTTCTGGGGTCGGCCAACTGGGATCCGCGCAGTCTGCAGCTGAACTTCGAGTATAATGTCGAGGTCTATGACCGGGATCTGGCTGAAACGGTCGGAAGGCTCCTGGAGGAAAAAGCCTCCCTGGGGCGGGAGCTCAGCCTGGAGGAGATTCAGGGGCAGCCATACCTCAGCAGACTGCGCAACCAGGTCTTCCGACTCTTCAGCCCGTATCTTTAAACCGGGGTTATTCGGTCTCTTCGATCTCGTAAGAGCCGTCTTCCTTGAACTGCAGGCCCCCTTCGAGGTAGTAAACCTCCTCCAGGGAAGGACGCAGATCCTGGAGCATATAAAACGATTCGGTCACATAAGGGGGGCCTATACCGGGGCGGATCGGGACAGGATCGGCAGGTTCGAGGCGGCCCATCAGGGCAGCATTTTCCTGAACGAAAAGAAGACATCCCCCTGCTCATTCGAAACCTGATCTCGGTCAACAATACCAAAACCGGCAAACAGATCTCCGGTATCAGCCAGAAGGCCATGGAAAAACTGATGGCCTATCCCTGGCCGGGCAACGTCAGAGAACTCAGGAACGTGATCGAGTACGCCTTTGTCCTGGCCCAGGGCAGGACCCTGGCCGTGGATGATCTGCCGCAGAAGATTATTCATGTTCCCCGTCCTGAGGGAGAATCCGGCCAGGCGACAGAAAGATCCGGTTCAGGGCGGGGGCAGGAGCCGGAACAGCTGATGCAGGCCCTGCAGAAGGCAGGCGGGAACAGGACCCGGGCTGCGGCCATGCTCGGGGTCAGCCGGGTTACGGTCTGGAAGCGCATGAAAAAATACAGCATCCAGGCCGAAGATCTTGTTCCCGAGATCAATTCTTTGAAAACAATTGAAGTTTCATACAAGTTTTGAATCCTCAAGCCTTGGTCTCGATTGCCCGCTGCCCGAGGTCCAGGGCCTTGAGGTTGACGGCTTTGATCTTTTCCGGGAGGTGACTGCGCACGGACTCTTTAAGATCATCGAGGGTAAACGGTGATTCCGTCCGCGCGGTCAAGGCTCCGAGCAAGACAATGTTCGCCGCTCTGGCCGTACCCGCTTCCGCGGCCAGAGACCTGCAGGGCAAAAAGAAGCTTTGTTTCGAGCAGACCAGGCAGCGCTTTTTTATAAGGTCAAGGTCAGGGTAGGTCTCCTGCCCGGTGCTGACCCCTATCGGATAAGTGGGCTCCAGGTTGCTGATGATCACCCCGCCGGGTCTCAGGTAATGCAGGGCCCTGAGGGTTTCCAGGGGTTCGAATCCCAGAAGGATGTCCGCTTCTCCGGAGGTGATCCTCGGGCTTACGTAGCCTCCCAGAAGCAGGGTGGATTCCACGATCCCGCCTCTCTGGGCCATACCGTGTATTTCTCCGGAGCAGACCTGGACATCGTGGTCCAAAGCAGTCAGGGACAGGAGGTTGGTGGCGGTCAGGGTCCCCTGACCGCCGACACCGGCCAGAAACAGTCTCATTCTGTTCATGAAGAACTCCTTTTCCGGGACTTGATGGAGGCGCAGATCTGAACACAGACCATGCAGCCGGTACAGAGACTCTCATCTATCCTGACAGCCTGATCCTGGCAATAGAAGGCGGGGCAGGCCAGTTCTTCGAGGCATGTCCGTACCCCGGGGGTCTGTTCGCTGACATAAGCGGACATGGATTTCTGGCTTTGCAGAGTGCGCCTGGCAAACAGGACGCAGGGCTCCTCGGCTATGATAACCCTGACACCGGAGAGGCTTTTGAATTCCTCAAAGGCTTCCAGGGATTTTTTGATATTCAAGGGCTTGATCTTTCTGACCTGTTCCACCCCGCAGGCCCTGACCAGGGCTTCGATGTCCACCCGGCGGGGATTCGGCCCGTGCCTCGACTGCTCCACCCCTGGGTGCGGCTGGTGTCCGGTCATGGCCGTGGTTTTGTTGTCCAGGATCACGACCAGGATGTCGTGTCCGTTGTGCAGGGCGTTGATCAGACCGGTTATTCCGGAATGAAAAAAGGTCGAGTCGCCGATATAGGCAATGACCGGCTGGTCCGTGACCCTGGATACTCCGGTCCCCCCGGAAATGGATGAGCCCATGCAGAACAGGAAATCGGCGGCCTTGAATGGAGGCAGAAAGCCCAGGGTGTAACAGCCGATGTCCGAAGAGGAGATGGCCTGGTCCCCGAAAACCCTGCGGGCCGCATAGTAGACCGCCCGGTGAGAGCAGCCGGGGCACAGGTTCGGGGGGCGGCCGGGAAGGTCGGGTTCCCGGGCGCAGAGCTCGGCTTCTTTGGGAGGCTGTCCTTTCAGGGCGCACAAGGCCCGGCCGACAAGCCCGGTGGAGTATTCTCCTATTCTGGTCAGGATCTCGTCTTTTCCCCTGATTTCGCAGGGCAGTCCGTGTTTCTGGCACAAGACGCGGACAGCCTCTTCGACAAAAGGTTCTAGTTCTTCGAGAACAAGAACCCTTTTCAGGCCCTTTAAAAAATTGAGCAGGCTTTCTTCAGGCAGGGGGAAGGAAAACCCGAGTTCCAGGATCCGGAAGGAGCCAGAAAAGCCATGATCATAGAGGGCGTCCCGGAGATAGGACCTGGCCATGCCGGAGGCGATGATGCCGATTTCAGCCTGTCCCCTGGAATGATTCCAGGCCGACTCCTCGGCCTCTCTCTGGATCTTATTCAGGCTGTCGAGCAGAATCGGGTGCCGTTTCCTGGCCACGGCCGGCAGGGGGACGAAGCGAAAGGGATCTTTTTGAAAAAAACCCCGGGTTTTGGGGGACTCCAGGTTGCCGAACTCGACCGGACCCCGCAGATGGCTGACCCGGGTCGTGGTCCGGAGCATGACCGGCTGCTGCCATCTGGCCGAGGCAAGCAGGGCCTCCCTGGTCATGTCTTTGGCTTCCTGGGCGGTTGCCGGCTCGAAACAGGGCAGGCCGGCCATCCTGGCCAGGAGTCGGTTGTCCTGCTCGTTCTGGCTGGAGTGACAGCCGGGATCGTCGGCGCTCATGACGACCAGTCCGCCCGGAGTCCCGATCGTGGCCAGGGTCATGAGGGGGTCGGCCGCGACATTGACCCCGACATGCTTCATGGTCACCAGGGTGGGAACCCCGGCCAGGGCCGCCCCGCCGGCCACTTCCATGGCCACTTTTTCGTTGATCGAATACTCGAAAGCGTAAGAGGCCTCCGGGGACAGGGCATAAAAGGCGTCGGGGACTTCAGAGGAAGGAGTGCCGGGATAGCAGGTAACGCAACCGACACCGGCCTCCAGGGCTCCCCGGACAATGGCTTCATTGCCCAGGAGCAGGCTTTTTTTTCCGGGAGCATCGAGCAGGAGTTCCAAGAGGGTCATGATGATTTGCCTTGTCTGGTTTTTTGCTGTAATTCTTTGATCTTGTACTGCAGATAGCCGGTGGTTCCAGCCGTCTTGCCGGGTGCGGCCTTGAGCTGTTGATAAGCCTGCAGGGCCTTGTCCCAGTTCCCGGTGGTTTCGGCCATGGTAGCCAGGGTCTGGTTGACGTTTTCCAGGTAGCGCTCCGGGGCCTCTTGTCGGAGCCGAGTCAGCATTTGCAGGCCTTCAGCGGTCCGGCCCTGAAGGTGGAGGGCGTTGGCCTGCCCGATCCCGGCCACGACCTTTAAGTCCTGTTTTTTGGTCTGCGCGGCGATTGTTTCCCAGTATTTCCCGGCTTCTTCGTACTGCCCGCTGTCCATGGCCTGAGATGCCAAATGCAGCCGGATGGCCGGCTTCAGCCTGCCCGGGGCATCCTCCAGGAAGCCTTTCAAATCCGAAAACAGCTGTTTCTGGTCGACCTGGAGCAGAATCCGTCCCAGCTCGGCCTGCCCTTTTTCCAGGGTCCTGACCCGGTAATACTTGTATCCGGTCACAGCGGCCGCCAGGATGATGATTGCCCCGAAGACGATCCCGATCTGCTTGAGATTTTCTGTTATTTTTTTTACTAAAGGGCCGACCTGTTCATTGATTTCAGAAGTTACCGGGGACGAGCCCTTGTCGTTGGTGTTTTCCGGTGTCATCGAGCATGTCTCCTTTATCTGAAAATGAAAAAATTTTCATTTTCAGATATCATTAGCAGTGATCGTTTCCTTGTAACTGATTTTGTATAGTACAATGATTTTCCTGTTTGAAGTACGATTCTTGTAAACGCAATGACAAAAAAGGTCAAGAATCCAGTTTGCGCCTGTGAGCCTGCGCCTCAGGACCGAAGAACCGAAGACGCAAACTGGATTTTATGTAAGTGTTTAATAAAAATTCAATAGTTATACGTCAGCATTGCCAGAGGCAGTGCTGACAGGAGAGGAGAAATCGTGCATGGAGGTCACCTTCCTTGGAGTTGGAGAGGCTTGCGATGAGAGGTATCCCAACACATCGGTCCTGGTGAGAGGGGCCGGCAGGACGCTTCTTCTTGATTGCGGGTTTTCGGTCCCGGGCGGTTTTTTCAAGCGGGTGCAGGGAGCAGACGATCTGGACGCTATCTGGATTTCTCACTTTCACGGCGACCACTTCTTTGGCCTGCCGCAGTTGCTGCTGCGCTTGTTTGAAACCGGAAGGAAGAAACCATTGTATTTTATCGGGCAGTCCGGTATAGAGGACCTTGTTTTTCAGGTCATGGACCTGGCCTATCCCTCGTTTTCCCGGAAGTTCGGGTTCGAGTTGAAATTTTTGATTGTCGATCCGGGTCAGGAACAAAGGGCCCTGGGATTCAAATGGCAGGCTGCGGGAACCAGGCATTCCCAGGAGAACCTGGCCCTTGGTCTGGACCTGGACGGCTGTCGGCTCTACTACAGCGGTGACGGAAGGCCCACTTCCCGGAACGTCGAACCGGCCAAAGGCTGTGAGCTTATGATCCACGAAGGCTTTTTGCTGGAAGGCCAGATTCATGGGCATGGCAGCGTTCAGGGCTGTCTGGACTTTGCCCGGGAAGCAGGGGCCAAGCGGCTGGCCATCGTCCATGTTCAGCGTGACGTGCGCAGGCGGGAGGAAGAGAGACTGAAGCGCCTCTTGGAAAGCGTCTCTTATTGCCGGGCTTTTTTGCCTGTGCCAGGGGATGTCTTTACTATTTAGCTTTTGACTGTGAAAGGAGTTTGAAGAATTGAATGCAAAGATCGGGATCCTGGGAGGGACCTTCAATCCGGTTCATTTTGGCCATCTGAGACTGGGAATAGAGGCCTTGGAACAATGCAGACTGGACCGGGTCGAATTCGTGCCCGCCTCCATCCCGCCCCACAAGCAGGGAAGAGACCTCTATCCGTTCACTTTTCGGTGCAGACTCTTGCAGGAGGCGATTACCGGAAGCAGCGGATTGGTCGTCAACCCGCTGGAAGGGGAACGATCGGGGCCTTCCTATACGGTGGACACCCTCAAGGAATACCACAAACGGCAGCCTGGAGCCCGTTTCTTTTTCGTCATGGGCAGCGAGGACTTTCTTCAGCTCGAGCAGTGGGAACGCTGGGAGGAGCTGCCGCTCTTGAGCAGCTTTATCCTGGTGGGGCGGAACGGGAAAGAGCAATCCCAGCTGAAACGTTTTTTCCTCGATAAGTGGCCCGGGGTCGAGCAGGTGCAGGAAAGGCCCGGCCAATGGAAACTGCAGTCCGGAACCGAGTTCTACTACCTCCATGTTCCCCGCTTTGATTTGAGCGGTTCACTCATCCGGCAGAAACTTAGCCAAGGGCTCAGCCTGCGTTTTCTGGTGCCGGATCGGGTTGAGCAGTTGTTGCGCACTTACCGGGCCGGTGAGCTTTAAGGCCCTGGAGGCGGATAGAGGGCCTTCAAGAGGTCTTCGACCATCTCGATCTCGTGTGTGATCGTCCTCCGGTCCAGGGACAGGATGTTTACCCTCTGCATATGCAGGATTTCCACTGGCTGAGTTTTGAGATCCCGTTCCAGTTGTTCGGCCTTTTTCAGGGCCAGTTCCAGGAAAAACTTCTTGTCCTGGAGTTCCTGCTGAAAATCGGCATCAGGATCACACTCCTGGAGAAAACCAAGGACAAAATCAAACAGATCCCAAAACGGTTTTGTCCGGCCGAATGCGAGGAGAAATTTTCGAAAAAAGGCGGCGCCGCCTGCATTGAGTTCATACGGAGCTGTCCGTAGCCTGACCTGCACTTCGTATGCGTCCTGCCTGGAGCATGTTTTGCGGATGCACTCTTTTGTCCTTTGCTCCAATTGCTTGTCGATTCCCAGCCTGGCCACAAATTTCCTTGCTGGCTCGGCAGTGAGCCGGATTTTCAAATCATGGTCTAGATACCTGAAGACGACTTCGGGTTTTTTTTTCATGATCAGGGCGCAGATAAGGGGAAGGTCCTCGGCTTGATAGATTTTTCTTTCCAATATCGGCTCGAGCTGCAGGCGCTGGCTTTTTTCCGGGAAAAAGAGCATTTCCCTCAGGGTTTCGGCATCCGAGCTTTCGGTCTGCCCCAGTATCTGCCTGAGCCCCTCTATTTCCGAGACACCAAAGGTCGAGTCCAGAAAGTGGACGGTGTCCGTGGAGATGGTGAATCCCTGTCCGAAGATTTCGAGGATTTTTTCCTGAAGGGTTTGTACGCGTCTGTTTTGGTCTTCATTGGTGCACTGTGCTGGTTTCAATTGTGACTCCTACATATAACCGGGCTCAACTTCTGCCCCGGGCTGTAGATTCGGTGCTTGGGCAGACCTACCGGAATCTGGAGCTGATTATAGTGGATGACGGTTCCACTGACAAGACCGGGCAGGTCCTGGCCGATATGCGCGACCAAAGGTTAAGGATCCTGACCCAGGAACACTTCGGGGTTTCCAGGGCCAGGAATCTGGGCGCCGCCGTGTCCAAAGGGGGAATGATCGCCTTTCTGGATTCGGACGACCGCTGGCAGCCGCAAAAGCTGGAGCTGCAGCTGCGGTTCATGCGTCTGGGCGGCTGGGAAATAAGCCAGACCGATGAGATCTGGATCAGGAAGGGAGAAAGGGTCAACCCGAAGAAAAAACATGCCAAGAAGGGGGGGTGGCTCTTCGAGCCTTCGCTCGAGCTCTGCCTGATCAGCCCTTCCGCGGTGATGATCACCAAGTCCTGCTGGGAAGCGATCGGTCCTTTTGATGAGTCCCTGCCCGCCTGTGAAGACTACGATCTCTGGCTGAGA
Organism: Desulfohalobiaceae bacterium; assembly: GCA_021737615.1. Classification (GTDB taxonomy): domain Bacteria; phylum Desulfobacterota; class Desulfovibrionia; order Desulfovibrionales; family Desulfothermaceae; genus JAABTT01. The sequence continues at coordinate 42,708 of JAIPDR010000003.1, read as the reverse complement.
AGCAGTCTGCATTACCCGGTCGGCTTTTTGCCGCAGCCGCTGGTCGTGAAATACGGAGGCCATCCCGACCAGCTCTCCCGGAAGATCATCGGGCTTGATCTGTACCGGATCTACAGCCTCCGGAATCTATTGGCCCGCGAGGATCTTCCCCTGGAAAAGAGACGCCTGGCGGCTGAAAATCTCCGGCAGAGGGTTGCCCGTTATGCTCAGGGCTGTCTGAAGCGGGATAAACCGGAAGAGGCGCGAAGAGTCAGGGATCTCGTCTCCGGGGTTTTGGGCGTGCAGGAGGCGGCTGGAATCAAGAAAGCATGGACGAGGAAGGCAAGGGGATAAGACGGGTCATCCATGGTCTCTCAGGTGGCTTCCCGTTCTTCCTTGTGCATGGCCCTGGTCTTGACCTCTTCCAGGACTTCGGAAAGAACGGGTTTTACGTTTTCCCTGATGTCCCCGGCCACAATGATGTGCAAAAGGTCGTCTCCGGGGCGAAAGACTCCTTCCCGGGCCTGGATCAGAACCGCAAAGATCCCGGGGCTTCGGCTGTATTTTTGTTGAATGGCTTCTATGGTTTCCTGATCCGGCTTGACCTTGAGTTCTTTGATCCTTTTCTGCCCGTCCCGCGAATAGCCTCGGACCACTCCGTTGTGAATAAGGACCATGCCCACCCGGTCGGCAAAGCCCGGCCTCGTTTTCAGTTCTGCTAACGCTTTGTTCAGGTCCATGCTCTGATTGTATCCTTCAGGCTCGTGCAAAGTCTGCGCAAAAAAAGGCACTAAAGATGAAAAAAGGGCGGAATAGACCCGCCCTTTTTCGAGATTTTATCCGTATCCAGTTTTGCCTCCTGGCCTTCTTGGGCCAGGAGGCAAAACTGGATATTAGACACAGCCGGTGGGTTTTGGCAGTCCGGCCATTTTGCAGGCTCCCTTGCCGGGACCGGAAGGAAAGAGTTCGTAGATTTTTTTCAGCTTGAACCCGGTGACCTTGGACAGAATCCTGACCATGGGCGCGATGCCGTTTTTCTTATAATAATCCTGGAGAAAGTCGATCACTTTTCTATGTTCGTCTGTGAGTTCACTGATTCCCTCAGAGTCCTTTACATATTCGACCCACTCTTCGCTCCAGTTGTCGAAGCTCTGCAGAAAACCGTCTTCATCGACTTCAAATGTTTTGCCCTTAAATTCTACCGTTGCCATGTGTCAACCTCCTTGAGTGCATTTTCCCAAAACAGTATTGGTATGTTTAAAAAACCCGGTGAAAAAGTCAATTACCGCTACGTTATCCTTGCAGAAATGTCAAATCATAAAAGCCCGTCTCCGGCCTCAGCGAGAATAAAACTCTTTTCAGGTGCCGAATAATTACATTGTCTACTCGTTCGTGAAAAAGTTGTCAAGAGTCAGCCCTGCCTCCGTCAGGCCTGACATATAATTTTTTAATATATTTAAGAATGTTTGGCCCGGTCAGGTGGCCCAATGTGGATATTAAAGTGTTTTTTCCAGGATTTCCCGCAACCCCTGCCTGGCGGATTCCAGTCCGGGGTCCAATTCAAGGCTGGAATTCAAAAACTCGGCCGCCCGGACCTTCTGCCCTAGTTTTTTATAGCAGTGCCCGAGGTTGGCCAGGTCAAGGGCGGAACCCTTGTCGATGTCTATGGCCCGGTGAAAGGCCCGGGCTGCTTTTTCATAGTGCCCCAGTTTAAAATGGGCCACGCCCAGTAAATTGTGGCCGGCATGGGAGTCAGGGGACAAAGAGACCGCCCGGTTCAGATGACTGGCGGCCGCTGCCCATTCCTGGACCCTGGTCAGTGCGTAGCCCTGGTAAAAGGCGACCAGCGACCGATCTTCGGCTGAAGGCTGAATCGGTTCGGCCCGGGAAAAGTGCTCCAGGGCTTCTTGAATATCCTGACAGCGCAGTTTGACGAGCCCCTGGAAAAAAAGGACAAAGTGATTTTTCGGGTAGATTCGATCCAGAAGCCGGAATCCTTTTTGCGCTTCGGCAGTTGAGGCCTGCTCGGCCAGTATCCGGCCGGTGAAGAGTCCCAGGCTGCCGTGCTCGGTTCTTTCCCTGAAATCGAAGCCCGGCACGATGTTGTAGTTGGCGGCCAGGCCCAGGTCCGGGTGGCCGGTATCGACCGAATACAAAGTAAAGCCTCTTTGATCGAGATCCCGGGCAAGGGTGGTCAGTTCCTGGAGCAGATCCGGATTTCCGATATCCGGCAGGCTGTGAAGGGGGACCCGGGGGCCCTGTTCCAGCCAGGCGAATTCGTCGGGACTGGTGTATTTGCTCAACCCCGAGGGCTCGTATCGACTCCCGGTTTCGAAATCACCTGCTAATTGGGCGATTTCCGTCAGAGCCCTGATAGCGGCCTTGGCCGGTTCTGTGGCCGTGCCGGCGGTGAAGACGATTTCGCTTTGATCCGGAAAGGTCTCCGGATCGAAAGCCAGGGCCCCTACTGTGGGGATTCCGAAGCCAAGGCTGAAGTCCTTTAGCAGGACCTTGATCCGATTGTCGGCAAAACAGCGCAGAAGGCCCTGAAGGACGGGGTCGTGGATCGACTCGGGAGCGATACTGGGCAGGACCGGTTTCGACCTTTCGATAGTTGCGCAGACATGCCGCTCGACAAGCTCGCACCCACCCTGGAGTATCGATTCCACGGCGGTGTTCCCGGCAGAGGACCCGTTGAACTCGTTTAAGATCTTGAACCAGTCCAAAGGGACATACACCTCCTGTTCGCGGTCGATCTGCAGGGCGGGGCAGAAGTGCCAGCCCGTCAGATCCAGGATCTCAACCGCCTGTTTCCGGGACAGGGTTTCCTTGGTCGAATGCAGAATCTCATGGACGGGGATCAGCCTGGAACCATATTTTTGCTCCGCCTCGGACCAGGTCAAAGGCTCTGCGTTCTGCATGCCCTGAAAAAAAGTAAACAGGCTGTAGCGCTCGACCAGTTCCATCAAGGCCGAGGCCTCGGCTTGTTCAGCTGAGGCCCCTTTTCCCATCTGTTTCCGGGTGGGCATCACCTCTTGGGCCCCGGGACCGCAGACCGAAATATAGACCGGAATGCCCAGCCGCCCTGTGTCGATCCGCTTGGTCTGCCGGAGGATGGCGCTGCCGAAACCGGATAAAACTTCCTTGACCCTGGCCACCGTCTTGCCGGGGGGGATGGCCTTGTCCAGGTCTTGCGTGTACTGTTTGAGGCAGGGCTCTAAAGGTAGCATAAGACTAATTGCCAGCAATAAATTTAAACGAACGTCTATTTCCGATTTTTTCAGCCGGGCCGGATTGAGGAGCCGCAGCAATGGCCTCAGCCTGGGCCATGATGAGACTAGGCCCCATTGGGTTGGTTTTTCCTGGGACGCATCCGGTAGATCTGGCTCAAGTGCTTGTCTTTCTCGGCCTCGTTCCCGATTGACTGTTCCTTGTACCCGATGACCCGCTCCTGGATATCAAACTCTTTTTGGGCCATCTTGAAGAACTGTCTGGCCTTGAGGCGATAGTTCTTGGCCAGAATGACCTCGCTGTATTTCGAGGAGGCGAGGTGGCGGCTCAGAAATTTGCACAGCGGCCGGTAAGTGTCTTCCCGGTAGAGGATTTCAGAGCCCAGAATGATGTCGAATCGTGTCTCGAGACGATCGCTTGTGAAATCGCATCTGGCCACCCGGGCCTTGCCCTGGAGGTTGTTTTTGAGGATGTTGATCCTGGTAAAGAGCAGGGCCTCTTCGTTGATGTCGGAGATGGTCACCCGCAATCCGTGCCCGGCCGCAAAAAGCCCGCAGATTCCGATGCCCGCCCCGATCTCCAGCAGGTTCAGGCCGGCGTCGGCTGGGAGCCGCTGGGCATAGTAGCTGAGCAGGATCGAGGTCGGCCAGATCCTGGCCCAGAAGGGGAGTTCCAGACCCTGGCCCTTATCTGCTGTGTCGAGGATCCTGTCCAGGTGGCTTTCCATATCCGCAATCTGCAGGATCTGCAACTCCTGCTGGCCTACTTTGACTGGTTCGAATCTGGTCTGGTATTTTGCTTCGGCCTGGGTGAGGAGTGTTTCCAACGAATCCTGGTCGGAAAAGGGAAGTTGTGATGGTCTTGTTCCCATAGGTTCTGTCTTTGCTGCGTATAGCCGGTTCAACCTGCCATTGCCCGAATTGGGATTCGGATTGGCTGGCAGTGCCTGACTTCGAGGAATGAATGTGATCCGACCGGCAAGTATCAATTAATGGTTAATGATTGGCCTACTGATTGAAAAAAAAAGCCAAACCCCTGGTTTGGCCGGCATGAAAAAATGGAGCGGGAAACGGGATTTGAACCCGCGACTTCAACCTTGGCAAGGTTGCACTCTACCACTGAGTTATTCCCGCTGCCTGTTCAGCTGGAGGCGGCATCCGGATTCGAACCGGAGAATGGAGGTTTTGCAGACCTCTGCCTTACCACTTGGCTATGCCGCCTCTTTCCTGGAGCGGGAAACGGGATTTGAACCCGCGACTTCAACCTTGGCAAGGTTGCACTCTACCACTGAGTTATTCCCGCTCGCTGGAAAGAAATTTTGTAAGAAAATATTCAGCGCCTGTCAAGCCCCGGAATCATGATCAGAAAATATTATCAGGCTCGAGCCTTTGGGCCGCTCTGCGGAGGCTCAAACCGGTTATTCCAAGGGAGGCAGAATTTATCCTTTACTTTTCAGAGACAGTTACGCTAAAACAGGAATTCCTAAGCAGATAAGTCCTCATTTTTTTGCAGGAGGTTGGACTATGGAACGGGAAGATTTGCAATATTTCAGGGAAATGCTGGAAAATATGCTCGATGAAATACAGCAGAAAGGGCAAAACACCCTGGAAGATATGTCCGGATCCAGTCAGGTTTTCGCTGATCCGGCTGATCGGGCTTCTCAGGAATCCGATCAATTTTTTACTCTGCGCTTGAGGGACCGGGACCGAAAGTTGGTCAACAAGGTCACGGAAGCCCTGGAGCGGATAGATGACGGAACCTACGGGTTGTGCGATGCCTGCGGCGGGGAGATCAGCATCCCCCGCTTAAAGGCCAGGCCGGTGACGACATTGTGCATTGAATGCAAGAGCAAGCAGGAAGAAGAGGAGAAAGCCACCAGGTATTGACTGCCGGTCTGAATCGTATCCATGGAGGCAAATTTTTTTCGGTTTTTTTTTCAGGAACTGGGGCCTGCCCTTGTGGGAAAACGGGTGGAAAAAGTGTATGAACCAAGCCCCGGTGTCCTGAATCTCAAGTTTGGCTCTAGGCTGTTCCTTTTGATCATACCCTCAAGGAAGAGGGGGGCGGTTTTCTTGGCTTCGTCCAAGCCGGATAATCCGCAGAGCCCTTCGACCAGGGCCCGGTGGCTCAGAAAACGGCTGCAGAACAGGAAATTATCCGGTTGCCGGATTGCCTGGCCCGAGCGGAAGGCCGCTTTCAGGCTGAGTCCGGGACCCGGAAACTGGCTGTTGATCGATCTTCAGGAAGGAGTCGACCTGGTCGACGATCTGACGTCGGAATTCGACCAGGAGCCGGTTTGGCCGCAGTTGGAAGAAATCCTGTCCCGGCCCCGGATTTATCGCGAACACCCGCAACTGACACCTCCCTTGCGCAAGACCTTGAAGGCGTTGCCTTCAGGCGATGCTCAAGCCCTTTTATCACAACTTCAGGACAATGCAGCGGACACGTTTTCCGTATCCTGGAATAAAGGACAGGTGGCCAATGCCGTTCCCTGGAGGATGCCTGCCACCATCGAGACCGAAAAAACCGAGATATTTTCCGGGGCCTTGAGAGCGGCTGAGCGCTACGGCTGGAGTCTGTTTCTGGAGAAAATCGACCCCGGGTCTGCTCAGGAAAGGCGTCGAAAGCAGGCCCTCAAAAGGATAGATAAGAGCCTGGAGCGCCTGGAAATGGATGAAGCCAGACTGCTTCGATTCTGTGCCGAGCGGGAACAGGCCGAGGTGCTGCAGGCTCGTCTCTACCAGCTGGACCGCCAGGCAAAAATGCAGCAGGTGGATGTCGAAACTCCTGACGGCGGTCTGCAAAGGATCCCTTTAAATCCTGAGCACACTCTGCTTGAGAACATGGAACTGATGTTCAAAAGGTCCAGGAAGGGGAGAAGGGGCCTGGAACATGTGGCCAGGAGGCGAAAGGAGCTTTTGGATGAGCGCAGGGCCCTGGAAAACGAGGAGTTCCTGCCAACGGAAAGGGCAGTACCAGGGCGGAGGGCAAAGAAGACTCCTGAATCCGGTTACTCCGGGCGCTGGAAAGGGATCTCCCTGCATGTTTTTGAAAGCAGCCAGGGGTTCGTCATACTTCGGGGGAAAAATCAGAAAAGCAATCACAGATTGTTGACCGAAGTGGCCAGGCCCTTTGATTATTGGTTTCATGCCCAGGACGGTCCGGGGGCCCATGTGATTCTTCAGCGGGCCCATAAAGGTCAAGAGGTTCCCAGGCAGAGTCTCCTGGAAGCGGCCGTGGTGGCTGGAGCAGCCGGCTACCAGGCCCGGGCGGATAAGGCCGCAGTGATCTGCGCTCTGGTCAAGGACGTGCGTACCGTGAAAGGGGCTTCAGCCGGAAAGGTCCGGGTGGATCGGATCGAGGAGAGCCTTTTGGTTGATCTGCACAAAGGCCTGGACAGGGGATTGAAGAAGGTTGTCTGACGTTTTTTGCAGCAAACCTACAATTCACTTCTGGTTTGTATAAATCGAGATCTTATTTTGAGCGAACCAAATAAAGTACTGTTGATCGAACCGGATCCGGACCTTGCAAAAGAGTACCTGGCATTGCTGGATTCCTGGGGTTTGGGGGCGGCCAGGGTGGGCAATCATTTACAGGGATTGAGCTGTATGGAGGACGGATCCTTTGATGCGGTCCTGGTCAGCATGGAGCCCGGAGGAATAGAGGGCAGCGAGTTTTGCAAACTGGTCAGGAACAGAGAGAAAATGCGAAACAAAGCCTATACCGGCCTCATTCTGCTGGGCGAAAACAGGCATCTGGAGACGATTGTCAGCCGCTGTTCCGGGGCGGATGATTTCCTGATCAAACCGTTTCTCCAGGCTGAAATGAAATGGCGTATCCTGAACTGCTTGGACAAGGTCGGACAGTTACGGCAATTACGAGATTATCTTCGCAGGACCCCGGAAGACAATCGCTTTGACACCAGCCGCCTCCATCTTTTTTTAAAGCAGATCGTCAAGAGGGAGATGCGAAAAAGCAGCCGGTTCTCTATTCTGCTCATGGAACTGAAAGGCTTCGAGCTGGCTGAACTGGGATATGGACCGGTAACCGTCCTCAACCTGGAGGAACATCTTCTGGACCATCTGGGCGGTTTTTTGCGCTCGGATGATCAGATAGGCAAGCTCGGCAAAGGCAGGTATTGCGTCCTGGCTTCCGATCTGCAGTCTTCCGGCCTTAAGCGGCTTAAAGACAGGGTAGAGAAGGGGTTGTCGGTTTCCCTGGGCCAGGAGTACGCCTATCTTGATCTGGAACTCAGACTGCAGGGATTGACTGTCGCTTTGGGCTTTGATTTTTCTACGGATTTGGAAATCCCGGTGTCGGCCCTGGTGGAGTGGCTGCTGAAATGGGCAGACGGGCAAATTGAGGTCAAAGGGCTCGAACCGGTTCAATTGACAAAAGACGGCCTCTGTCCGGCCTGATTCGAAGATGCGTATCATCAGCGGTCATTTTCGGGGCAGGTCCATCAGGTCGATTTCCGGACCCGGATACAGGCCGGCCACGGGCAAGATCCGGCAGGCCCTGTTCTCCATGCTGGAGTCCAGAGGCCTGTGCTGGCCTGAATGCCGAATCCTGGACCTTTTTGCCGGCAGCGGCAGCCTGGGCCTGGAGGCTTTAAGCCGCGGGGCTCGAGAGGCCTGGTTTGTTGAAAAGAACAAGAAGGCGGCCCGGGTCATCGTTGAAAATAACCGTGAGTTAGGGGTCGCGCCGGATCGTTTCAGGGTCTTTTCCAAGGATGTTCTCGGATTCCTCAGGATGGGGGGGCACGGTGCCTTCGATCTGGTTTTTGCAGATCCCCCCTATGGGAAGAACCTGGTTTCACCTGTTCTGCGCGAGGTGCAACCCCTCCTGACAGCGGGCGGGTATTGCATTGTCGAGGTTGAGTCCGGGTTGGATTTCGGACCGGATGATTTTCCAGACCTGGAGTTGTTGATCAATCGAAAATATGGACAAACAAGGATTTTCATATGGACAGCGAGAGCCAAAAAATAGCCGTGTATCCCGGTACATTCGATCCCCTGACCAACGGTCATTTGAGCATCATTCGCCGGGGCCTGGATGTTTTCGACACCATCATCCTGGCCGTGGCCAAGGACACCCCAAAGCAGCCGATGTTCAGCCTGGAGGAACGGGTGGATATGGCCAGGGCGGTCCTGGCGGACAAGGACAGGGTCACGGTGGAAGCCTTCAGCGGGCTTTTGGTGGAATATGTGCAAAAAAGGGGAGCCCGGGTGGTGCTTAGAGGTCTGCGGGCGATCTCGGATTTTGAATACGAATTCCAGATGTCGCTCATGAATCGAAGGTTGAAACGCGACGTGCACACCATGTTCATGATGACCGACTATAAATGGCTGTTCACCAGCTCCACCATCATCAAGGAGACCGTCGGGGCCGGCGGGGATGTCCAGGGACTGGTGCCGCAGATCGTCTGGGAGAATTTGCGAAGGAAGATGCACGTTTGATATATGGACAGTTTTGGACAAGGCCCGCAAAAGGTTGTTTGCCTGCTGGGTTCAACCGGGACCGGGAAAAGTTCCCTGGCGGCCTTTTTGGCCCGAAATATCGCCGCTGAGGTGATCAATTTCGATTCCAGGCAGGTCTACAAACGGTTTCCGGTGATCACAGCCCAACCCGGGCCGGAAGAACTAAAGACCTGCCGGCACTGGCTATACGGTTTTTTAGAGACAGATGAGCGCCTGGATGCAGCATCCTTTACCGACCTGGCCCGGAACAGGGCGGACAGGATCACGGGCAGTGGTCGAATCCCCATGCTTGTGGGCGGTACGGGATTGTACCTGCGTTCGTTTGTAAAAGGCCTGGCCCCGATTCCGAAAATACCCCGGGAAATTCAGGCGGACGTCCGGACACGCTGCCGGCTGTATGGACCGGAAAGACTGCACCGGGATTTGCAGAAAACCGACCCCGGGGCTGCCGGTAAAATCCACCCCCGGGACCGGCAGAGAGTGAGCAGAGCCCTGGAGGTCTACCAGGCCACCGGGCGGCCGATTTCCTGGTGGCAGGCACAGCCGTCCCGGGAGATCAGGTATCATGTACTGCCCATCGGTCTGTGGCTGGATCTGAAGCCCCTGGCCCCGAGGCTGAAGGACCGCATCGAGAGCATGATCGAGCGGGGAGCTGTGGAGGAAGCCCGGGCTGCCTGGGAGAAGTGTCCCCGGGAAGAGGCCCCGGGATGGTCGGGAATAGGCTGCGCAGAGGTCCTGCAGTTTCTCCTGGGCCGCCGGACCCTGGATCAGACCCGGGATGAATGGTTCAAAAAGACCAGGGCCTATGCAAAGCGGCAGCAGACCTGGTTCAAGAAGGAGAAAGGCATTGTCTGGATTTCCCCTGGAGACCGGGACAGGGCCCTGGAAGCGGTGCAGCGATTCCTGGAATCCTCAAGCAAAGAGTCAGGAGTGAGGCGTGAGGAGTGAGGAGATTGAGAGACAGAGGTCAGAGGCCGTAGATCGGGTCTCGGGGGCGCCTCCGTCCGGAGGACCGCCAGGTTCGATCAAAACTGGACTCGTTCTACTGATCCAATTCTTGTTTTTCCGGCAAGGACAGTTTGCCCCTAGGCCCCGACTCCTGTTTTCGAAAAGAGAGAGGCATCGTTGGACTTGGTTGCTCCTTGCCATTTTGGTCTGTTTTCCCTTGGCCGTCCAGGCAGAAGAGTATTGGCAGCAGACTAAAACAGGACAAGTGAACTGGTATTCCGGCCATGTCTACGCCGAAAGCGAGGTCTTGCTGCCTCATCAGAACACCGCCTCCAAATGGCGGGAACAGGTCCTGCTTCGAAAGGCGAAGGTCGAGGCCAGAAAAAATCTGTGGGCTGCACTGCAAGAGGTCCGGATCGACAAGGGCAGGACAGTCAGGGATATCCTGTCCCGGGATCAGGAATTGACCGAAAGAGTCCTGGGGAATATCCACAACTCCCGGCTTGAGACAATCGAAAAAGACAAGGACAGGGTTCGCGTCAGAGCCGGGTTCAGTTTCAGGGGAAGCTTGTCCGACAGTTTGATCCCTAGATCCGTGTGGTTCGAAGAGGCGGACAGCCAGCCTGTTCCCTTTGAAACAAACAGAAGCCGGACCACTCCCTACACCGGTCTGGTCATAGACGCCCAGTCCCTGGAGTTTGAACCGGCCCTGATCATTCGTATCGTCGATGAACTGGACCGGGTGATTTACGGTCCGGCCCTGGTTGATCCGAACGTTGCCGTATCTGAAGGGCATTGCGTGTATGTCACCGACCTGCAGTCGGCGGTGGCCGCTTCCAGGGTTGGAGATCATCCTTTTCTGGTCAGGGCCGGGGGGGTGAGGCAGGGTGAGGATAACACGCTGTGGATTGCGGAAAAATCTGCCGCCGAGTTTATGGTAGACTCTGATTTGCAAAAGATTTACCAAAACTGCCGGGTGGTGATTGTTGTCCGGAATAAATCCCGTTCCGAGTTCAGGGAGTACCTATTGGACTGATATCCGGTCAGCTCTAGACTGGTATCTGAACGAAAACAGTGAGTTATCGTAAGCTTGCCCGGATACGAGGAACAATTAATTTTTAAAACTTATGGTAAAAAAAGGAAAAGAACTCACTTCGGCGATCGTTTTGGCTTTTTTTTGCTCTCTGGTTATGACTGGTTCGGGGTCATCTCTTTGGGCCGGAGAACAGATCGTTCAGGTCGTGCTCCAGGCCGATCAGAACGGGACAGTTGAAAGGTCTGCTCAAGAGGATGTTCAAAAGATTTTGCTCAGAGGAGTTCTGCAGGAGGCTATCGAACTGCTGCCGGGAACGTTGTCTGCAACCAGAAAAGAAGCCCTTTCGTCAGTGTTGTCTTCCAGGGCCGGGGAGTATGTCCTTAGCTATTCCCGGGGAAAAGCCGAGACCAGACCCGGACTGCTGACAACGAGTTGGAGAGTCGACGTCAATGGAAAACGGTTGAAGAATTCCCTGAAATCGTGGGGGGTCTATTTTACAGTTGATGAGCAGCTGCCCTACACCCTTGACCTCCAGGCTTCTTCGCCGCAAAAGGCCCGCCTGGCGGTGGACAGGTTGGAATCCCTTTCCGGTTTGCGGTCTCAGGCTGCTGCTGGACCCAGGCTTGATCTCGAGCAGATAAAGGGGCAGACAAAGGCCTGGAGGGGGAGACTGGAAGTCGGAGGCAGGAGCTGGTCGCGGAAGGGTTCAGACCTGGAAGAGGTCTGGCTTGGACTGTGGGCCAACTATTTCAGCCTGCAAGAGGTTCAGGCCAGGGTGCTTGAAGATCTGATCCTTGTTGTCAACGGCTGGAGCTCCGTGACCGGGGTGCAGGGGTTTGATCGCGTCCTGGCTCAGAAATCGGCCCTGGTCGATCGGGCGGTCCTGAAGAACAGTGACTTACTGGTTGCGTCCGTGCAGGGGACCTGGACGATTCAAACGCCGGACAGAACGGCTCTTGACCGTTTTTTGAACGGCTATCTGTCTCCCAGGGGGCTCAGTTACAGGTTGCGAAAAGTTGAAAATGAGTAAGCAGCCTCAGCTTTTGGTCTTATTTTCTGATTTATCATCGGTTTCAGACCCGGCTGAATCCTTTTGATTCTCTTGAGCCGAGATGTCTATTTCATCCGGTTCCTTGCTTGCTTTCTTGAAATCCTTAATGGCTCTTCCCATGCCGGATCCGATTTCCGGAAGCTTGTTTGCGCCGAAAATGACCAGGACGATGACCAAGATGATGAGTAACTCAGGAATACCGATTCCGCCGATCATAAAGATTACCCCCTTGCGGTATGTTGACTGGCTGTTGTTCTGTGTAAAGTGATGTACACCTTTTATCCTGACAGTGCAATATCTGATTTTTCCGATACGAAAACAGGGGCTTTGTCCGTGCGTTCATGGCCATTCTGAATCAACTGTCTGGAAAGATGGGAGTTGTTCAGGACAAGGTATTGCCCATTGCGGAAAACAATTTATGACTATACTATTTTTTCCAAGGCTGCATGCGGAACTGGTTGTTCAAGAGCTTCCCCCGGGGGTGAGGTTCTTCAACCCCGGTCTCAAGGAAGCCGGGACAAGTTCGGATTCCTGGCGTCCCGGCAACCTCCCCCTGAACGAGGACCAGGCCAAGCGCTATATCGGAGAAAGCCTGGGTTTTGGTGAACAGTTCTCCTCTCCTGCCGACCTGGCTTATTTTGCCGGAGGCTCTCCGGACGATTTTTATTCCAGGACAAGTGCTGCCATCCGCTCGGAGTTTTCCAGGAAGAGGGCTGCCGAAAACGCCGATTGGCAACCGGAATGCCGGAAACCGTTCCTCACGGGTCAGATGATGCTGCTTTTGGCCTGGACCTTGGAGGAGAAGAACCTGGAATTCAGGTACCTCGGAGAAAAAACAGACAACCTGGGGCATCGGTTCAAGACCAATCTTGGGCTGGATGAAGAAGAAGCGGAATTTCCGCCTATGGGGCTGCAGAACGCATTGAACGGGCTTGAAAGCGAGGTAATGGCCTGGCCCAAGCTGATCCCCTGGTTTTTGCTCTGGATGACCGATGCAGACTGCCTGTTTGTGGAAGACAGGAAAATTCTTGCCGAATGGCAGGAAGCAGGCGTTGACTTCGGTTTGCTGGGAAGAGAGGAAGTCGCCGCATTCGATTTTGATCCGGAAGAAAGCCCCGGGCCGACCTTTCTGGGAGCCGAAGCCTCGGGTCTGCAACTGGCCCTGTTGCCGGAGGGGAAAAAAGACCGGCCCTGGCTGGCGAAGAGGTATTCGGTCATTTGTGTGAATGAAGAGGGAAAACCGGGAATATGACTGTCCGAGGCGTGGTTTTTGATTGTGACGGGGTCTTGATCGATTCCAGAGAGGCCAATGTCCGTTTTTACGGACTCATTCTGGAGCAATTGGGTCTTTCTCCCATGTCCTTACAAGACGAGGACTTTGTCCACTCCCATACGGTCCAGGAATCCCTGGCCCATCTTGTTCCGGAAGAGCTCCTGGATTCGGCCGACAGAGCCAGAAAGAATATTACCTATCGGCAGGTTATCCGGTTCATTTCTCTGGAGCAGGGTATCAGGGAATATCTGAACTGCCTGCGCAGGGCCGGGATTCCCTGTGCCGTCAATACCAACCGGACCGATACCATGGATATGATCCTGGAACAGTTCGGGCTTGGATCCTATTTCCACCCGGTGGTCACTTCAAGGGATGTGAATCGCCCCAAACCGCATCCGGAAAGCCTGCGCCTCATTTTGGACTCCTGGGGGCTGACCCCGGAGCAGGTCGTCTTTATCGGGGACTCCCTGGTGGACGAACAGGCGGCCAGGGGAGCCGGAACCCTGTTTTGGTCCTATAAGAACGAGAATCTGTCCGCTGATCGGTATGTCTTCGACTACCATGAAATGATACGGGAATTGAAATAGCAAGAATCAAAAATCTTATCTGGGGGAGTTCATGTTTGTGCTTGGGAATTTTCTGGAAGGAGTGGCCCTGGTCCTGAATGCAGCGCTTTCAATATATTTCTGGATTATCATCATCTCCGCGGTCTTGTCCTGGGTCAATCCCGACCCCTACAACCCTCTGGTGCGGATCATATACTCCCTCACAGAGCCGGTGCTCTATAAAATCAGACGGACTCTGCCCTTCGTCTTCATAGGCGGGGTCGACCTCTCTCCCATCGTTGTTCTGTTCGCCATTCAGTTCCTCAAGGTATTTTTAGTCCAGTCCATGCATCAGTTGGCAATGGGACTTGGATGACGATCGTATGAAACCTTTAGTGACTTGTTTTACAGGAGGAGTCTTATGGAGCAACATGAAATTGATATGATCAATAAGTACATTGAGTCGGATACGGAGTTGAAAAAACTCTGGGAAGAGCACATTGATTTTGAAAATAAATTACAGGATCTTGAAAGTAAACGCCATCTTACTCCCGCGGAGCAGGCAGAGATCAAAAGGCTGAAGAGAGACAAGCTGACCGGGAAAACAAAAATTCAATACAAACTGGATAAATATATGACGCAGGAGACATCCTGACAGGCAGATGCAGGCCGGGGCGAGCGGAGAAACGACGGACAGGCTTTGGCCGGCATCAGGCGGGAAGAATGCCAGGTTGAATCATGCCAATGTTCGGGTTTCCGGGTTCAGGGTTCAGGATCCGGAACCCGGAAACCCGGACTGATCCAGACGAGGAGCAGGAATGAAATTAACAGGGGCACAGATTTTATTAGAATCCATGGTCAAAGAAGGTGTGGACAAGATTTTTGGTTATCCGGGGGGGGCGGTGCTGGATATTTATCATGCCCTGTCCGATTATCCATTGCAGCATTTTCTGGTCAGACATGAGCAGGGGGCTGTTCATGCGGCTGACGGGTTTGCCCGGGCCAGCGGCAGGACCGGAGTGGCCCTGGTGACGTCGGGACCGGGAGCCACCAATGCGATCACCGGGATTGCCACGGCCTATATGGATTCGATACCCCTGGTGATATTCACCGGACAGGTCCCGACCAGGCTGATCGGGAATGACGCCTTCCAAGAGGTGGATATAGTCGGTATCTCCAGGTCATGCACCAAACACAACTATCTGGTCAAGGATGTCAAGGACCTGGCCAGGACTATCAAAGAGGCTTTTTATTTGGCGCGTTCAGGCCGGCCCGGGCCGGTGCTTGTCGATCTCCCCAAAGATGTCATTGCAGCCAGAACCGAGTATTATTACCCGAAGCAGGTTTCGATGCGCAGCTACAATCCCACTTACAGGGCCAACAAGCGCCAGATACAAAAGGGAGTGACCCTGATTAAAAAGGCGAGACGGCCCTTGATTTTTGCCGGCGGCGGGGTAATCGCCTCAGACGCTCACGAAGAGTTGACCAAGCTGGCCAGACAGCTCGAGATCCCGGTGGCGAGCTCCATGATGGGACTCGGGGCTTTTCCGGGAAACGATCCCCTGCATCTGGGCATGCTGGGCATGCACGGCACCTATGTGGCCAATATGGCCGTCAACTATACGGATCTGTTGATTGCAGTCGGTGTCCGCTTCGATGACAGGGTGACCGGAAAACTGGAAACCTTTGCTCCAGAGGCCAAGATCATTCACATCGATATCGATCCGACCTCAATACGCAAAAACGTCTCAGTGGACGTGCCCATTGTCTCGGACTGTAAAAAAGCCCTGGAAGCCATCAACGAAGAGTTCGCCCTTTCCGAAGAGGATTTGCCCCGAAGATATGCCTCTTGGAGGGACAAGGTCAGTGCCTGGGAAGAGTCCCACCCCCTGGTCTATGAGAACAGCGGGGACGATATCAAACCGCAGATGGTCGTTGAGAAGCTCTACGAAATCACCAAAGGGGAGGCCATCATCGCAACCGAGGTCGGCCAGAATCAAATGTGGGCCACCCAGCATTTCAAGTATCATAAACCCAGGACCCTGCTCACTTCCGGCGGTCTGGGGACAATGGGCTACGGCTTCCCCGCGGCCATCGGAGCCCAGGTCGCTTTTCCGGACAAACTGGTGATCGATATTGCCGGGGACGGCTCCATTCAGATGAACATCCAGGAGCTGACCACTGCCGTCTGCCATAAGCTGCCGGTGAAAATCATCATCCTGAACAATTGCTGCCTGGGCATGGTCAGACAGTGGCAGGAACTCTTTTACGACAAGAACTATTCCTTCACCTGCCTGGAACAGATCCCTGATTTCGTGAAACTGGCCGAGGCCTTCGGGGCCGAAGGCTATAGAATACAGTCCAAAGACGAGATTGAACCCGTTCTCCGCCAGGCCTTGCATTCGCCTCAAACCGCTGTCGTCGATGTCCTGGTCAAGCAGGAAGAGAACGTGTATCCCATGGTCCCGGCCGGAGCCGGGCTGAACGAAATGCTTTTGGTTTGATTGAAAATTTTGGGTACTGGAATATGAAAACCGGCATTCGGGATGCAGGAGTTTTGTATTTCTTTAGGGGGTTTTGCTATGCGGCACACGTTGTCGGTTCTGGTCGAAAATGAGCCGGGAGTACTCTCCAGGGTGGCGGGCCTGTTCAGTGGACGGGGGTTCAATATAGAATCCCTTAATGTGGCCCCGACAATGGAAGACGGGGTTTCGCTGATGACCATCGTCACGGACGGCGAAGAGATGATCATCGAGCAGATCAAGAAGCAGCTGCGCAAATTGATCACTGTGATCAAAGTGGTGGACATGAACGAGGTCAAGTATGTGGATCGGGAGATGATTCTGCTCAAGGTCAATGCCACGGAGCAGACCCGGGCCGAAGTCCTGAGGATCGTTGATATCTTCCGCTGCAAGGTCGTTGATGTCAGCCCAACGGAGCTGGCCCTGGAGGCAACGGGTGACAGAGGCAAAATCAAGGCCCTGACCAACCTTCTGCAGCGCTTCGGCATCAAGGAGCTGGCCAGGACAGGTTCGGTGGCCATGCGCAGAAGCATGCAGATCGAGGACTGAAATCCGGTTTGTCTCTCCGGAACCAAGTTCCGGAGAGACAAACCGGATTTGAAGTGGTTTATAAAAAAAAAGGAGAATGGTATGCGAGTCTTTTATGAACAGGATGCCGATTTGGGACTGCTTCAGGACAAGACAGTAGCGGTCATTGGATATGGGAGCCAGGGACATGCCCAGGCTCAGAATCTGAGGGATTCCGGGATCAATGTCCTGGTCGGTCAGCGTCCGGGCGGCAGAAATTATGAGCTGGCCAAGGAGCATGGTTTTGAGCCCCTCTCAGCTTCAGAGGCGGCCAAACAGGCGGATCTGATTCAGATCCTGGCTCCGGACCAGCATCAACCGGATATTTACCAGAATGACATCCTGCCTCATCTGAATGCCAACAAGGCTTTGGTCTTCAGTCACGGATTCAACATCCATTTCAATCAAATCATGCCTCCCGAGGATGTGGACGTCTTCATGATCGCCCCCAAGGGTCCTGGGCATCTGGTCAGGCGGGAATATGAACGGGGCGGCGGAGTTCCATGTCTGGTGGCAATCCAGCAGGATGCAAGCGGCCGGGCCATGGATCTGGCCCTGGCCTATGCCAAGGGAATCGGAGCGGCCCGGGCCGGAATCATCGAGACCACTTTTGCCGAAGAGACCGAAACCGATCTCTTTGGTGAACAGACGGTCCTCTGCGGCGGGGTCAGCGCCTTGATCAAGGCCGGGTTCGAAGTCCTGGTCGAAGCGGGGTATCAGCCGGAAATCGCTTATTTTGAGTGTATGCATGAAATGAAGCTCATCGTCGATCTCTTTTATGAGGGCGGGTTCAAGCTTATGAACCATTCAGTGAGCGATACGGCTGAATACGGAGATTATGTCAGTGGGTCCAGGGTGGTTGACGCCAGGGTCAAGGAGAATATGAAGAAAATCCTGGAGGAGGTCCAAAGCGGGGAATTCGCCAGAAACTGGATATTGGAAAACAAGGCCGGA
Source organism: Desulfohalobiaceae bacterium (assembly GCA_021737615.1). Classification (GTDB taxonomy): domain Bacteria; phylum Desulfobacterota; class Desulfovibrionia; order Desulfovibrionales; family Desulfothermaceae; genus JAABTT01. The sequence continues at coordinate 25,122 of JAIPDR010000003.1, read as the reverse complement.
CTTGCCTCCTTCAAGGCCAGGCGCAGAAAGAACCACGACCATCAGATCGAGACGGTGGGCCATGAACTGCGGGCCATGATGCCTTGGCTGAAGAAATAGTTTTCCCGGCCAAGGGACCAGAACCGGATGCGGCCATGGCCAATGAAGTTTTTTTTTCGGCGGCCATGGCTTTTTCATCCTTAGCCGGGGATGGGAATTCGGTTGGGATTCCGGGGTCCGGCTATTTTTATGCGAAAAAATAACAAGAAAAAGACAGGGACTGGTTCCAGATACGGTCTGCTCATGGAAGAGGGGCTGATCGAAAAGCAGGAGCTTGAGGACCTGTTCCGGGAAGCAAAGGCTGAAAAATTGAATCCGGACCGGGTTCTGCTGGAGAAGTACAAGATTTCAAAAGAAGACCTGGGACGGTCCCTGGAGGCCTTTTACCAGGTGGAGTGTGTCTTTTTTGATCCTGCGGTAGAACCTCCTTTCGAGGTCTTCAACAAACACAACCTGGATGCCGGGTTCTTGAAAAAATACAGCTGGACTCCATTTATCTGGGAAGACCCGGTCATCGTCGTGCTCATCGACAACCCTTTTGATCTGAGCAAGGTGGATGAGATCCAGTTCATCCTGGGAACCAACCGCATCGAGTTTAAGGTCGCCCTGAAGCAGGATATCGAGGCCTATGTCGACCGGTTCTTTCAAGAGCTGTCCGGCGGCCTAGACCTGGACGAGTTCGACGGAGAGGTTGAGGACGACTTCCAGAATCAGAAGAGCGGCGATGATATCGAGACGGTCAGTGAACAGGACAGCGAAGTAGTCCGTCTGGTCAATGCCCTGCTGGTGGAGGCCTGGAAAAAGGGGGCCTCAGATATCCACATCGAACCGAACAGCCATTCCAAGTACTGCGCGGTCAGGTTTCGGGTGGACGGCACCTGCCATGAGTTCAGGAAACTTCGTTTCAATCTCTCCAGGGTCATCGTCTCCCGTCTGAAGATCATGGCCAGCCTGGATATAGCGGAGAGGCGCCTCCCCCAGGACGGAAAGATAAAATTGCGCCTGCCCGGGATCAACAGGACCGTCGAGTTCCGGATGGCCACCATGCCGACCATCGACAGCCAGGAGGACGTTGTCCTGCGGGTTTTGGCCTCGAGCAAGCCCCAGCCCCTGGAAGAACTCGGCTTGGCTGATGCCAGTCTTAAAAAAGCCAGAGACCTGATCTTCAAACCCTATGGCCTTGTTCTGGTAGTCGGACCGACTGGGTCGGGCAAAACCACGACCCTGCACTCGGCCCTGCATTACTTAAACACCGGTGACAAGAAGATCTGGGCCGCGGAAGACCCGGTGGAGATCACTCAGGAGGGAGTCCGGCAGGTCCAGGTCAATCCGAAAATAGGCTTGACCTTTGCCTCGGCTCTGCGCTCATTTCTGCGGGCCGACCCGGATGTGATCATGATTGGCGAGATGCGGGACAAGGAAACGGCCCATATCGGAGTGGAGGCCTCTTTGACCGGCCATGTCGTTTTTTCCACCCTGCATACAAATTCCGCCCCGGAAACCGTGACCCGCCTCCTGGACATGGATCTGGATCCGTTTAATTTCGCCGATTCTCTGCTCTTTGTCCTGGCCCAGAGGTTGGTCAAGACCCTCTGCCCGAACTGTAAGGAAGCCTATATACCGAAACAGGAAGAACTTGAGGAGCTCAAGGTAGAGTTCGGCGCAGGCTGGCAAGGGGCTTTCCCTGCAGAATTTTTTGATAAACCCAAGTTGTACAGGGCCAAGGGCTGCCGGGCCTGCCTCGGGGGATACAGGGGCAGAACCGGAGTGCACGAGCTGATGGCCAATTCTCCGGCCCTGAAGAAGTTGATCAAGTTCAGTAAATCTACCGAAGAACTCAGGGATCAGGCCAAAGCCGACGGAATGTTCAGCCTGAAGCAGGACGGGATTCTCAAGGTCTTGAAGGGGGTGACCGACATCCACCAGGTCAGGATGGTTTCCGGAGGCCTTGAATAATATCTTGAGCCTCCGGATATTGGTCCGGAGGCTCGAACCAGATATCAGGCCAGCCTGGCCAGCAGAGTCTCCTTGATGGACTGGATGTCGCCGGAGCCGTCCAGTTCGATATACCTGGTCTCGCCTTTGGCGGCCAGGTCTTTGAAGAAATGGGCGGCCGCCAGGGTTCCGCTTTCGGTATCGTAGTATATGTCGTGGCGCTTGTTGATGGCTTCCTCGTCCTGGTCGTCGGCCCGGGTCTTGAGGTCTCCGCCGCAGATCCGACACTTGTCTCCGTCCGGCTTAATGGCCTCGATATAGATGTTGTTGGGATGGTTGGGGTCGTTGACGCAGAGCCTGCGGCCCATGATTCTGTTTTTGGCTGTCTCCCTGTCCAGGGAGATCTCGATGACGTAATTCAGCTTCAGCCCCTCTTTTCTCAGGGCCTCCCAGAGTTTTTCCGCCTGGACGATGTTCCTGGGGAAGCCGTCCAGGAGCCAGCCGTTTTTTCCTTTTTCCTTCAAGGTCTGAAGGACCATGGGAATGGTCACCTCGTCCGGGACCAGATCGCCGCGGTCGATGTATGCTTTGGCTTTCTTGCCCAATTCAGTGCCCTGGCCGATGTGTTCCCTGAAGATGGCCCCGGATTCGATATGAGCCACATTGAACTTGTCTTTGGCCAGAGAGCCCTGGGTGCCCTTGCCGCTTCCGTTGGGGCCGAAAATGAGTATGTTCATAAATGCAGAAAACCTCCTTATGAAAAATTTCACAAATTGGTAACCCGGTCCAGGCCGTTTGTCAACGATAAAATGCAGTTATCGGATCCAGATCAGACCGGCCTGACGCCCCTGGTCCCGGCCCCGGCGATGGGAGAAGAAGAGCTCCGGCAGGGAGTGGGTGCACAGGTCCAGGCCGTAGATGTTTTCCTGATCAAGGCCGGCCTGAAGCAGCTGGTCGCGGGTCAATTGCCAGAGGTTTACGTTCTTTTGCTCTGGATTGTAATAGAGCCGAAAGCCGATGCCCCATTCCCGGTCAAAGCGGATGAACTCGCTTTTCCGGGGGCTCAGGCTAGGGCCGCGCACTGCCAGGAGGTCTGCCGGTTCTACTCCGAAAGTGCGGCAGAACGTATCGATCCAGATCCCGGGCGTATTGGCCCGATTGGCCCGCCAGCCTACATGCAGGGCGGCTATGAATCGGCCCGAGGCATGGGTCAGCAGGACAGGCTGGCAGTCGGCCGTCCGAACGACAAGGGCCAGGCCGGACTCCGCGGTGGCCAGGGCGTCGGCCTCTGTCTGGGCACAACTGTTTTTTGCAGTGCAGAAAACCATGGCCTGGCCGTGGACCTGGTGAACGGTTCGCCAGGCCTTGAAGCCGAGCTCTTTCTGCAGCCGTCCTAATCCCATTGAAAAAGCTGTCTCTTTCTGGCTGCTCGATTGTCCGCTGGACGGTGAAAAGGATGAGGCCTGCCTGGTGGTGAACAGGCAGCCGACCTGTGGGAGTCCTGGAAAGGTGAAGGGGATGCTTCGGCAGTTGCTCATCGGCTCCTGATTACGCCGGGCCTGCTCGGTTGTCAATGTACTGGATACTGATCCCCGGGGCTTTTTTAAAAAAGCCTTTACTGCAAGGAAGACAAGACCTTATTAAAGAGCCGATATCGGGTCGGTATATTGACAGAACCAGGGTGAACCTCTACGTTTGATAGCTCGAGCAAAACGCACCCGGATCAACCGTGAACCTTGTCCACTATGGAGGGAAGCTGATGACGACCATGCAGGCCCTGGTCAAAGCCAGATCCGAACCCGGCCTTTGGCTGGAAGAAGTCCCCAGGCCGGAAATCGGAATCAATGATGTCCTGATCAAGGTATACAAGACCGCTGTCTGCGGCACGGACATGCACATCTATAACTGGGATGAGTGGGCCAAAAAGACGATTCCGGTGCCCATGCCGGTGGGGCACGAATTCGTGGGCAGGATCGCCGAAGTCGGCAGCAATGTTCATGATTTTCAGATTGGAGACATCGTTTCCGGAGAAGGGCACATCGTCTGCGGCCGTTGCCGAAACTGCCTGGCCGGCCGCAGGCACCTCTGCAAGGAGACCAGGGGGGTCGGGGTCAACCGGCCGGGGGCCTTTGCCGAATATTTGTCCATCCCGGTGACCAATGTCTGGTACTGCGACCCCAAAATTCCCATGGATGTCCTGGCCTGTTTCGATCCCCTGGGCAACGCCGCCCATACGGCCCTGTCCTTCGACCTCCTGGGCGAGGACGTGCTCATCACCGGAGCCGGTCCCATCGGATGCATGGCCGCGGGAATAGCCAGGCTGGCCGGGGCCCGTTTCGTGGTGGTCACCGACGTCAACCCCTACCGCCTGGAACTGGCCGCAAAAATGGGTGCGGATCGGACCCTTGACGTGGGCAGAGACAGGCTCGAAGATGTTCAGAAAGAGCTGGGCATGAAGGAGGGATTCGATGTCGGGCTGGAGATGTCGGGCAATCCCCGGGCCCTGCGCTCCATGCTGGAGAATTTGTGTCACGGGGGTAAGGTCGGCCTTCTCGGGATCCTGCCGCCCGACACGATCATCGACTGGAACCTGGTGGTTTTCAACTCCTTGTTCCTGAAAGGGATCTATGGCCGGGAGATGTACGAGACCTGGTACAAGATCACGGTCATGATCCAGACCGGGCTGGATATCACCCCGGTCATCACCCACCGCTTCCCCTATACCGAGTTTGAACAGGCCTTCGAGGTCATGCGCTCAGGCAAATCAGGCAAGGTCGTTTTGGACTGGGTTGAAGAGAGTTCTAATTGCTAATTGTTAACTGCTAATTGTTAATTGTTAATGTTGAAATTGCCAGATTGTAGGTCAATACTCCCAAACTACAATGTAAAAATCCAAATCCCAGGTAACCGTTAACCATTAACAATTGACAATTAATAATTAACAATTATTACCCCAGCGTGGCCACGAGGACGGCCTTGATGGTATGCATCCGGTTTTCAGACTGGTCAAAGACGATGCAGGTCCTGGATTCGAAGACCTCTTCGCTGACCTCCATGCTTTCAAGCCCGTATTTTTGATAGATCTGCTCACCTATGGCCGTCTCTCTGTTGTGGAAAGCCGGGAGGCAGTGCAGGAACTTGACTCTGGGATTGCCGGTTAGTTCCAGGACCCGGGAGTTGATCTGGTAAGGCTTGAGCAGCCTGATCTTTTCATCCCAGACCTCTTCTGGCTCGCCCATGGAGACCCAGACATCGGTGTAGAGGAAATCACAGTCCCCGACCCCTTCCTGGATATCTTCGCCGACCCTGATCCGGGCCCCGGTGTCCCGGGCGATTTCCCGGGCGGTTTCAACCAGCCTGGGATCCGGCTGAAGCCCTTTCGGCGCCACCGCCCTGAAATCCATGCCCATCTTGGCCGCGCCCACGAGCAGGGAGTTGCCCATGTTGTTTCTGGCATCTCCTACAAAGGCCAATCTGGCCCGGCTCAGGGGCCTGTCCGTGTGTTCCTGCATGGTCATCAGGTCGGCCAGGACCTGGGTAGGGTGAAACTCATCGGTCAGCCCGTTCCAGACCGGGACTCCGGCGAAGCGAGCCAGTTCTTCCACCTTCTCCTGGCCGAATCCCCGGTATTCGATGCCGTCGTACATCCTGCCCAGGACCCGGGCCGTGTCTTTGAGGGATTCCTTTTCTCCCAGCTGGGAACCGGACGGGCCCAGGCAGGTCACCCGGGCCCCCTGATCGAAGGCCGCGGTTTCAAAGGCACAGCGGGTCCTGGTGGAAGCCTTTTCAAAGACAAGCACGATGTTTTTGCCAGAGAGCCCGGGCCTCTCCAGGCCGGCGTATTTGGCTTTCTTGAGTTCCCGGGCCAGGTCCAGGAGGAAGCTTATCTCCTTTGGGGAAAAGTCCAGGAGTTTTAAGACATGTCTGTTTTTCAGGTTAAACCCCATCCCTCGCTCCATCATTGAAAGGCTTTCTCTTTTTCTTCCGCCTCGGCCCGGACCAGGGGCCAGATCTCGTCCACATGCTCCACGGTTTTGAGTTTGAGATTGCGGCGCAGTTCCGAGGGGATTTCTTTAAAATCCTTGTAATTCTGGGCCGGAAGGATGACTGTCTTGATTCCGGCCGTGGCCGCGGCCAGGATTTTCTCCTTGATTCCGCCGACAGGCAGGACCCTGCCCCGCAGGGTGATTTCTCCGGTCATGGCCACATCATTGCGCAGGGATTGATTGGTCAAGGCCGAGAGAAGGGCCATCATCAGGGTCACTCCGGCGGAGGGGCCGTCTTTCGGGGTGGCCCCGGCCGGGACATGGATATGAATGTCCCTGGTGTCGGCAAAGTCGGGGTCCAGACCTATTTTTTTGGCTCTGCTCCTGGCATAGCTCAGAGCGGCCTGACCGCTTTCCTTCATGACTTCACCGAGCTGGCCGGTCAGGTGCAGTTTGCCCTTTCCGGGCATGGTGGTCACTTCAACGTGGAGGATCTCCCCGCCGGCTGCGGTCCAGGCCAGTCCCAGGGCAACCCCGGGGGTCAGGTTCTTCTCCCGCTCTTCTTCAAGGAACCTGGGGCTTCCCAGATACTTATGGACAGTGCTGGGCAGAATTCGAAAGGATTTGTCGGAACCTTCAGCCACCTTTCTGGCGATCTTCCGGCAGATCGAACCGACCTCCCGCTCCAGGTTTCTCAAACCGGCCTCCCGGGTGTATTCCCGAATTATCTTGGACAGGGTTTTACTATTTAAGTAGACCTGCTCCGGGTTCAGGCCGTTGTCTTTTATCTGCCTGGGAATGATGTACCTCTCGGCGATCTTGATCTTTTCCTGCTCCGTGTATCCCGGAATGCGGATGATCTCCATCCTGTCCTGCAGGGCAGGGGGAATGGTGTCCAGGATATTGGCTGTACAGATGAACATGGTCTTGGAGAGGTCGAAGGGTACGTTCAGGTAATGATCGGTGAAGGAGTGGTTCTGTTCGGGGTCCAGCACCTCCAGCAGTGCCGAGGACGGATCTCCCCGGAAATCGGAGCCGACCTTGTCGATCTCGTCCAGCATGAAGACCGGATTCTTGGTGCCGGCCTCTTTGATGCCCTGGATGATTCGACCGGGCATGGATCCGATATAGGTCCTGCGGTGACCCCTGATTTCGGCTTCATCCCGCATTCCGCCCAGCGACATGCGCGTAAACTTCCGGTTCATGCTCCGGGCGATGGATTGGCCGAGGGAGGTCTTGCCCACTCCCGGAGGACCCACAAAGCAGAGGATCGGACCTTTCATCTTGGGGTTTAATTTGCGGACACTCAAGTATTCCAGGATCCGTTCCTTGACCTTTTGCAGGTCGTAATGGTCCGCATTCAAGATGCTCTCCACCTTCTGGATCTCCAGACGGTCCTTGGATGTCTTTTTCCAGGGCAACTCGGTCAGCCATTCCAGGTAAGTCCGGACAACATTGGCCTCCGAAGAGTCCGGATGCATGTTTTCCAGTCTCTTGAACTGCTTCTGGGCCTCTTTCTTGACCTCCTTGGGCATTCCTGCCTTCTGTATGGCCTTGTGGAGTTCCTCGAACTCTTCATCCCCTTCCTCATCTTCACCCAGTTCGGACTTGATGGCCTTGAGCTGTTCCCTGAGGAAAAAATCCTTCTGGGCCTTGTCCATCCCTTCCTTGGCCGTACTTTGGATCTTGCTCTGCAGGGAGGCGACTTCAACCTCCTTGAGGAGCTGTTTGTTCACCAGTTTCAGCCTTTCCATGGGCTCTCTGCATTCAAGAATGGCCTGGGCCATGGCCGTGGGCATCCTGAGGTTGGAAGCGATGAGGTCCGCGAGTCGTCCCGGTTCTTCCACACTGTTTAATACAGAAACTATTTCCGAAGGATCCATGCCGCGCAGGGAGATGATCTTCTCGCTCTGTTCCCTGGCCGTCCGCATCTGGGCTTCGGCGTCGGCGTCTATGTCCGTATGTTCGATCTCTTGAATAGTCTCTATCTCCACCAGGCCATAGGGCTCTTCCTGGGTCACGGATTTGATTCTGGCGCGGGACAGACCCTGGACAAGGACCTTAAGCCGACCGTCGGGCATTTTCAGCATGCGCATGATCATGGCCACCGTCCCTACCTGGTAGATGTCGTCTATCCCCGGATCTTCCTTTTTTTCATCCTTCTGGGTATTGATGAGCAGATATCGCTTGTCGTTGAGTGCGGCCTCCACGGCTTTGATTGATTTGTCCCGCCCCACGAAGAGGGGAAGAATCATATAATTGAAAACCACGATATCCCGGACCGCCAGAAGCGGCATCTGATCCGGAATTTCCTGCTGTGTTTCCTGTTGATCGCTGCCGTCCTTGATGACGGCTTGAATGACTTCTTCATCGATCTGGTTCTCGCCGAGCAAGGTTTTCTGTGCATTCGGCTGATCTGTTTTCCGGTGGTCACTCATATATTTTCTCCTAATTTACCAAAAAGATACTTTCGAAGAGGATTATGTGAATCATAATTCGTCCTTCGAATCCGCAGCCGCTGTAGGTGTCGATTTCCGACTGCCAGTGATTAAATATAAAACAGATTTCGCCAGGGGCAACCCCCAAATCCAAAATGAGCTCTAGAGCAGGCCGTTTTCCTGAAAACTGTACCAGGAATCTTCTGAGACGATGATATGGTCCAGAACCCTGATTCCGAGCCCGGTGGCGCTTTTTTGAATTTCCCGGGTTACTTCCTTGTCCTGGGCCGAAGGGGAGGGATCGCCACCCGGATGATTGTGGACGAGAATCAGGCCCGAGGCCTTGTGTTCCAGGGCCAGGCTCAAAATTTCCCGGGGGTAGACCGTACTCTGATCAACGGTTCCCTGCGCTCCCCGGGTGAAAGACAGGAGCCTGTTCTTGTTGTCCACCAGGGCGACCCAGAAGCTTTCCAGGGAATCCCTGCCGAGTCTCGCCCTGGCCGCCTCGATCATCTCTCTTGGCGATTTGATGGATTTTCTCTGCGGCACCTTCCCTGCATTGAGCCTGGCCCAGAATTCCTGCCAGAGCATCCAGAATGTTTCCAGGCCCGGGCCAAACCCTGCGATGGCCCTAAGTTCATGCGGCTTGGCCGCAAAAACCCCGGCCAGGGAGCCGAAGGTCTCCAGCAGCTCTTTGGCCAGGGGTTTGGTATCCCGTCTGGGCAGGGCGTAAGCCAGAAGGAGTTCCAGGATCTCATAATCGGCCAGCTGTCGGCTGTCAGTGAGAAAACGGTCCCTGAGCCTCTGCCGGTGTCCGTGATAGTGCGGTCTGTGTCCCATAGTCCTACGTCTCAAAGAGGAGCATGAGCTTGCTGATCAGGATCTCCATGGCCTGTCCGGCAGAGAACTGACCGGACTTGATTCCGGTTTCAGCTTCCAGGACATGGGTCCAGATCTCGGCCAGCTTTCTTTGCCCCAGTTTTCGGGCCATCCGGGTCTTGGTCTCTTTAATCCTCGCCGGCAGTCTCACTTTGCCTGAATCACCGGCCGCGAGCTGCCAGAGTTGCCTCGATTCCCAAAGCATCAACCCTAAAAAGGGCAAAACCATGTCCTGCCCGGAATCCAGCTGGTTGCGTATAATCTTCTTCCAGAGAGCGATCTTTTGCCCTTTGGACTGCAGGGCCTGGAGAAAGGCAAAGGAATCCATATCCGCCTGAAGGGAGACCACAGAAAGGTCTTCCGGCTGGATTTGCTGCCTGTCTCCAAGCAGCAGTTCGATCTTTTGCAGCTCATTCTTCAGTCCGGCCCCATCCAGGGGCAGGATTTCAGTGGCCAGAGCCAGGGACTGGCCGGTGAAAAGCCTGCCCTGCGACTCGGCCCAGCGCTGGAGGTGCCCTTTCAGGGATTGCCTGTTGAACCCGGAGGATTTCCAGATCCAGCTTTTCTGTTCGGCCAGTTGAAAGAATTTTTGTTTTTTGAGAACGGCCGGGATAGGGGGATCGCCTTTGCTCCACTGGCTCTCGATGCAGAAAAAAGGCCAGATGTTCGGTTTAAAGCGGCAAAGGACCGGGCTCAGCTTTCTCCAGGTAGCAGCCTGGAGTCTTTCCGCCCGGCGCAGGATCACGGCAGCGGAGTCGCCCAGGATCCCGGTCAGGGACAAAGCCTCCCAGAAGGAGTCAGGCAGTTCTTCGTCGGCCCAGAAGGTCTTGATCCGCCAGTTTTCAGACCTCTTCTCCAGAAGACCGCGGATATGTCCGCGGATGAGTTCAGCGTCCGGACAGACACAAAAGAGAAACCCTGGGCGGTCGGCCATAGTTAAAATCCCGTACCTCTAATGACGCGTAACTTCCTATAATGATGGGTGTAGCTGTAAAGTCGGATATTCAACTGGCTTAGATTTCGGTAAGTAAAAGGAAGTTTCCGTCCAATCACTGTTTGCGTTCAGAAACCAGTTAAAAGGACTGGTTGAGACGTTGCACGGCAAGCTCGGCCGCCAGCTGGATCACCCTGTCCTGGACGACACCTTGGGCTGATCCGCCTTGGGAACCGAAGGACTCGCGGGCGACAATGCGCCCGGTCCGGGACAAGAGGGCTCCTGTTCGGCTGCTGTACAGCCTGGCCTCCAGTCTGAGGACCATTTCTGATCTGACGGTTTTTTCGGCGGCGCTTTCGAGCTTGGCACCGCTTCTGAAGCTCAAGATATTGATGACGATTTTTCCCTGGGCCTCGGACTCATCGACCCATTGAATGTCGCCCTTCCTGGTCAGTTCGTCACTGAACTCGTTGCGCAGCTTGGGCACTAAAAAGGACTCGGTTGTGGGATTGTTGATCGCCGCCAGATACACGGCGGTGATATTCTCCGGCAAGTTATAGGGCATAGTGGCCGTCAGGCGGTAGCCGCAGCCTGGAGCCAGGACGAGACTGAAAAAAACGAGCAGGAAAAACGGGTTAGACCACGATATTGACCAGTTTTCCCGGAATGGCCACCATCTTTTTGATGTCTTTCCCCTGGATGTGCTTTTGGACATTTTCATTCTCCATGGCCAGTTTCTTGAGCTGTTCCTGATCGATGTCCCTGGGCGCGGAGAGCTTGCCCCGCAGTTTGCCGTTGACCTGGACCACCACCAAAACCTCTTCCTGCTCCAGGGCCAGGGGGTCTGCTTCCGGCCAGGAAATGGCCGAGAGTTCGATAAAATATCCGGTTTTCTTCCAGAGTTCTTCGCAGATGTGCGGGGTCATGGGGTAGAGAAAGACCAGGACGGAAGCCCAGGCCGAGGCCAGGGTCTCGCGATCTTTTGGATGGCCCAGAAGATCCTGCTTCAGGGAATTGATCTCGTTGACCAGTTCCATGACAGCGGCCACTGCGGTGTTGAATTGAAAGGATTCTTCAAGGTCCCGGGTGATCTTGATCAGGGTCCGGTGTTCCTTGCGCCGTAAGTCCCTGGCTTTCACGGAGAGCTCTTTGTTATCCAGCTTCAGACAGGGCATGACCGTGGGGATGTACGGGATCAGCTCCTCTCCCAGACGGAACAGGCGGTGCAGGAAGCGATGGGCCCCTTCGACACCCTGTTCGTTCCAGTCCAGGTCCTTTTCAGGCGGGGCGGCAAAGAGAGTAAAGAGCCTGGTGGTGTCCGCTCCGAAACGCTTCAGCATGTCGCCGGGATCGACGATGTTGCCCTTGGATTTGCTCATCTTGGCCCCGTCCTTGAGGACCATGCCCTGGGTCAATAGGTGGGAAAATGGTTCGTCCACGCGGAAGTAGCCCAGATCCCGCAAGGCCTTGGTGAAAAAGCGGGCGTAGAGCAGGTGCAAAATGGCGTGTTCGATGCCCCCGATATACTGATCGACGGGCATCCAGTACTCCAGGGCCCTGGTGTTGAACGGACTGCTTTCGATGTGGGGATCGGTGTAGCGGGCAAAATACCAGCTCGATTCCATGAAGGTGTCCATGGTGTCTGTTTCCCGCCTGGCCGGCCCCTGGCAACTGGGGCAGGATGTGGAGATGAATTCCCCGGTCTCGGGCAGGGGGGACCTGCCGTCCGGATTGGTGGTCACCTCCAGGGGAAGTTCGACCGGGAGGTCTTCCGGCCTGACCGGGACTTCACCGCATTGTTCGCAGTAGACAATGGGGATCGGAGCCCCCCAGTACCGCTGCCTGGAGATGTTCCAGTCCCTGAGGCGGAAATTGACGGTCTTCTTCCCCCGGCCCGCCTGTTCCAGTTGCTCGGTGATCCGCATCTTGCCCTGTTCATTGTCGATGCCGTCCAGATCTCCGGAATGGACCATGTATCCGGGACCGGTGTATGCCTGGTCCAGGTCCCCGGCCTGAAGGCGGCCCTCTTGCCGGGGCTGGATGACGACTTTGACATCCAGGCCGTATTTGCGGGCGAAATCGAAGTCGCGCTGGTCATGGGCAGGTACGGCCATGACCGCGCCGGTGCCGTACTCCATGAGCACGAAGTTGGCCACAAAGATGGGCATCTTTTCACCGCTGAGCGGATTCAGGCAAAAGGCCCCGGTAAAGACCCCCTCTTTTTCCTGGTCTTCGGCGGTGCGGTCGATGCGATCCACCTTGCGCATCTTCTGTACGAAATCGCTGACCTGCCCGGATTGCGGTCTGTCCCTGATCAACTCATCGACCAGGGGATGCTCCGGGGCCAGGCTCATGAAGGTCGCCCCGTAGAGAGTATCCGGCCTGGTGGTGAAGACCCTGATGTCAAGGACCCGATCCGCGACCCGAAAGTCGATTTCCGCGCCTTCGCTCTTGCCGATCCAGTTCTCCTGCATGGTTCGAACCCGTTCGGGCCAGTCCCTGGAGAGTTTGTCCAGGTAGTCCAAAAGCTCTTGGGCATAGTCGGTGATGCGCAAGAACCACTGAGCCAGCTCCCTGTTTTCGACCTCCCGGCTGCAGCGCCAGCAGAGTCCTTCTTCCACCTGTTCGTTGGCCAGGACCGTGTTGCAGCCGGGACACCAGTTGACCGGGGCCTTTTTGCGGTAGACAAGGCCTTTCTCCCAGAATTTGAGGAAAAAGAGCTGTTCCCAGCGGTAATACTCCTTATCGCAGGTGGCAAATTCCCGATCCCAGTCCAGGGAAAAGCCCAGGCTCTTCAATTGGGAGCGCATTTCATCGATGTTGGCATAGGTCCACTTTGCGGGGTGGGTTCCGTTTTTGATGGCCGCGTTCTCAGCCGGGAGGCCAAAGGCGTCCCAGCCCATGGGATGCAGGACGTTGTAGCCGCGCATTCTCTTGTGTCTGGCCAGGACGTCTCCTATGGTGTAGACCCGGACATGGCCCATGTGGATGCGCCCCGAAGGGTAGGGAAACATCTCCAGAACGTAGTATTTGGTCTTTTCAGAATCGGAAGTTGCCTGAAAGAGCTTCTTTTCTTGCCATATTTTCTGCCATTTCGGCTCCAGACTTTCCGGCTGGTACTTGTCTATGAAGTTCATATTCTTTCTTTTGATTCAAATGGTTGCCGGGTTATCACCCTGATTAGCACCCGGTCCGGAAATTTCCCTGGCGATCCCGTCCAGGATGCCGTTCACAAAATGTCCCGATCTGGGGTCGCCGAAGGTCTTGCTCAGCTCGATCCCTTCATTGATGGCTACCTTGAGGGGGACATCCTCCTGAAAAAGCATTTCATAGACAGCCAGGCGCAGTATGGTCAGCTCCACCCTGGCTATACGCTTCAGCCGCCAGTTCTTCGAATAGTTCTCTATGATCCTGTCGACATTCCGGCAGGAATCCAGGACAGCCTCGGTCAATTCCCTGGCAAAGGCATTTGCCTTGGGCTCTGTGAACTGCCCGGCTGCGATGAAGTGATCCAGACTCAGGCCGGCCTGTTCTTTCGAATCCAGGGCTGAAAATGTGCATCCATAAAGGATCTGAAAGGCGATTTCTCTGCCTTTCCGCCTCGGACTTCTTTTCTTGGGGTTCATTATTTTATTTCTTCTTCAACTGCATTGAAGCAGAAACGGAATTTGGACAAGTTTGACTTGTGAAAGCCAACATCTTTGCCTGAATCCGGAATTTCTTTCTTCGATGCCGTTCATCCGTTTTTTAGTCCTGGAGATCGTTAATTTTCAATCAAACCCGGGGCTTGGGCCTAAGAGGCCGGGCTGAGCTGCTCCAGGACCCGTACAGCCTCCAGAACGGCCTGGGACGCCTCGACCCCTTTGTTTCCGGCCTTGCTGCCGGCCCGTTCGATGGCCTGTTCCAGAGTGTCCGTGGTCAGGATCCCGAAACCGAGTGGAAGGCCGCTTTCCAGAGAGATCTGGGCCAGTCCCTTGGCCACTTCGGCAGCCACAAAATCGAAATGGGGAGTGGCCCCCCTGATGACGGCGCCCAGACAGACGAGTCCTGAATATTGATTTTGCGCGGCGGTTTTTTTGGCGATCAGGGGCATCTCAAAGGCGCCCGGCACCCGGATCAAGGTCAGGTTTTCCTGCTCTGCTCCGTGCCGCAGGAAGTAATCGACGGCTCCTGAAATGAGCTTGTCCACAATGAAGTCGTTGAATCGACTGGCGATCAGGGCGAATTTCAATCCTTCAGCCTGGAGATGCCCTTCTATGGTTCTGATCTGCGACATTACTGCTCCTCCTGTTGCTTGACCTCATCCAGAAAATCCAGGAAATGGCCCATTTTTTCCCGTTTGGTTTGCAAGTAGTTCCGGTTGAACTCGCAGAGCTGCCCTTCCATGGGTACCCGTTCCACCACCTCGAGACCGTATCCTTCCAGGCCGATGATTTTTTTGGGGTTGTTGGTCATCAACCGCATTTTGGAGATGCCGAGATCGACCAGAATCTGGGCCCCCAGGCCGTAATCCCGTAAATCAGAGACAAAACCAAGGGACAGGTTGGCTTCCACCGTGTCCTGGCCTTGATCCTGAAGATGGTAGGCCTTGATTTTATTGCCCAGGCCGATCCCCCGGCCTTCCTGCCGCATATAGAGAATCACTCCTCTGCCTTCCTCTTCGATCATCTCCATGGCCTTTTTGAGCTGAAAACCGCAGTCGCAGCGCAGGCTCCCCAGGACGTCTCCGGTCAGGCATTCACTGTGGACCCTGACCAGAATCGCTTCATCCTCTTCGATCTCACCCTTGACCAGGGCGATGTGGGTGTGGTCGTCGATGTCGTTCTGATAGGCCACGATTCTGAAGTCGCCGAAATGGGTGGGCAGCTCCGCTTCACCGACCGGCCGGATCATGGAATCGAACCTGGAGCGGTAGCGGATCAGATCCTCTATGGTCACGATCTTCAAGTCATGTTCTTTGGCAAAGACTTCCAGATCCGGCATTCTGGCCATGTTGCCGTCGTCACGCATGATCTCGCAGATGACCGCGGCGGGTTTGAAACCGGCCAGCCGGCTCAGATCCACACTGCCTTCGGTTTGTCCGGCCCGGACCAGGACGCCCCCCTGTCTGGCCTTGAGGGGAAAAACGTGGCCCGGCGTGGAAATATCTTCAGGACGGGCCTGATCGCTGACGGCAGTGAGAATGGTCGTGGCCCGGTCATAGGCGGAAATACCGGTGGTTACCCCTTTCGCCGCCTCGATGGAAACCGTGAATGCGGTACCGAATTTCGATTCATTGCGCTGGGGCTGCGGAGGGAGCTGCAGATTGTCGATCATCTTCTTTTCCATGGGCAGACAGATCAGGCCGCGGCCGTATTTGGCCATGAAGTTGATGGCCTCGGGGGTCACTTTCTCGGCGGCTATGGTCAGGTCGCCTTCGTTCTCCCGGTCCTCGTCGTCCACCAGGATCAGCATCTTTCCCTCCTGAAAATCTCTGATGGCTTCTTCTATAGCGCTGGTAGGCATGGTACTCTCCGTGTCTTTTAAATGTTCAGGGCAAAAGAAGACTTTTGTCCTGAATATTTAAAAGACAATTTACTTAATTAAATAGCTTGTCTATTAAACTAAGATCCGGTTTTTGTCCGCAAAAACCGGATCTTAGGTTCCAAAGCCGTGTTTTTGCAGAAAATCCAGGCTCAGACCGGATCCCCGGGTCCGGGACTGGCCGCCGGAACCGGTCCAGGCCTTGAGCATGTGGTTGACGTATTTGCCGATGAGATCTGTTTCCATGTTCACCTTGGTGCCGGGTTTCCAGCTGGAGACAGTGGTCTCCCCGGCCGTGGCCGGGATGATATTTACCTCCAGAAATCCCTTTCCGCAATTGTTCACCGTCAGGCTGATACCGTCCAGGGCTACGGAACCCTTGGCCACGACCAGTTCGGACCACTCATCGGCAAAGGCCAGGACATACCTGGTGGAACTCCCTTCCGCAACCGAATAGGAGACTTCGGCCTGACAGTCCACATGCCCGCTGACGAGATGGCCCCCCAGACGGTCGCTTAAAGTCATGGCCCGTTCCAGGTTGACGCAATCGCCGGCTTTCAACCGGCCGAGGCCTGAGGTCTGCAGGGTTTCGGCCGAGGCATAAGCCGAAAACCTGGGCCCGGAAAAATCTTCTACGGTCAGACAAACGCCGTTGACGGCGATGCTTTCCCCCTGGACCAGCCCGGAAAAGGACCGCTGGGGCTGGATACGCAAGCGGAGCTCGCGGCCTCTTTTGTCCGCGTTCAGGACCGTGCCTCTGCTTTGAATCAATCCAGTGAACATATCGCAATTAAATCTTTTTATCCCCTGCCGGGTACAGGGTCAGCCAGAGATCCGGTCCGATCTGTTCCTGGCCGGCCAGGCGAAAATCGATGGCCTCAGACATCTGCAAGGGACTTCGTCCGGAAACAGAGGGGATTCCCTGTTCATCCCCCAGGATCTTGGGGGCCAGAAAGAGGTGGAATTCATCCACCAGTTCCTGTTCCAGAAGACTGCCGGCCAGTCGTCCGCCTCCCTCACAGAGGATGCTGTAGCAGTCACGGGTTTGGTAAAGGTCTTTCATTCCGGATAAAAGGTCAAGCCCGGTCCCAAGAAAGGGCAAGGGCCGGATTTCAACTCCCAGTCTCTTGAGCGTTTCCGCCTGTTTCGAAGCGGCTGCTTCAAAAGAGGTCAAAAAAATGGTCTGTTCCGGTCTCTGGGAGAGGAGTTTGAAATCAGAAGGTTCGCGGGGCAGGTTGCTGGAAACCACCAGAGCCAGGGGCTGCGTCTTGCCGGGCAAGTCTGCGTCCCGGCAGTCCAGACCCGGATTGTCCGAAGAAAATGTCCTGCCGCCGACCAGGACCCCGTTGACCTCTGCCCGCATCCGGTGGACCTCTTTTCTGGCTTCAGGGCCGGTTATCCAGAATGAATTGGAGTTCCTGGCCCCTATCCTGCCGTCCAGGGTCGAGGCCAGTTTCAGGATGATGAAGGGCCTGTGCTTGGTTTGGCGGACCAAAAAGTCCCGGATGAGATCCAGGCAGGCCGCTTCGGCAACTCCGGTCTCCACTTCGACCGATCCGGCCCGCAGAAATTCGATCCCTCCGCCTTTGACTCCGAAATTGGGGTCTCTGGTCCCGACGATCACCCGGGGGATGCCCGCCTCTAAGATGGCCCGGGTGCAGGGCGGGGTCTTACCGTAGTGGTTGCAGGGTTCCAGGGTGACCCACAAGACCGTCTGTTTCAGGTCGATTCCCATTTTCCGGGCCGTGTTGATCACCTCTACCTCGGCATGGTCCCCCCCGTATCGCCGATGGTATCCAGAGGCAACGATCTTGTCGCCCAGGGTGAGTACCGCACCCACGCAGGGATTCGGGGCGGCCGTCCTCCGGCCTTGCCTGGCCAGGCTCACGGCCTGGTGCATGATTTGTTCTTTTGTCCGGATGTTCACAGATGTCTGCTCGAGGATTCCAGGTCTTCGAATCACGGTTCAGGGTTTCGGGTCCATGTCCTCAGACTCACAGAGGCGGCCGGCTCCCGGAGGGTACAGAGGTTCGGCCCGACCAGCGGCGTCTGAAGTGCAGCCATTGAAATCCTGGACTCTAAAACCCGGAGCTTTTGGCTTCCAGGAGTTCGTACCCGGTCGCGGATTCGTCAAGCATGGCCACGGCCAGTTCGTCAGGATAGCCCTTTGCGAAGTAGATCTTCCGGAAATTCGCGTTGATCAGCATCTTGGCGCAGATGAGGCAGGGCTGATCCGTGCAGTACAGATCGGCTCCAGCCAGGGGAATGCCGTGAACGGCGGCCTGGATGATCACGTTTTGTTCGGCATGCAGGCTGCGGCAGAGTTCGTGTCGTTCTCCGGAGGAAACTCCGAGCTGTTCCCGCAGGCATCCAGTCTCCCGGCAGTGTCTCAGCCCGGTCGGGGCTCCGTTGTAACCAGTAGCCAGGATGCGCTTGTCCTTGACGGCCAGCGCACCCACCTTTCGCCTCAGGCAGGTGGACCGGTCGGCTACCAGATGGGCGATTTCCATGAAATATTGAGGCCAGGGAAGACGAGACATAATCCTGATTTTAGGTTCACGGTTCCGGGTTCACGGTTCACGGTTTGAAGAGGAAGAAGTTAAGAAAAAGACTGGATAGGTCAGAGGGCTATTTTCTTTTTCTTGACCGTGAACCGTGAACCTGGAACCTTTTGGGTTGCGGGCGAAGCTCGCTTTAAGGTTTTTCAAATTTCTTATAGAGGATGCAGGCGTTTGTCCCGCCGAATCCGAATGAATTGCAGAGGACGTAGTTTATGTCCTTTTTTCTGGTCCCCTCGACTACATAGTCCAGGTCGCACTCGGGGTCCTGTTCTTCCACATTGACGGTCCCGGGGAGCACTCCCTGATAGAGGCTCATGACGCTGAACACGCTCTCTATGCCGCCGGCAGCCCCCAGCATGTGTCCGATCATGGATTTGTTGGCGGAAATGGGAATATCATAGGCATGGCTGCCGAAGACCCGCTTTATGGCCCTGGTCTCACAGATGTCGTTCCAGATGGTGGAGGTGCCGTGGGCGTTTATGTGGTCGATGTCATCCGGAGAAATCTCGGCTTCCTGGATAGCGACCTGCATAGCCTTGGCCATGCCCGCTCCGCTCTCATCCGGGGCAGTGATGTGATAGGCGTCGGCCGAAGCCCCGAATCCGCAGACTTCAGCATAAATCCTGGCACCTCGTGCAAGGGCGTGATCCAGAGATTCCAGGAGGATCAGCCCGCAGCCCTCTGCAGGCACGAATCCGTCCCGGTCTTTATCAAAGGGCCGGGAGGCCTTTCCCGGATCATCGTTCCTGGTGGAGAGAGCCTTCATCGCGGTAAAGCCGGCGATGCCCATCGGGGTGATGGTGGCTTCCGTGCCTCCGGAAATCATGGCGTTGACCCGTCCGAGTTTTATGTCGGAATAGGCGTAGCCGATGCTGTGGACCCCGGAGGCGCAGGCGGAAGTCGTCACCAGATTCGGGCCCTTGGCCCCGGTTTCTATGGCTATTTGCCCGGTGGCCATATTGGAGATGAGTTTGGGAATATAAAAAGGGGAGATTTTCTCCGGCCCCCGTTTGATAAGCTTGGTGTGAAACTCCTCGATGGTCTCCAGTCCCCCCAGCCCGCATCCGAGGAGGATGCCGGTGTAATTGTCGTTTTCCTGGTTGATCTTAAAACCCGAGTGTTCAAGGAGCATCTTGGAACAGGCCATGGCGTACTGATTGAAACGGTCCATGCGCCGGATCTGTTTTCGGGGAATAAAGTCTTCCGGATTGAAATCTTTAATCTCTCCGGCAATTCGCGTGGAGTATCGACTGCAGTCGAATCTGGTTATCGGACCGATACCGGATCTACCGGAGACAAGACCCGACCAGCTGGTTTCCAGGTCGTTCCCGAGAGGCGAGACTGTTGCCATGCCGGTCACTACGACTCTTTTCCCTACCATATGCTCCCTCCTGCTGAGGATTTTCCCCGAAACAGCGTTTGGCTGCTTTTGCTCATTACATTATGCCTTGTTTCCGGCCGGGCGCTTTCTTATGATAAACATGAAACGCCCCGGGGGATATATCGAACCAAGACCTGTTTTTTTCTCCGGCAAACAAAAATGGTCTCACTCGGTAAGGACTGCTTTCAAAAGAACGAGGGCTTAGCAGTATACATCCCCTCAAGGCGCTTTCTGCACGACACTGATGCCTGTTTTTTTCCGGTTATTCTTTACTGTTGCCGGGATTCAATATATTTGATGGCGTCATCCACGGTCCGCAGGTTCTGGGCTTCCTCGTCGTCTATTTCCAGTTCGAATTCATCTTCCATGGCCATGATCAGTTCGGTCAGATCCAGAGAGTCGGCCCCGAGATCGTCGACAAAGGCGGATTCGGGTTTGATGTCCTGGGGATCGACATCCAGCTGTTCTGAAACGATATTTCTAATTTTTTCCAGTACCGACATGATTCCTCCTGATAAGATTAGTAGTCGCGGTCATTTGTTGCTGAAAAGAGAGGGCGGTTGTTGAGCCTCCCTCGGTCCATGATCCAGTAATGTTCCAGGGGTGAACGTCCTGGAGCGCGTCTGCAATAATTTGTATCGCCTGTTACATGTACAGACCGCCGTTCACAGCGATGACCTGTCCGGTGATGTACGCGGCCCGGTCAGAGGCCAGCCAGGCTACTGTTTCGGCGATGTCTTCCGGTTCTCCAAGCCTTCCCAGAGGAATTCGCTCCAGGAATTTTTTCCGGGCCTCGGAGTCGAGATCCCTGGTCATATCCGTGGAAACAAAGCCCGGGGCAACCGCGTTGACCGTGATGTTTCGCACCCCGAGTTCCTGGGCCGCGGATTTGGTCAAACCGATGATTCCGGCTTTTGCCGCGCAGTAGTTGGCCTGTCCGGGGTTGCCGGACTGGCCGACAACGGATGAGATGTTGATGATCCTGCCTTTTTTCTGTCTGATCATTATTTTCGCGGCCTCCTGCAGGCAGGCAAACGGGCCGTCCAGATTGACACTGAGCACAGAGTCCCAGTCGTTTCTTTTCATCCGCAGCAGGAGGCCGTCTTTGGTCAGACCGGCGTTGTTGACCAGTACACCGAGATGGATCCTGCCCTTGATCTTCTCTTTAAAAAAGGCGGCCACACCGTCCCGGTCACTGATGTCCAGGGCAAAGGCCTCAGCCTTGCCGCCATTGGACATGATCCGGCGGCAGACATCTTCGGCCTGTTCCTGTTGATGCACATAGGTCAAGAAGACCTGCCAGCCCCTGGCGCCCATGGTTTCGGCAATCGCCCGGCCGATGCCCCTGGAGCCCCCGGTGACCAGAACGGTTTCCTGAAGTTCAGTCATTGTCCAGCCCCGGCCCTTGTTTAAAGTGTTTAGTCATGACCAAAAAAATGTCGTCGATTCTTTGCTTCAGGCATTATCTTCATCTGATTCCGGCTGCCCTTTGCCCGCTGTGTGGAGTAAATTTTTAAAGCGGTGAAATTTGCTCATCTCCGGATGCGATTCGAGGCGCTCCCTGATGTCTTCATTGGTCCGGTTGTTTATAAAGGAGGCCGTCATGGTCACGGCATTCTGGATCGCCCTCTGTCCGGAGGATCCGTGACAGACAAAGGCGGATTCCTTGAGTCCCAACAAAGGGGCTCCCCCGTATTCTTCATAATCGAGGCGCTGCGAAAAGCGCTTGAAGGCGGAGACGGAAAGGAATGAGCCCATTTTGGACCAGAAGCCGGTTTTGAATTCCTGCCGCAGGAGTCCACTGATGGTCTTTCCCCAGCCTTCGCTCATCTTGAGAATAACATTGCCGACAAACCCGTCGCAGACTGCAATGTCCAGGGTCCCGTCAAACAGGTCGCGACCCTCTACGTTGCCGGTGAAGTTGAGAGTGGTTTTCTTTAAAAGGGTAAAGGCCTCGTTGACCTGGGCGTTGCCTTTGCCCTGTTCTTCACCGATGCTCAAGAGCCCCACCCTGGGTTCTTTGACCTTGAGGACATTCTTGGCCAGGGCTTCGGCCATGATCGCGAACTGGACCAGGTGCCGCGGTTTGGAGTCCACATTGGCTCCAACGTCTATAATGATCAGCGGTGTGTTTTCTCTGGGCATGATGGCGGCCAGCCCGGGGCGTTCTATCCCCTTGAGGCGGCCCAGGGTAAACATCCCGGTGGCCAGGGTAACCCCGGTGTGCCCGGCGCTGACCACGCCCTTGGCTTTTTGTTCCTTGACCGAATTAAAAGCGGCCTGAATCGAAGTATTCTTCCTGCGGCGGATGTGGGAGGGTTTGTCGTTCATGGCCGCCACTTCATCCGCATGTTCAATCTCGATATCCAGATCGTGCAGGTTATGCTTTTCCAGTTCTGAAAGTATGGTCGCCTTGTGCCCGGCCAGCAGAAGCGGGATGTTCTGTTTCCTGGCGGCCAGCAAGGCTCCGGGGATGGTCACATGAGGACCGAAATCCCCGCCCATGACGTCTACTGCAACCCGTGGGGGGTTATTCTGCATCTTCCTTCCTTAAGACCTGCCTCCCCCGGTATTGGCCGCAGGAGGGGCAGACCCTGTGCGGGAGGCTCGGCTCGCCGCATTCGCAGTTGATCACTGTCGGTGTGGGGACCCTGTGGTGGGATCGCCGCATGTTTTTTTTGGATTTGGATGTCTTTTTCTTGGGTACAGCCATGATTTTCCTCTCAAGTATTGATTTTCAGGTTTCTGAAGATTGCCATTCTTGGATCCGCTTCGTCCCGGTCGCAGCCGCAGTCGGCGAGGTTCAGGTTTTGGCCGCACTTCGGGCACAATCCCTGACATTTGTCAGAGCAGAGATGCTTTATCGGCTGCGTCAGCAAAAATTGTTCCCAGAGCATAGCTCCGGCGTTGATTTCCGGAAGGCCTTGACTGAAGCGGAGAATACTCTGGCCTCCGAAACCCTTGTCCGTAACAGGCCCGGACTCTTCAAAAAATTCAAATGCCGCATCGAGCCCGATTTCCTCTGCAGCCGAACAGCGATCGCAGGGGATCTTGACGGCGCCGCGCAAAACGCCCCTGATCAAGTACCCGTTTTGCCCGGGAAAAATGGAAAAACGGGCATGAAGATTCCTGGTGATGCTGGCCTGGATATTAAATTCCCGGATGGGAACCGTCCATACTTCCTGATCGGAAACTTCGAATTCCCGGCCCTGCTCAGGAAGATCCTTGATCGATAACCAGAAATCAGACATAAAAGCCTCGCGAAACAAACATACTTACTTATTTCTTCCTTAATTTGTCAAGGTCAAAGGCTTGCCTTTTCGTAAAACAGCAGGTAGAGTCGGCACTTTGCTTGGGGCAAGCCCAGGGGAGCATCGGTCTTTTTCTCCGGGATGCAGGCCGAAGAATTGTAGCCCTGGGCCTGGGTGTCCCGAGGGACCGGGATTGTCTGCAGACGAGAATAAACGCTACAAAAATTTCAGGAGGTAATATATGGCCGCGCGTTGCGATATTTGCGGAAAAAAACCATTAGTGGGCAACAATGTCAGTCACGCCAACAACAAGAGCAAACGCCGCTTCAAGCCCAATCTCCAAAATGTCAGGGCCCAGTTGGACTCCGGAGAGGTCAAACGGATCACGGTCTGCTCCCGCTGCCTGAGAACCGGGGCCGTGGTCAAACCGAGAGTCCATTAGTTTTTTTGGAGCAGACCTGCCCGGCAGGTCTGCTCCGGAAAAACTACGGCTAGGCATCCAGCATCTCCAGAACCCGGCCCAGGCGATTCAGGACCCGCTCCCTGCCCAGGACCTCCATGGTTTCAAACAGCCCGGGGCTGGCTTTTTTGCCGCTCAGGGCAATGCGGATCGGCTGGGCCAGTAATTTGAATTTGATCCCCTTTTCTTTCAAAAATTCTCCCAGCAACTGTTCGAGACCCCCTCTGGAAAAATCTTCCAGCCCATTCAGTTCAGCGAGCAGCTCCTGCAGATACCCTTTGATTTCCGGGGTGAAACAGGTTTCAAGCATCTCCCGGTCATAGTTAAGATCCTGGTCCGGCAGGACGAAGAATACGGCCTGCTCGGCCAGCTGTTCCAGAGTCTTGACCCGGGGCTGGAGCAGGGGGACTATCTTCTCCGCGTATCCGCGATCAAGACCGGACAGACCTCTGTTCTGCAGTCTCAAGACCAGCGGTCCGGCCAGTTCAGCAGGCTGTTTGCTTTTGATATGCTGGCTGTTGACCCAGTCCAGCTTTTCCGGGTTGAAGATGCAGGCCGACTTGCCCAGGTTTTTCAGGGAAAACTTGTCGACCAGTTCCTCTCGGGAGAAAAGCTCCTGATCCCCATGGGACCAGCCCAGGCGAACCAGATAGTTGATCAGTGCTTCCGGCAGATAGCCCTGTTCTCTGTACTCAAGCACGGACATCGCGCCGTGCCTTTTGCTCAGCCTCTTCTTGTCCGGGCCGAGAATCATGGGGACATGGCCGAAATCTGGCAGGGCAAAGCCCAGAGCCTGGTAGAGCATGACCTGCTTGGGGGTGTTACTGATATGGTCGTCCCCCCTCAGGATGCAGGTGACCCCCATGAGGGCGTCGTCTACGACTACAGCCAGATTGTAGGTCGGGGTATTGTCGGCCCGTCTCAGGATAAAATCGTCGAGTTCCCGGTTGTCCACGGCATTGATCCCCTTGATCAGGTCCTGGAACACGGTCTGACCGTCCAAGGGGGCTTTCAGGCGAACCACCCGTCCCGGACCGGGGCCGAGCCCTAGATCGCGGCATCTGCCGTTGTATTTCGGCTTTTCCCCCTTTTCCCAGGCTTCTTTGCGCATGGCCTCGACCTCCTCCGGGGTGCATCCGCAGTAGTAGGCCAGGCCGGATTCCAGAAGCGCCTCGATCTGCTCCTGGTAGAAGGCCAAACGTTCGCTCTGGAAATAAGGGCCTTCATCCCAGTCAAGGCCGAGCCAGTCCATGGCTTCCAGAATGGAATCGGTCATTTCCCGTGTGGAGCGTTCTGTGTCCGTGTCTTCGATTCTCAGAATGAATTTGCCCTGATTGCAACGGGCATAAAGCCAGTTGAAAAGGGCGGTTCTGGCCCCTCCGATATGCAGATGGCCGGTGGGGCTGGGGGGAAATCTGGTCACGATGTTACTCATCTTTTCTCCGTCTTGTAGCAGGGAAATTGTCTGATTGAGGGGGCAAGGAGCCTGGAGTTCAGGTTCGAATTAGTGCTTGGACGAAAACTGACCCATCTACTTGGTCACGGCCAGATTTTGAAATCCTCATGTATTTAAATACATTGCGATTTCAAGATTTCTTGTTCCTCGTAACCGGGCAGGTTTACGTCCAATCACTGTTTTCGTTCAGTGACTAACTATCTGTGGAAAGCTGCTCGTGGGGATGTCATTCCTTTTTCAATCATAAGGGGTTCTTCAACCCGCAGCCCCTGGATAAAT
>JAIPDR010000082.1 GCA_021737615.1 Desulfohalobiaceae bacterium | reverse complement strand
GATCCTCTTCGGTCGCCCGGGCGGCCGCCAGTTGTCCGGCCAGGCGCACCAGATAGGAGCGGATTTCAAAGACATCCTTGAGCTGCTGGAAGCTGACCTCGGTGACAATGGTGCCCAGATTCGGGAAAATGCGGACCAGTCCGTCGGATTCGAGGCGGATAAAGGCTTCACGGACCGGGGTGCGGCTGACCCCGAACTCTTCTATGAGATCTTTTTCGCGTAAGGACTGCCCGGGCTCGTAGTCGAGGAAAACGATCCTTCTCTTGAGTTCCCGGTAAATATTGTCGGCATCGAACATTTGTTTCATCTCCAGTATATCGCTACTATCAAAAAGATATTTTTTTCTTGAAAAGAAATATATTTTGTTTTAATTTCAATGTCAAGCCAAAATATCAATTTTTTTAAATGGACTAAAATATTCTTCAACCGCGAAACATAAACCGACAGATCTCAATAATCTATCAAACCCGGGCATTGACGAAAGCAATACTTTCGGATAGTTTCCGTCAAGGATTGATTGAGGATAAATATTTGAATTTTAATTGTTTAACCCTAAACGTTTCGAGCTTCCATTATCAGGACCATTATCATCATCTCCTAAACAACAGGAAAACACCCATGGAAATCAGTCAATCGGTCCTCACGACCCCGAACTTCAATATCCTGGCTGAAGATCAGATCGAGCAGATCTATTACGCCGCCCTGGATGTGGTGGAGAACACCGGGGCCCGTTTCCTCCACCAGGAGGCCAGAGACATCTTCGGCGGAAGCGAGGCCCTGGTCACCAGGGATAACGTGGTCCGGGTCCCGGCTTATCTGGTAGAGAAAGCCCTGCGCAATCATCCCAGCAAGATCACCTTTCAGGGCTGGAACAGGGAGAAATGGGTCAATCTGCAAAAGGACGAAGTGGCCTTTGGGGCTGATGTCGGCCCGACCATTTCTGCCGGATCAAGAGGGAATTCAAGCGAATATACATTTGAGCAGATCCATCAAACGGCCAAGCTGGTGGATGCCCTTCCGAATCTGGATTTTCTGGTTTCCTCAACCAGGGTCAACAACAGGACCCCGCTTCATATCACGGATCAACAGCGTTTTCTCACTCTCTTGCAGGGCTGTTCCAAGCCGCTGCTCTTTTCAGATTTCGGCCGGCATTCTTTCAAGGATTTGTGGCGCATGGCCGTCCGTGTTCGCGGAACGGAAAAGGAGTGTCGGCTGCATCCCATGTTTGCCGTGTATATCGAATCCTTTTCCACGCTGAGTTTCGACTGGGCTTTTTCGGAAAAACTTTTGTTCTGTGCGGAAAAAGGGATTCCCTTTGTCTACCATCCCGTGCTTATGGCCGGAGTCAACGCCCCGGTCTCCCTGGCCGGCATGCTGGTCCTGGTTCTGGCTCAGACCATGCTCATTTCCGTGCTCAGTTATCTCAAGAAGCCGGGAACACCCTTAATCATGGGAGGTGAACTCACGGTCTCCTGCCAGGATGGAAAGATCCCCTCTTTAGGCTCTCCGGAACACATTCTGGCCGCAGGCGCCAAAGCGGATCTGGCCAAATGGATTGATATTCCGGTGCTCAACACAGGCGGCTGCTCGGATGCAAATGTCCTGGACGGTCAGTCGGCGGCCGAACTCTGCACCTCTTTGTTCTATCAGTTCTTGTCAGGCACCAATCTCATCCAGGGGCTGGGCCGTCGAAACGTCAGACCGAATCTGCCTTTGGAAAGCATTACCATGTGTGATGAGATCATCGGCATGATCATGAAGTTCGGCGGGGGCATCAGTACCAGGGATGAGTACATGGCCCTGGAGCTCATCGACAGGGTTGGCCCGGGCGGAGAGTTTCTGACCCAGGAGCACACTTTGGAGCACTGGCGGGAGTGGTTCAGGCCCCGGTTTATCGATCGGATGCCCTACCAGGTCTGGGAGAAAAAAGGCAGGGTCTCTATGCACGATAAGCTAAAGATCGAAACCGAAAAAATCATCGCGGGCCACCAACCGGCCCCCCTGGAGGGAAGTCTCTTGTTTGACCTGCAGGCAATTATCAACGAAGCGGAGCGGGGGTGAGGCATGAGTACACGAACGAACCTGATAGAAGATCAAGCCGCTCGTTTTTCGGTTTTATCCAGCGGTCAGAAACGCAAGATCTACAGTGAAGTCCTGGAGGTGCTCCAGTACACCGGGGCCCGGATCCATCATGAGGAGGTCCTTGAAAAACTGAAAGAACAGGGGTGTGCCGTAGACGGAAATCGGGTCTACATCCCCTCCCAGCTCGTTTCCCGGGCCTTGCTCACCGTGCCGCCGGTGACCACGATTCACAGCTGGGACGGCAAGCATCGTCTCAGGATCGAGCTTGGTCGGACCCATTTCGGACCGGGACCGACCTGCCCCAATTTCGAAGATCCCTTTACCGGTGCACGGCGTCCGTATGTCCGTGATGATGTGTCCACCGTGGCCAGGGTCTGCGACGCGCTTGCCAACGTCGAATTCATCATGTCCCTCGGCTGGATCAGCGATGTGTCCAACGGCCTGGAAGAGGTCTACGAGTTTGCCGAACTGATTCAAAACAGCAGCAAGCCGGTCATCGCCTGGGGTTTCACCAAGGAGAAATGTGAACTCATCCATAAGATCGCCCTGGCCATGGCCGGGGGGGAGAAAGCCTTCCGGCATCGTCCGAACTACATCTTTTACAGCGAACCGATTTCCCCGCTGGTCTGTGACTACGATGCCGTGGAAAAGCTGGTTTACTGTGCAGAGCACGGTATTCCGCACATTTTCTCTCCGGCCAACAGCGCCGGGGCCACCACTCCGGCCACTGCCGCGGGACAATTGGTGGTTACCCTGGCCGATACCCTTATCGGGCTCGTGATCACCCAGTTGACCCACCCCGGGGCCTGTCTCATCATCGGCGGGACCCAGTCCATCATGGACATGCGGACCATGATCTTCGCCTATGGCGCCCCGGAACTCAGTCTTCTGGGCGCCGGCATCACTGAACTGGCCGAGTATCTGGAGTTGCCGGCCTTTTCCGCCGGCGGGTGTTCGGATTCAAAACAGGTGGATATCCAAAGCGCCATCGAGGCCTGCTTTTCCATCCACGCCGCTACCCTGAGCGGGGCGAACCTCGTGCACGACGTAGGGTTTCTCGATTCCGGGATGACCGGATCGCTGCCGCAGCTCGTCCTGGCCGATGAATTGATCTCCATGAGCCGGAGGATCTCCCGGGGGGTGCTGGTCAACAAGCAGACCCTGGCCATTCAGGAAATCAATGAAATCGCCCATAAGAATGGTGATTTTTCGGATCTTGAGCACACGGCACAACTCAAGGACCTGCACTGGGTCCCGGATCTCATGGATCGGCGTTCGGAGACCGAGTGGCGGGCGGATGGGGCCAGGACGCTGCAGCAGAGGATGCAGGAGAAAACCCAGCGCATTTTAAGGGATCATCAGGGAACAAACCGGGATGTGCCGGACCAGGCGAAACGGGAGATTCAACAGATATTGGACGAGGCCGAAAAGGAAGCCAGCGAGCGATCCGCATTCTGAATTCAGCGGGGAGGGCAGAACTTCCCGCTGAATTCAGAATATATAGTGTTTGGCCGGAAACTCACCCATCTACTTCGTCACTGCAAAATTTTGAAATCCTCATGTATTGGAATACACTGCGGTTTCAAAATTTTTTGTTCCTTGTATCTGGGCAAGTTTACGACCAAACACGAGTTTCCGTTCAGGCACTATATATAGCTATTTTTCAAGGTAGTTATTGCGGTTACCGGTATCCGTCATTAATCATTAACAATTAACAATTACACAGGGTTGTTTCACTTCCGCTCCAGGGTCAGGGCGTAGCCCATGCCGCCGCCGATGCACAGGGTGGCCAGCCCCCTGGAGTAGCCTTTTCTCTTCATTTCCATGGCCAGGCCGTAGGTGATACGCGCCCCGGTGCAGCCGATGGGATGGCCGATGGAGATCCCGCTGCCGTTGGCATTGGTCCTGTCCCGGTCCAGGCCGAGCTCCTGAATGCAGGCCAGGGCCTGGGAGGCAAAGGCCTCGTTCAATTCGGTGTATTCCACGTCCTTTATCCCCCAGCCTGCCTTGTTCAGGGCCAGGTGTACGGCCGGAATCACGCCGAGGCCCATATAGGCCGGGTCGATGGCGCCTGGGGCGTGGCTCTTGACCGTGGCCAGGATCTCGAGGCCCAGGCTTTCGGCTTTTTCCCGGCTCATGAGCAACAGGGCCGCTCCGGCGTCGTTGATGCCCGAGGCGTTGCCCGCGGTCACGGTCCCGTTCTTTTTAAAGACAGTGGGCAGTTTGCCCATTTTTTCCAGGGTGGTGTCCATGGGGCGTTCATCAGCGCTGAAGATGATGGGGTCTTTCTTGCGCCTGGGGATGGTAAGCGGAACGATCTCATCGGCAAAGACACCGGAGGCGGTAGCCGCCCTGGCCCGGTTGTGGCTGTCCAGCCCGAGCTGATCCTGCTCAGTGCGGCCGATTTTGTATTGTTCCGCGATGTTTTCCGCGGTCACCCCCATGTGGTAGTCGTAATACAGTTCCCAGAGTCCGTCGTAGACCATGAGGTCTCTGGCTTCGGCGTTGAACATCCTGGCCCCTTCCCGCAGCTTGGGCAAAGCATAGGGGGTCTGGCTCATGTTCTCCATGCCTCCGGCAATTACAACCTCTGCGTCCCCGGTCTGGATGGACTGGGCAGCCAGGGCCACGGCCTTCATGCCCGAGGCGCAGACCTTGTTGACTGTAAAGGCCGGGACCTCCTTGGGCAGACCGGCGTAGATCACGGCCTGGCGGGCCGGGTTCTGTCCCTGGCCGGCCTGGAGGACATTGCCCATGATGACTTCGTCCACCCCGATTTCCTGAAGGCTTTGGTCCCAATCCCGGTATTTCTCCTCCAGTTCTATGAGCCCCGCGCCCTTGAGGGGTGCGGGGGCCTTGTCCAGCATCATTTGACCGGGCCTGGGTCTCAGACCGGCTTTTTTCAGGGTTTCACGGATGCAGACCGCGCCGAGCCGGGCGGCCGGGATGTCTTTGAGGGTTCCCTGAAAGGTGCCCACCGCTGTCCTGGCACCGCTGACAATGACTACTTCTTTCATGATCGCTCCTTATAAATTTTTCGTCGGCATCCATTGGGCATATGTGAAATGAACGGCCTTCGGTGTAAAGCTGAACACTGTGCTGTTTTGCAATGTATGCCTCCGAAAAATTTATCTATTTTGGGTTACTAAATGAAAATTGTATATCCTGAAATGCAGGGTCTTTCCCTGCATGTCAGGATTCGTAGTGTTTGCGGATATCCTTTTTGTTGATCTTTCCGACACTGGTCTTGGGGATGGACTGGACGAAATCGATCCGGTTGGGGATCCCATATTTGGGGATGGTCCCTTTCTCGACAAATTGGGCAAAAAATGCCTTCAGATCATCTTCCGTGACCTTATCCTTGAATTCATTCTTGAGAACGACCATGGCCAGGGGACGTTCACCCCATTTTTCGTCGGGCACACCCACAATCGCTGCTTCACTGACCGCCTCGTGCTGACTGACAATGTCTTCCAACTCCAGGGAGGACAGCCATTCCCCTCCGGTTTTGATGACGTCCTTGATGCGGTCGGTGATATGCAGATAGCCTTCTTCGTCGATAAAGCCGACGTCTCCTGTATGCAGCCAGCCGTTCTGCCACAGGGCTTCGCTCTTTTCCGGGTCCTTGAGATAGCCCTGGGTCAGCCAGGGAGCCCTGGTGATGACCTCCCCGGTGGATTGCCCGTCGTGGGGCAGGGGACTGCCCATGGGGTCGGCGACTTCGAGATGAACGTTCGGGGCCGGAAGGCCGGTCCGGCATCTGTAGTCGACCTGCCGGTCCAGATCTACGCCCTCCATCTCCGGCTTGATCAGGGCCGCGGTCAGCAGGGGGCAGGTCTCGGACATGCCGTAGGCGCTGGTGATGTTGATTTTATGGGAAAGGGCGGCCTTGCACAACCCTTTGGGCAGGGCGGCGCCGCCGATGATCACCTTCCAGTTGGACAGGTCGAGGTCCTTGACGATAGGACTGGACACGAGCATGTGGATGATCGTGGGCACGCAGTGTGAAAAGGTGACTTTTTCCCCGAGGACCAGCTTGAGGATCGTTTCCGGCTCGTACTTGCCGGGATAGACCTGTTTCATGCCGAGCATGGTGGCCATGTAAGGCACCCCCCAGGCATGGACATGGAACATGGGGGTCAAGGGCATGTAGATATCGGCATTGTTCAGGTCCAGAGAGGGAAAGGTGGTGAAGCTCGAGAGCAGGCCGTAGGTGTGCAGGACCAGCTGGCGGTGGCTGAAGTAGACCCCTTTGGGCGGACCGGTGGTGCCTGTGGTGTAAAAAAGGGTGGCCATGGCCTCTTCGTCGAAGTCTTCAAACTCGAAAGCATCCCCGGCCCGGGCCATGAGGCTCTCGTATTCTCCGGCCGGATCCAGGGAGGTTTCCGGGGCCTGGTCTTCATCGGTCAGGACAATGATCTTTTTGACCGTCTTGAACTGGTCCTTGACTGCCTCTAAAAGCGGTATAAACTCGGAGTTGACCAGGATGACATCGTCCTCGGCGTGATTGATGGTGTACAGGAGCTGTTCCGGTGAGAGCCGGATGTTGACGGTGTGCAGGACCGCTCCCATCATGGGAACGGCAAAGAAGCACTCCAGATAGCGATGGCTGTCCCAGTCCATGACCGCCACTGTATCGCCGGAATCCACCCCCTGGCTTTTCAAGAGGTTGGCCAGCTTGTTGACTCTTTGGGCCAATATCCGGTAGGTGTAGCGTGATTTGTCTCTGTAGACGATTTCCCGGTCCGGAAAACAGGTCAGGGGGGAACTGAGCAGATGTTTGATCAGCAGAGGGTAGGCATAGGCGGATGGGGTCCTTTCGATCTTTCTGATGGCCATGGAGTCCTCCCTTGAAGAAGATTTATACCAGAAGTTGGCATAGATTGCGCTTTTTCAGTAATAAAAAACCGGACAAAGGTCAACATCCACTGTCGGAAGGATCTAGTGAAGCACAAGGATAATTTCCGAAAAATATTATTAAATGTGTTCAGGCAGGATATTGTCCGGATTTTGACCACCTTTATTCAGGCCAGGCAGGGAGGCGGAAATGGAGAACCCGATTCAGAACTACTGGCGGATACGTTTGGCCCGGGTGCAAGAGGAGCTGCAAAAAAACAATTTCCAGGCCTTTGTCGCCGAGAGCGCGGCAGAGGCCAAACGGATCATCAATGAGGAGATCCTGCCCCGGTTGGAGGATATCAAAACCGTGGCCCGGGGCGATTCCCTGAGCTTTGAAGCGACCTCCCTGCTGCCGGAGCTAACCGGCAGCCAGGCCTTTGATTTTCTGGATCCCTTTGCACAAGGGCTGCCTGAAGAGGAGGGGTACGAGCGGGGCAGGCAGGCCCTGTTGGCGGATCTGTTTTTCAGCGGGACGAATGCGGTCACGGAATCCGGCATTCTGGTCAATCTCGACGGGTGGGGCAACCGTGTCGCAGCCCTGACCTTTGGACCCAGACACGTCATTGTTTTGGCCGGCCGAAACAAGATCGTGCCCGGGCTGGACGAGGCCATGCAGCGCATCAGGAACTACGCAGCCCCGGTCAATGCCATGCGGCTCGAGACCGGAACGCCCTGCGCCAAGACCTCCTTTTGTGAAGACTGCAGGAGTCCGGCACGCATCTGCAGTTCCTGGACCATTACCGAGAAGTCCTTTCCCCGGGGCAGGATAAAGGTAATCCTGATCAATGAAGATCTGGGCCTGTGACCCGAACAACCGGATGGCCCGGACAGGATAGGTCCCTGTTATTTCCGGAAACAGCGCGGAGCGATGCAAAAAAAGCCGGGCCCTTGCCCGGCTTTGCTCACAGATTTTCAGGGCACTTAGGCGTCATTGTCCTTGACAAGAAGTTCGATCCCGTCAGCGCAGGCATCGGCAACGCCGTAGTCGGCCTTATCCTGTCCAGGCATCCTGTCCCAGCCCCCTTTTTTGATGAAGTCATCTTTCTTCCATGAATTGAGTTCCTTGAATTTCTCGAGGTTTGCCTCTTGCTCCGAGTCCTTCATGAATTGGGCCACGCAGATTGCGGACTGAGAGGCCACGACCGCGTCATTGGCCATTGCTTCGGAAGTGCCTTGAGTGGCCCAGCCGCCCCATGCGAAACCGACGATCATGGTAATGATCGCTCCACTGATGAGGCCCCAGATTCCAAACTTGATTTTCCCTTGTGTTTCTGGTTTCATTGCTGAAAACTCCTTTATTTTAGGTTCTTATGGATAAGTAGTGCATAACGCAAATCCTGAATCCCTGCCCACGAATGCCCGGCGTTCCGGCTCTGGGACTGGACAGACACCATGTCTTCCGGAAGGGCTGAGCCTTGTTGTCCGGACCGAAAGGGATCAGCTCCATCTGTTCCTGGCCGTCTGGATGGCTTCCATCCCTTTGGTTTGGGAAACCGTGTGGATTTGAACCTGCAGGGGTTCCTCCAGCAGGGACTTCGATCCAAGCAAAACCCCGAACCGCGGCGATTTAAGATGCCGGTCCAGATCATTACTGCTTTGCCAGGTCTGCATCAGGCTGAAGCAATTCTTGTCGCTGATATCCTGCGAGACCGCATGACTCAGGCATCCGGCTTCCTTTGCAGTCGGTCCGATCATGGAGAGCAGGGTTTGGCGAAACTCCAGGTATTTTTCCGGTTTGACGGTCATGGTGATGTTGACGATGATCATGCCGGTTTCCTCGATACAGAAGCGGACACCTCCCGGGAAATATCCCTGTATCATGGGTTAAATGATTGTAGCGGACGACTCAGCCAAAGGCCGCCCGGCGAGTCTCTTTTGCCGCTGCCAGTCCGTTTGGCCTTGCCTCATTCTATACAAGGTTCATGCCAGTGAAGCGAAAATTCCGCTTATTGTTTTATAACTATTTGATTTGGAGTGATTTTTTCAGATCAAAGGCGGGTCGGTTCAGATCCGGAAAGGGGCAGCTGTCTGGCCATATTTGACCAATGGTCATATATGGCCATCACAATCAGGGCTTCTCGATTCCCAGCTTCTGCATGCGGGCGCGTAAGGTGCTGCGCTTTGAGTCCGAGGATTTCAGCAGCCCCGTCCTGACCGCTCACCTTCCCCTGGTCTGTGCGAGAACCAGGGAAATATGGTCGCGTTCGACCTCGGCCAGGGTCTTGCCGGTTGGGCTGAGATTGCTGGCTTGCGGTTTCAGGTCGTCAACCAGGTGCAGTTTGGGCCCCGAAGAGTTGATTTCGCCGCTTTGTCCGATGATGTTCTCATGGTTGTATTCCAGTTTGATTTCTTCCCGCAAATAGGCCCTCTCGGTCTCGAGAGGCTTTTTTAATTCCTTGATTTCGCAAAGCGCGGTCTGGAGGTTCAGTTCGGCCTCTTTACGTTCAGTGATGTCCTGAATCCAGCCGGACATCCGGACCGGATTTCCAGCTGCGTCCCGCAGGGATTTCCCAGTCCCAGAGGCCGTCGGTGGAGCTTTCGAGAGCCAGGAGATGTCGTTGCTCGCTCTTATGCAATGCCTCCCGGGCCCGCCTGTTCCCGGATTTCTGGATAAACAGGCCCAGGATGAGCAGAATCAAGCCGGCACAGAAAAAAACGAGAAAGATGGTAGCCGTTTGCAGCGACCCCACAATAAATCCTTTCGGGCTTAGCGGAAAAAAAGACCCGGTATCGCCGGCCCGTCATGTTGTATTATACCGGAGACCGGTGGACAGGCTGCCTCTCGGTCGCTGAAGAGACTGAAATCTTCAGGAGCCTACAATATAATATATAGTCCTCGTTGACATTTTACATTATGGCAAGGGGGAGAGCCTTGTCAAGACACAAATTCTGTAGGCGAAAGAAGGACTTGTATCTAAATCGTTTTGGCCAAGCAAAGAGTCCGTTAGCGGTAATCCGCCGGAGGCAGAAGCCTGTTGTCCTTGACAAATTCAGGTTTTGGCGGAAAGTTGCCCGAATGAATCGGGTTTGATAAAGGTTCCCAGTCACCTGAACGAGCAATCCTCTGACCGCCTGAGTAGTTGCGATGAAGCCACCTCCTTTTCTGACCAGGGCCAACAAGCAGATGTACCTCTTCCTTCTGGTCCTGACCATAGCGGTCTTTACCGGATTTCAGGGCTGGCGGACCCTGTTCAACAACTTCGCCGTGGAGAAGGCCTTCATCGGCGGGCACGAGGTCGGGCTGATCCAGTCGGTTCGGGAGATTCCCGGTTTTCTGGCCTTACTTGTCATCTATCTCCTGTTTCTCTTTAAGGAACATACCCTGGCCGCGCTGTCGGTCCTGGTCATGGGGCTGGGGGTCGGGCTGACCGGATGCTTTCCCTGGTTTTCCGGACTGGTGATCACCACCCTGCTCATGTCCTTCGGGTTTCACTACTTTGAAACCTTGAACCAGTCCCTGACCCTGCAGTATTTCACCATCCATCAGGCGCCGCTTGTCTTCGGCCGTCTGCGCTCCATCGCCTCCATCACCAGCATATCGGTCGGCCTCGGTATTTTGGGGCTTTCCAACTGGCTTGACTACCGGGCCATGTTTATCCTCCTGGCCGGCCTGACCCTTGCCGGGGGCTTGTGGTGTCTTTTTCAGGACCCTGTGGATAAGGATCTTCCCCTGCAGAAAAAGGAGATGATCTTTTGCAAAGAGTACTGGCTGTTCTATCTGCTCACCTTTTTTGCCGGGGCCAGGCGTCAGATCTTCATCGCCTTTGCCGTTTTCCTGCTGGTCAAGAAATTTGATTTTTCCATACAGGCGGTGACCGTGCTCTTTGTCTTCAAGCAGACGGTCAACATCTTCGCCGGGCCCATGGTGGGCCGGGCCATCAACCGTTTCGGCTGAAAATTCCAATGCTTCAAACTTGGCCGGCAGGTTATCGAGCAAATCACCAGGGCTGCCCTGTAAAGGTCCATTTGCTTTCAGGGGAAAAAAAGAATATACTGTCTAATTATGCAAATTGGTCAGTGGAACACATTCGAAGTCTTGAAACGAGTCGATTTCGGAGCCTATCTGGACGGCCAGGAGCTTGGCGAAATCCTGCTCCCAGTCCGGGAGCTTCCTGTTGACTGCCAGGCCGGAGACCGGGTGGAGGCCTTTTTATACAACGACTCCCAGGATCGGCTGATCGCCACCACCAGGACCCCCCTGGCCGGGGTCGGCGACCTGAGCCTGCTCAGGGTGGTCGACGTCAACTCGGTGGGCGCCTTTCTGGACTGGGGCCTGCCCAAGGATCTCCTCGTGCCCGGGAGCGAACAGCAGGAACCCATGCAAAAAGGCCGGACCTACCTGGTCTATGTGGCCCTTGATCGCTCCGGCCGGCGTATCTTTGCCTCCTCGAAACTGAATCGCTTTTTCAGCTCCCGCCAGGTCGATGTCCAGGAGGGGGATCAGGTGGATCTGGTCATCGCCGGAAAATCGGATATCGGGTACAAAGCAGTGGTCAACAAGACCTCCTTCGGCCTGCTCTATGAGGACGAGGTCTTTGGGGAACTGGAAACAGGGCGGCAGTTAAAAGGCTATGTCAAAACCCTGCGTCCGGACGGGAAAATCGATCTCTGTCTGCACAAGCCCGGCTACGACAAGGTTCTGGAGGCCAAGGAAAAAATCATGCGGATCCTGAACAAGAGCGGGGGGTCCCTGCCTGTCACGGATAAGAGCCCCTCGGATGAGATCCATGCGCTCTTCGGGATCAGCAAAAAGACATACAAGCAGGCCGTGGGGGCCCTGTACAGGGCGCGGCGGATCAGGCTGGAAGCAGACGGGGTCTTTCTGAACGCGGAAGATCAGCCATGAAATTCCCGCCCGACCTCAGCGGACGGAAGGGTACACGCCCGGAACCCCGTTGGCCGAGAGAACGAGCTGCCACAACTGGTTGTGTCTGGCCCGGAAAGAGCCGGCGCAGGACAGCAGATAGTAGGTCCAGGTCCTGTAGAAGTTTTCGTCATAATCCGGTTGAATGGCCTCCCAGTTTTCCTGGAAATTTTGGTACCAGTGCATCAGGGTCCTATCGTAGTCCGCCCCGAAGTTATGCCAGTCTTCCAGAACGAACAAGCCTTCGAGGCCGGTGCATATCTGCCTGGCTGAGGGGAGCATCGAATTCGGGAAGATGTAACGACTGAGCCAGGGATCGGTGCGGGTGACGGAGCGGTTGCTCCCGATGGTGTGCAGCAGGAAGAGCCCGTTATCCTGCAGGCATCTTTTGACGGTCTGGAAAAAGGTGCGGTAGTTTTTGTACCCCACGTGCTCGATCATGCCCAGAGAAAAAATGCGATCGAATTTATCCGTAAGGTCCCGGTAATCCTGGAGACGGATCTCCACGGGCAGTCCCCGGCAGTACCACTGCCCGAACCTGGCCTGCTCTTCGGAAACCACGATGCCGACCACCTCCACCTGGTACTGTTCGGCCACAAACCGGGCCGACCCGCCCCAGCCGCAGCCGATGTCCAGGACCCGCATTCCAGGCTGCAGATCCAATTTCCGGCAGACCAAATCCAGCTTGGCTTCCTGGGCTTCATCAAGGCAGGAGGCATTCTTCCAGTAGCCGCAGCTGTAGATCAGGCGCTTATCGAGCATGTGCCGGAAGAGGTTGTTGCCGATATCGTAGTGTCTCTGTCCGACTTCAAAGGCCCGGGAAGGCTTCTGGAGGTTCAGCAGCTTCGACTGCAGGACTTCGAACAGTTCTGTCGGCGTTTGAATGCTCCTATCCAGTTTCGCCTGCAGGAGCCTGTGAAAGAATTCATCGAGTCTGTCGCAGTCCCACCAGCCCTCTTGATAGGATTCCCCCAGGCCAAGAGAGCCTTTGGCCAGCAATCTGGAATAAAGGTCCTGGTTATGGACCTGGATATCCCAGGGGCGGTTCCCGTCTATCTGAATATCGGCAGCAGCCAGGAGTCGTTCTATCTTTTTCCGGAACTTGGGTTGAGTCATGTGGTTCCTCTGGATTGGTGAAAGCAGTGCAGAATCGAGCCGAATGCATATTACCAGGTTCCCCTGAAGTTGTCGAGCACTTTTGGGGGCTTAGGAAATGTGATGGCAGGGCGGCTCGATGAAAAATGCGGCCGATGTATTTTTCAGGGTCTCACCCAATCAGGGAAGACCTTGCAGGCCTTTGCAGGGTCGCAGATGTTCAGTTGAAAGAAAGCCAGAACGATCAGCGAATAGGCAGCGGATACGATGAGCATTTTACGCAGGGAAGCCTTTTTGTCCTTTTTGATTCCGAAAAGGCCATAGTGGATCAACACGAATCCAATCAAGTTGCTTAAGAAATAGCCAAAAATAAATAGATTCACAAACAGCCATTCAGGGACGACGATGAAGAGATTAAGGAATTTTCCTGTTGACCAGGCAAAGGCGTAGGATAAGGGAACATTGACCAGGAGATCGTTCCACCAGGAGAGGGGGGAGAGGATAAAGCCGACCGTTCCGGAGATGGCCCTCAGGCAGGTTGACGCTTTCATTTCCTGTCAGTCTCATTTCTCTGTTTTTGAAGAAACACCCAGGGCTCCATGCCCTGAATGAATCTCTGAATCAATGTCTTGGGCTTGGTCATGGATTTTCCTTACAAAAGCATAGTGGATCGGCATCTGTGTGTCAATTTCTTGGAGATACAACAGCTTGCACAGTTGATCAGGCCGGCCACTGCCGCAGCCGGCCAGAAAGCCCTTGAGCGCTTAAGCCTGCTGACGTTTCACTGGCAGTGGAAACAGACCGCCTGCTCCGGCTGTCTAGTGTCCTTGAACAAAGGCATCGATCAGATGCCGGGCGATGCTGATTGGAGGGGGTATTTCAGGCAGATCGTCCCTGGAAAACCAGGCTGCATCCACGAGTTCAACCTTATCCATCCTGATTTCTCCGCCGGCATGGACTGCGGTGAACCCAATCATCAATGAATCCGGAAAGGGCCACGGCTGGCTGCCGAAGTAGCGAATATCCTTGACGCTGATGCCCACCTCTTCCTTGATTTCCCGCACTGCACAGGCCTCGAGGGTTTCTCCCGGCTCCACAAAACCGGCCAGCACGCTGTAAAAGGGTATTCGAAAGCCCTTGTTGCGGGCCAGAAGAATCCGGTCGTTTCTGGTCACGGCCACAATAACCGCCGGAGACAGCCGGGGGTAGTTGACCAGGCCGCATTGCCGGCAGACAAGTGCCCGCTCGTCCGCCTTGCTCTGGGTGGGAGACCCGCAGCGGCCGCAAAACCGGTGTATGCGGTGCCAGTGCAGGAGATGGTTGGCTCGGCCGGCTACCCAGATCAGATCTTCTTCAAGATGCCCAAGCAGTGCCCGCAAATCCCTGAGACAAAAACGTCCGCAAGATCGCTGCAGCCTGGATAGGTCCCGGCAAAACAGGATCGCCCCTGCAAGATCCCGAAATATTGTTCCTGCTGCGGTCTCACTCCGATCGAAGCGAGATCGGCGCCGTCAGGTATATCATGGCGGCCGGCAGTTGTTTTTGTCAGCAGTTTTCCCTTTTCAAAGACGAACCACAAATCTCTGCTTGCATGGCTGTTGGGCGGTTTGAAATCAGGTATGAAATTCATCAGGTGGGTTATGATTCTTTAGCCGACAACAGGCAAAGCCTGATTGAATGTCTTGATCGAATGCGGGCTGGGACTAGGTCTTTTGAATATCGACTAGAGTTTATTTTAACCGCCCCAAAAGCATTTGGCAATGTTTAATATCTTATGCGTGCTCCTGCCCGGATTCTGGAGCAAAATAGGCGCGCAGGATGGCGGCATTTTTCAGATTGGCCTTGAAGCCCAGGTCGAAGATATCGCCAAGCAGCGGGATCGTACCCAGGACATAATCGAGCCCGGTGTTGAGACCCATGCTGGCCAGCTTGCGTTTGGGCAGACCGAGGCGGTGGCCCCGCCAGATCAGCCAGATCGAGGGCAGGCCCATGAGCGTATCGCCGGCCACGGGTATAAGGCCGATCAATGTATCCAGCCCGAACCGAA
>JAIPDR010000081.1 GCA_021737615.1 Desulfohalobiaceae bacterium | reverse complement strand
ATGAGTAAAAAGGCCAGTAAAGATTTTGATTTCATATATCACCTTTACTCGGTTCCCGCACTCTTACCCCCTTCCTTCCGGTTTTTTGCCATGCAGGGTTTACTGGCCTTGGGCCGTTTTCCTCAATTATGTTCGACAAGTTCCGCCTTATCCTCACGAATGCCGGCTTCTTTTCTGCTCAAGACTTTCAAGAACTGCTCAACAACCAGGGAATCGAAATGTTTTCCGGATTGTCCCTGGATGTAAGCAATGACTTGCTCTAGCGGCCAGGCCTTTCGGTATGGCCGATCGCTGCCAAGGGCATCCCAGACGTCCACCACCGCAAAAACGCGGGCCGCCAAGGGGATTTCATCACCTTGCAAGCCTTGCGGATAGCCGCTTCCGTCCCATTTTTCGTGATGGCAAAAGGGAATATCCAGGGCCGGACGTAGGTAGTCTATTCTGGAGAGCATTTTGAAGGCGTACACCGGGTGGCGCTTCATGACCTCGAATTCCTCCTCAGTCAGCTTGCCTTGTTTCAGGAGAATGGAATCAGGGATGCCCATTTTCCCGATGTCGTGCAACAGCGCCCCGCGCCGGACGTGCGATAGGTTTTCGTTCTTCACGCCCATCTCCCGTGCGACCTTGACGGTCATGCCTGTTACCCGCTTGCTGTGCTCTGCTGTCTCGTCCTCTTTCAAGCCCAGGGCGTAAGCCCATCCCTCCAGGGTGGCATCATAAGCCTGGAGCAAATCAAGGTTGGTTTGCTCCAGGCTGCGGAACATATCGGCATTATCAATGGCAACCGCTGCCTGGCCGGCCAGGGTATCCATAAAATTTTCCCAATCCCTGTCCCGTTTGACCCGTTTCCGGTGGAAGAGTTCCAGAATACCCCTCACGCGACCCTTGACCACCAGGGGAACCGCATAATAGTCGACAAGTCCTTCCGTTTTCATGATCTCCTGGACAATGGCGTCGGATTCGATCTCATCCTTATTGGAGATATAAAGGGAGCATCTCTCATTGACTACCCGGCCGAGTATGCCTTCACTCAATGGACGGGAAAACTCTTTGAGGCTCGGCCTGGAAAAACCGCGCCAAGCCTCATATTCGAACATTTGAGATTCAGGTCTGCGCTGTAAGATTGCACAGGCATCGACCTGCAGTTGATGCACGACCTCGTCCATAATGACTTTATAGGTGACACGTAAATCCAGACTGCTGGTAATGGCCATGTCAATGTTCCGCAGAGCCTGGATCTGACGCAGGCTTCGTTGCGCATCCTCAAACAATGAGATTCTATGCAAGGCCAGTCCGACCATTTCACCCACAGTAGCCAACAGGTTCACTTCCGACTGAGAGAAAGGCCGGCCATTAAGACTGCGGTCGCGGGCAACAGTCAGCACCCCTTTCAGTTCGCCATCTGAGGTCAGAGGGACTGCTATGGCGGGGCCCAATCTATTTTCTTCTCCACTTCCTAGAGCCACGGACCAGGGTTCTGAACCATAGTCCTTGCTTGTGTAAGCTTCTCCGGCTTGCAGGACTTGTCCGCTCAGTCCCGTATTTGACGGAAAGGTCAGCCCTTGACTGTTCTTCCATATCCCCCTGGCCAGGGCAATGCTGAATTTTTGCCTGTCGTCTGAAAGAAGCGTGATTACAGCATGGTCAGCCTGATAAAGCCCGCAGGTGTTGTCGAGGACCATTGCCATGAGGTCGTTGCTGTTTTGCGCGCTCCGCATGCGTGAGGAAAATTCATACAAGATGAGTTTATTTGATTCATCTTCCTGCAAAGCATTTTCAGACTCGAATAGTTTCTGTATCCGATGCCGCAAGACGATGTACAAAATCAGACCTGTTGCAACGACAAAAAGCCAGCCTTTGTAGGTTTGAAGCAAGGTCAACAAGCCTTTGTCAGTGACAAAATATTCCAGGGCCTGGTCTGAAAAAACGATCCATAAACCGGCCAACAGGATATACAGCAAAGCGATACGGCCGGCCACAAGCTTGCTTTTCAAATTCCAGGAGATCATACGGCCTCCATTGAGAGGCCTGTGTTTCCAGCCGGGGAAGGTGTCGTGCCGGAGCTCTTTTTCGGCAACCACCCTAAAGCCGAATCCTCTTGCCGGCTCATGTAAGCCTCCGAAACGTATATCTTGCCCTTGTGTAGTTTTCGTGACGATTCATTCATAGGCTTGGAACGCTGCCTAGCAGATATTCTTCAACAATATCTTTTATCTTTTCCTGACTCTCCAGATCTCTTCCCCTGCCTCCATTCCCAGGGCGGGACCGGATCAGACTGTGACCATAATCCAATTTTTTCATATCAGGCCCGGCTCTCCAATTTCAGCCAGAAACCGCAAATCCTTCTTTTGCAGTCCAGGTATACCCGGGCATATCCAGCCTGCACAAGTTCTTCAGCCAGATTTTCTCCATCACCTTCTATGTAAACAGAGGCAACTGTCCGGCCATTAGAGTCAACTGCTATTGGAACGACTTCCACCCTTTTCATTTTAGCCATGTCAAGGGTGAAGTCTTTGGCTCCGGAACCGAATGGCTGCCCTTTGTCAGGGGCATCGATTCCGTACAGGCTGATTGGGATTTGCTTGTGGTCTTTCAAGACCGTTATG
Organism: Desulfohalobiaceae bacterium; assembly: GCA_021737615.1. Taxonomy (GTDB): domain Bacteria; phylum Desulfobacterota; class Desulfovibrionia; order Desulfovibrionales; family Desulfothermaceae; genus JAABTT01. The sequence goes on along the minus strand of JAIPDR010000081.1, from coordinate 12,389 downwards.
GTATCGGCATCGGCGATGTGAATAACCCTTCCGGGCCGGGACAGGACTGAGAACGGGAAGGAGATTACGAAGCAGAAGAAGGAAGAGAAGAAGAATGAGAAGAGGATGCTCTTAACTTTCAAACCGGTCTCCAGGTTTTACCAGGAGGTGAAATCTTCGGCAGGGAACGAGCTTTTCAAGCACAGCAGAACCCCTTGCTCAACATTAATCATGAAATTGGAGTGAGCTTAGCTATAAAATAAATGAAATACAAGAAATAATTTTGATGAGTTGAAATCTTGTTCGAATATCATCCAAACTTACTTACAGTAATTACATTAAGCATCAACATCTTGCCACAAGCCGGCATTTTATACGATCCAAAGCCCGTCTTGCCCAGGTCATGCACCAGAAGTTTGTCCTGATACAGGGGGATGAGATGAGCGGCTTGATTGTCAAGGCTTTGTTGGGTTGCTTTTGGCAGCGCCGTCCAGATAGGTCATGAATGCCTGCTCATCCAAAGGAGGGCTGTATAGATACCCCTGCACCGTTTCGCAGCCCAGGTTGCGCAGACTGCGCACATGCTCTTCAGTTTCCACACCTTCAGCCAGAACCTTGATCTTTAAGCTCCGCCCTAGAGAGATGATGGCCTTGACCACCTCGAAGTCTTTGTTCCCCAGGGCCATGTTCCAAACAAAAGACTTGTCGATTTTAACTTTTGTAAAGGGATATCTGGTCAGGTATTGTAAGGATGAATACCCGGTCCCGAAATCGTCCAAGGCCACCCCGATTCCCATGTCCAAAAGCTCGGTCAGACAATCCTGGACTTTTTCGTACCTGGAGATGAGCAGGCTTTCAGTAACTTCCATCTCCAACCGGTCCGGAGGGATATCGGCCGTCTTTAGAGCCTCTGCGATCTTGGAGCCCAGGGCGGGGTCTTCCAGTTGTGGCGCAGCCAGGTTAATGGACATTTGGGGCAGAACCAGCCCTGCTTTCTGGATGCACTGAAGGGTTGCACAAGCCTGGTCAAGGACGAAATCACCCAATTCACCGATTCGCCCCATTTCCTCCAAGACCGGAATAAATTCCTGGGGGCCAACGAGCTGCCCTCTTGGATGCAGCCAGCGGACCAAGGCCTCGGCCCCGGTGACCCTGTTGGTAAGCACATCTATCTGGGGCTGAAAATGCAGGGTGAACTGGGTCTGTTCCAAAGCATCCAGCAACTCCTTGTTTAATCGCAACCGTTCCAAGGAGCTGGCCTGCATGTCCGGTGTATAAAAGTCAAAGCGCTGTATTCCGGACTCCTTGGCCCTGGACATGGCTGTATCCGCCTTTTGAACCAGGCTCATCCCCTGGTTGCCGTCAGCCGGATAGCAACTGATCCCGGCTGTTGCCGTGATCACTACATCTTTCGTTATAGTGTCCAATCTGAGAGGTCGGGCAAGAGCATTCAGAAATGTATCCACCAAAACACCTGTCTGCTGTGGAGCCCGACTTTTGATCACTAGACCGAATTTATCGCTTTCCAGTCTGGCCACAGCCGCATTGGCATTATGGGCAAGTCGTTGCCCTGCCTGCCTTAATATCCGGTCCCCGGTAGAGCGACCCAAAAGTTCGTTGATGGCCTTGAAACTATCCAGACCGAACACAACAACGGCCAAGTGTTTATTTTTATTTGAGAGATCGGCAATGGTTTGATCCAACTCCCGGACAAATTCCTTATGATTCATAAGCCCGGTGATAGGATCGTGGCTCGTCAGATATTGCAACCGGCTTTCGGTCTGCAATTGTTCAGTGAGGTCCTTGCCGGTGGCCAGAAAATGGGTCAACCGGTCTTGCTGGTCATATAAGGGAGTTATGGTCTTGTATTCGTAATACAAAGAACCGTTTTTGGTCCTGTTGATTACTGTGTCCCGATAGACCTCGCCCCGGAGAATGGTCTCCCACATGTTTTGGTAAAATTCCGGGGGATGCTCGCCTGATTTCAAAATATTCGGCTTTTGGCCGACAGCTTCCTGCCGGGAGAAACCGGTGCTGGACTCGAAACTGGGATTGACGTACTCGATGGTTCCCTCGCGGTCGGTAATGACCACTGTGTCCGCTGTTTGCTCCAAGGCCCCGGAAAGTTTCCGCTTGTCGGCTACTATATTAAAATTGCGGATTATATCGGCCACATGATGGGCAATTGACTGAACAAGCTTATCTTCCTCAGGCAAAAACGCCTCGTCTGATTCATCTTGAGGGTCTTGGGTATAGACAACTTCCACCCGGCCCATTTTCTGCCCGTCCTGGACAATGGAATGGGCTAAGGAGAGAGAGCTTGAAGAATATCCCGGAGTCTGAAAATCCCCATATCCCGAGACCTGAATTCTGGCTTGAGCGATATCCGGAAACTGCCAGGCCCGTGGGATTGCTGCTGTGATTTGGGTCAAAATATCTGCCGGAGAAATATCATCCCGGCTTTTCAGGCGACTTATGGTGTACAACAGATTTAGTTCCTTAACTCTTTCCTGGAGCAGATGGGTTTTTCTTTGCACAAGGACCTGTTGTTCATCCCGCTCTTTTTTGGTCCGCAGGGCAGTAAGGCCGTAAGAGAGATTGTCGGCCAACTTGGCCAGGAGATCTATTTCCTCCTGATCAAAGGTGTCCTCTGTGCTGTAAAGAGTTAAACTCCCATAGACTCTGCGCTTAAGGCGCAAGGGAAAAGCTGCAACTGAATAAAACCCTCTGCGTAAGGCCGGCTCCCTCCATGGAGAAAAATCCTGGTCCCTTTCAATATTTCTGCTGAACTGAGGCTGTCCAGTGCGAATGGCCCGCCCTACAGGACCCAGGCCGGATGGATCATCTTCGGACCAGGAAACAAACACCTCCTGCAAGTACCCATCATCCTGTCCTGCAGCGGCCATAGGGCCGATACTCTTCTTATCATCCTCTTCGGCGAATCCGATCCAGGCAAAGCGATATCCACCAGTATTCACGACTATGTGACACACTTCTTCCAAAAGGGCCTTTTCCTCGGAGGCTTGAATGACTGCACTCAGGCATTGGCTCAAACAGTACAAGGCCCTTTCCATCCGCTGCCGGAGATGTTCGGACCGCAGATAATCCTTAACCTCATGCATGATAATGGCCAGCCTGAACCCTTCGGGGAGATTCAGCTTGGCAATGGTCCCCAGAAAAGAAAAACTCTCCCCGGTGCTGCGGCAGGCAGACAAAACATTTTGATCTTCAAGATTTCTTACTCTCTCCTTGCTTTGCACAAAGTTTTGCACATAGCGGCGGTGATCCTGGATAAGCTCCTGGGGCAACATGACATCCAGGTGCTGACCAAGGATGTTGGAGGCTGATTCTTGAAAAAGTCTTTCCGTCTGAGTATTTACGTGAACTATCATTTGCTGCTCATCTATCATCAGCAAGGCACAGGGCATAAGCTCCAGGAGGAGTTCGGCAAAGCTGGATTCGTATGAGTCTGTTGTCATAGATACACCGTATCGCAGAATTAGGTCCCCGGAGGCCTCACTTCTGCTGATGTCCCACATAAACCGGCTCAGCTTTTGGCTGAAGATCGATCGATCCCGCCGGCTTTCAAGATGCCGATTGACCCCTCGGCTTCTGCTCGAAGTGTTTTGAACAGAACATTTTTAATAAGAAATAAAACTACAATTAGATCAGATCGTTATAAAATAATTTATTGGCGGGTAAACGGGGATGAGGGTGTAAAAAGGGCTCAGATATGTTCTAAGTCCCTTGATTTTTCCTGGAGCCGGCGATGAGATTTGAACTCACTACCTGCTGATTACGAATCAGCTGCTCTACCAACTGAGCTACGCCGGCTGCTCACTGAACGCTTCAGAAATAATCAAGTTTTTTGTCGATGTCAATCTCTCTGATCCCCTTGTCAAAACATGCCCTTCAAGATAAATTGACCCCAAATCGTTCTCGGTTTTATCTGGGAAAAATGTTGATCGACCCGGATAAGGGTTTGCCCCCAGATCCTGCATTTGGTATTGTCGTACTTGGTAGTAATTCCTGTCCTTGAAAAAATCAGATAACGGAGGAAAATCATGAGTGTTATAGCTGAAATGTCCATTTTTCCCATGGACAAGGGACCCAGTCTCAGCCCGTATGTGGCCAGGGCCATGAAGATCATCAAAGACAGCGGGATCGACCACCATTTGACCCCCATGGGCACCTGCATCGAGGGCTCCTGGCAAGAGGTCATGCAGGTCGTGGACAAGTGTTTTCAGGACCTGAGCCAGGACTGTGAGCGGATAAACCTCAACATGAGAGTTGATTACCGTTCCGGCGGGGAAAAAAGGATGCAGGGCAAGGTCGAGTCCGTGCAGTCCAAACTGCAGTCCTCCTGAGGACTCCCCCCGTGAAAAGGCAACTCTTGCCCATATGGAGTCTGTTTGATGCCTCTTATCAGTGAATCTTGTTTGAACCGGCTGGATCTAGACCCCCTTGGACCCCAGGATGTCATGGAACAGCTGCGCTTTTTCCCCGAGTTCTTTCCTTTTCTGCAACGTCAGGAGGAAATCATGGGCAGGCTCAGACCGGTGATCACCTACCTGGTGGCCGCAACGGTCTGGGCCTTCAGGGCTGAAAACCACCAGCCAAAGAGAGAGTTGGAAAACGGCTTTCTGGACAGTTTCTGGTCAGGTCTGGTCCAAGGCCGGGCAGGGACCGAACTCTCTGATATTCTCCAGGAGATCGAGCCCAACATGTGGGACCACTTTTTGACCCTGGTCAGAGCCGCCTCGGATCAGGAGAACTGGTCGGCCCAGGAACTGGCTGTGGCCGGCAAAATCTACGGGACTATCCTTCTGGCCTGTGAATTGATTTTCTGTGACAAAGAAGACCTGCTGAAAATAGAAAACCTGTTCAAATCTCCTCCAGAGGCGTGTTGAGGACTTTTTCAGGCTGTGCGGTCAGCTAATCGCAGGTCTACTTATTTTACCGGTTGGGCAGATTGAATAAGGAGGTGAACCATGCGGACCGCGGTTATTTCCGAACAGGGACGCCGCAGCTCCATGGAGGACAGGCATGTCCTGCTGACCGATTTCACGGGGCAAAACCGGATATTCGGGGGGGTCTACGACGGGCACCGCGGGAGCTTCGCCGCCGAGTACGCCGCCAGTCATCTCCACCAGCGCTTCCGGGACCGCCTGCAAGAGGGCCAGAACCCGGAACAGGCCTTTGTCGCCGCTTATCTGGCCATTGCCTCCGAACTGAAAGCGGAGCCTTCCGGGACCACGGCCGTCACTTTTTTCCTTGGCAATCAAACCGTGGCCACTGCCAATTGCGGAGACTGCAGGGCGGTAATCATCAAAAGGGAAAAGATCCTGCAGCTCTCGGCCGATCACCGGCTGGACAACGAAGAGGAACGAAAGCGCATCGAGGAGTTCGGCGGCATGATTGCCTATCCCTATGTCATGTCCGGCATTCAGGGGCTCATGCCCACCAGGGCCCTGGGAGATGCGGGCTTTGATACAGCCGGGATAATTGCCGAGCCCTTTGTCCGGACATATTCGATAAGCGACGAGGACCGCTTCCTCCTGGCCGGGTGCGACGGACTCTTCGACGTCCTGGACAACGAACAGGTCGGAGAGTTCGCCTACAGGGCCGACACCCCCCGGGACCTGGTGAACAGGCTGAAACAGGAAGTCCTGGAGAACAGAATGGGGGTGGACAACCTGACCATAATGGCCTGCGAGCTGCAGGGCGCGTGAAGGAGAGATTCACGGAGAAGAGGTTAAGAGGGTTCACAGTTCACGGTTCACGGTTGGAGAAGGGGAGAAAGAACTCCAAATGCCTTATCTCGGGGTCAGTATCGGTATCGCTATCGGCATCGATTGGGGAGGTTCCAGGTTCACGGTTCACGGTTGAGAATAAGAAAAGAAAAAGATTTTTGTCCACGAATATTCACGAATCTGCACGAATAAAGAACAAGATACCCAGCCTGCTGATCGCAGGCTGGAAAGCTTCGCCCGCTGCGCGGGGTAAGAACCTTTTCTCGCCAGGCGATCAATTTTCCCAGTGTGCAATCGGTGCATGGAATAATCTGTGAAGAATCGCCTGCCCTGTGAACCGGAACCATACTTGGGATTTAACCGCCGGCGCCAAAGAGGGCCGGGGGTGTTCCGGGCTCCGGCTACTGACCACCGGCGTCGAACCTCATCCCAGGCAGCCGCTGTACTTATTCATATAGCCCACAGGATTGTATGACTCCTTGGCCTTGCGCAGTCCGGCATCGCCCAGGTCCTGCTCCCGGTTCACGTAGGTGTACTGAGAGGCGGAATTGACCAGAAACATCTGGTTAATGGCCTGATAGACCCCCTTGTGCTGTGGGCAGCCTTTTTCAAAATGGATGACCAGCGTGGTCTCGTCCAGGGCCTCGGCCACTGTATAGGCCACCATGTTCCCGTCCACCTCCAGTCCGGCCCCGAAGATCCCCTCAAGGTCCTGCCAGTCGGCAAAGGCATTCAAAATGGCCTGGTTTTCAGACTCAAGGGTGGTGGTTTCCTCGCAGTCGCGCCACAGGCACCACTCGGTCTGCAGGGTCAGGGCCTTGTCCACCAGGTCCTCGGTCAAGGGCTGATAGGTATAGTCGTAGTTGCGGATAAACTGCCGCAGGAGATTCTTTTTCTTATGGAAGCGGTTGCCTTTGAGGGCGATGAGCTCCTCGACCAAATACAAATAGTCCCAGTGATCCCTGTTCGAGACCAGACCGGCGCAGGCGGCCGGGCAGAAATGGAGCCACAGCTCATGGAGCTTCTCGGGAATCCGGGTGAACTGTTCCCCCTTCCACCAGTCCCCCTCGAAGACCGTGCTCCAGTCTGTCTGCCCCCAGGGCCCCATCGGCGCCCAATACTGCCTCTCCGGCCGGTTCTGGCGTATCCAGACCAGCTTTTCGTCGAAGGCCCATTCCAGCCCGTAAACCTCCCGCCAGCTCCAGATGTTGACGAAGCTGTAATCCGAGACGAGCTGGGGGGTCGTCCCCAGTATTTTTCTATATTTTGTCTGCCCCTGCAGGGACAGAGGCTGAAAATCAAGTTTCAACTCCTACTCCGTGTATTGACTGCTTTGTGGGTTTCCAGAAAAAAGACCTGGATTCAGGATCGGGTCCGGAATGACGGGAGAGGGATCCGCCAACAGCTTCCGTCTTCATACCCCATGCCCTGTGCTCCATGCCCTTTGCCAAGCATCCAGCATACCAGCATACCAGCATCTTCCACCCTCTTCCACCTTCTTCCAGCCCTCACCCCGCCGGGACCCTGCCCCAGAAAAGCGCGGCCAGCCAGCAGAAGACAGTCAGGCCCAGGCTGCTTCCCAGGAAGACCCCTTCCCATTTCCAGGAATGAAAACGATCCGGGAGCTGGAAAAAACCTGAACAGAGGCCGACGATCAGACCGGACCCGAAACCGAAGAGGTGGGCCCCGAGGTCGGTGTTCTCCCCCCCTGTCCCGAGCAGGGCCAGAATCCCCAGTCCGGCGGGCAGGGGAAGTATTCTGCGGGAAAGTTCGATTTTTCTCTTGGTGAGGATGCGCAATCCGATCAGGATGCCCACGACCCCGAAGACGGAGGTGGAGGCGCCGATGGAGACATGGGGATAGCCCCGGAGCATGACGTTGATCGCGTTTCCGGCCAAACCAGAGACCAGCCCGAAAAACCAGGCCATCCCTGTTCCGATCTCCCGGCTGAGCAGGATCAGAAAGATCCCGCCCACGATCAGGTTGCCAACCAGATGGGCCGGATCCCCGTGCAGGGTCAATCCGGTCACCAGCCGCCACCACTCTCCCTTGTGGACCATCCAGGCGTTGACGCTGCCCAGTTCCAGCCAGGGCACAGACTGATACCCGAAGCCTTCGATGTCCATCCGGGATATTTTATAGAACAGGGCCACCAGGAGGAGAATCCAAAAAGTCAGGTCCCCGCCGGACCTCGATTCCGCGGGAGAGACCGGTTCCAGATCCTCCTGGTTTTCCTCTTCATAGAGTAAGAGCTCGGCCTCGGCCCGCTCCCGGTCACCATCGGCCACATCCAGATAGGGACGCCCCTCCGCCTTCCGGATCTCATGGCTTATCCCCCTGGCGGTCAAGACCAGAGACCACTCCCGGACTTTCCGGGAATCCGGCCGGGTCCGGTCTGTTCCGGGAGGAGGGACAATCTCTGACATGCTCTCCCTTCAGAACTTGTGCTGCTGTTCAGGATCGCCTGACGGCAAAAGGGGGTCCTACTCCGCGCAGCGGGGCGAAGCTTTTTCCGCCTGCGATCAGCAGGCTGGATAATTTGTTCTTTATTCGTGCTGATTCGTGAGCATTCGTGGACAAAACCTTTTTCTTCTCTTCTTCTCAACTCAACCGTGAACTGTGAACCTGGAACCTCTCCAACCGATACCGATAGTGATACCGATACCGACCCCGAGATACGGCATTTGAAGTTCTTTCTCCCCTTCTCCAACCGTGAACCGTGAACTGTGAACCTTCTTAACCTCTTGTCAGTGAACCTTCTTAACCCCTTCTCCGACAAATCAGAGCCCGTGCCTGGCCTTGTACCAGCGCACGAACTCGATGGCCTCGGGTACGCTGACCACCCGGCCGTCTATCTGGGCCTGCATCAGGGCCTTGCGGATGACCCCGACCACCGGACCGGGTTTGAGGCCGGTAAAATCCATGATCTCGTTTCCGTTCAGCACCGGTTCCGTCATCTCTTCCGGAACATCCGCCCGTTCCAGGTACTTGATGTTGTGATTGAAGGCTCTGTAATTCCCGCCCTTGGCCTGAACATTAGCCCTGGCTATCTCTATGATCCTGGGGTATTCGTCCAGCCCCTTGAAACGGCGGATCCCCTTTTCACTGAGCATGAAATCGAAGCGCTTATGATTCTTGACCAGATGACAAATGAGCCCGATATCCTCAGGGTCGAAACCCAGCCGTCTGAGGATTCTCCTGGCCAGATGAGCCCCGACAACGTGATGCTGCTCAAAAGACCATTCCCCGTCGACATACTGGGCAGTCTGCAGCTTGCCCACGTCATGCAGCAAACAGGCCATGATCCCGAACCAGTCGTAGGGCAGTTGTTCGCCATAATAGCGCATGGTCTGCACAGTATGCTCAAACACCGATTCTTCCTGGCCGTTTTCCTCACGCAACTGCTTGACCGAGATCAGGGCCGAGACTTCGGGCATCAAACCCTGAAGGATACCGCAATCAAATAGAAGCCGGACGAAACACCAACTGTTTTCAGCCACGATTTTCCGCCACTCGTCTACGATATCCGAAACCGGAACGAAATTCAGGATTGCTTCGGCGTTGCGCACGATGGCCATCCAGGAATTGGCTTCAATGGGGATATTAAAGTTGGCTGCAAAGCGAAGGGCCCGCAGGCCGAGGAGGTAATTTCCCCTGAGGGCCGGATCCGGTTCACCCTGAAAACGGACCTGGCCTTCTTCCCAGTCAGCGAATCCCTGGTAGGTTTCCTTGGTTTGAAATCGATACGACAAGCCGAGATCCTCGACAAATTCTCCCTGTTTTTCAAGCTCCTTCCGCAGCCCGGGGGTCAGTCGAATCAGCGCATTATCCGGATGGGCAATCGCTTCCGGGTTGCCTGGATACAACCGGACCCTGGTTTCCCCTTCCTCGACCAAACCCAAAATTCCCTCTTCTTCCGACGGAGCCAGTTTCTGAAAGATCTTCAGGAGTTCATCGAAATCCGCTTCCACGGCAACATCGACTTCCTGTATCCGGGCATGCTTCAAGACCCTGTGCTGTTGCAGCTTGTTGATGATGTAGGCGTCAAACCCTGCCCGGTTAATGGTATTGCAGACAGCATGCGCATCCTTCAAAGGCTGGATCATCCACTCTCTCCTTTTGATACTTGTTTGTATCCGGTTTTACTTCGATCTGCCGGAAGCAAAACCGGATCAGGGACCCAAAAGTATAGCTATCCATTTGGTATCACTATTGTTTTCCAAAAAAATCTTGACGACCATGGTCAGGGGCACGGAGAGCAGCATGCCCACCGGTCCCAGGATCCAGCCCCAGAAGACCAAGGACAGGAAGACCACCAGCGTGGAGAGCCCCAGCCTTTTCCCGAGGAGCCTGGGTTCTATCAGATTACCGATTATGGTGTTCACGACCAGGTAACCGCCAATGGTCACCAGGGTCGGAACGATGCCCATCTGGATATAGGCCAGAATCACCGGAGGAATGGCGGCCATGATCGAGCCGATGTTGGGCACAAAATTAAAGAGAAAGGCCAGGCATCCCCAGAGCAGGGGGTAATCGACACCCACGATCTCTAAAAAAACATAGATCAGCAGGCCGGTGGCCAGGCTGAGCAGGGTCTTTATGGACAGGTAGCGATTGACGCTGGCGATAAAGGTATTCAAGTGGCTGATGGAGTCTTCCGGCATCTTGAAGGCAGCGTACATCTTGTCTCTGGCCCCGGCTATCTCCAAAAGGAGAAAGACAACGGTCAAGAGGATCAGGAAGATATTGGTCAGGACATTGCTCAGCCTGGTGAATATATTGGCCGCCATCTGCAGCATGTTTTCCGGATTGATGTACCGGGTCAACAGGTCGCTGGAGATCTTGAGGTCAAAGCGTTCGATAAAGGCGACGATAGTGGCCATCCGCTCCCTGATCAGGACCTCATATTCAGGCAGGCTGTTCAAGAAGTTGTTCAAGGTGGTTCCTAGTACAAGCGCCAGCAGAAAACCGAAGATCAAAATGGCGACGATCAGAAAAACCACTGCTACCGACCTGGGCACCTTCTTCTCCGTCAGCCAGTAAAGGGCCGGTGTGCAGATGATAACGATGAAACAGGCCAGGAGAAAAGGGACCAGGATCGGACTGGCCACACGCATGCCGGCGACCACGATCACGAAGCTTCCGGCTGTCACCAACAGCCTGCTCAAACTGGAAAAGTTTGCATTGTCCTGCATCCATCCTTCCTTTTGCCTTGATACCGGAATCTTGTCTCAAAACCCTTCAATTGTAAACCCCAACCGGGGTTGGCCTTATTTCACAATTTGACCAGCAAGGCTTTTCACATCCTCATTCTGATTTCCTGATAATTGATCCCGATCTTGGAGACGTACTTCACTGTCTCCCGGTAGGGCGTAATAATCCCGTAGGGTTCGTAGACCCGGTAGGGATACCTGGTGGTGGAGAGGCCGGCGTTGTAGCCGGCCGTGGCCGCCAGTATGTTCCCGTTTCTCCCCCGGAGATGTTCGGCCATCATTCTGACCATGGCCTGGACCGGCACCTTGTACAGCACCCGCTGGTCAAAGCGGTTCAAAAAGGCCAGGTCCTTTTTGTTGAAGATGCTCCGCCCCTTGAAATTGATCCGCAAAAACTCACGGTAGTTTTGCCTGGCCTCATCCATGTCCGCATCAAGTTTCTGCTCTCTTTGCAGGGCCAGAAGATGCCCTTTCGCTTCAGGCATGGACTTGCCTGCGGCCAGGGTTTGGAGACATTCCTTGAGCAGGTCGCTGGATCCGGCAAACAGACTCCGGTGTTTCTGCCGCAGCCGGCTCTTCTCCCTGTACAAGGCCCGCAGGCGTTCGCGCTCCCCGGCCATTTGCGGCTCCTTCAACTCCTGATCCGCAGGATAGCTGCTTTTGGGACAGACCATGCCGTAACTCTCCGCCGTGGGCTGGGTAAACTGGCAGACCCCCACGGCAAAGGCCCAGGAAACGGCAAATTCATAGAAAAAGGACTCTTCCAGAATCTGGGCCATGAGCCAGGCCGGATCAACGGGATAGATACGGGTATGCGTATCCACCCCGCGCACCAGCCAGTACAGGATGTTGACCACTCTTTTTTCCAAGTCAACCTGAGACAGGGGTTTTCTCCAGACCGGGAGCTGACTCCCGGAAAAATGGTCCTGGACAAAATCCAGAACCGCTCGTCCCAGGACATAACGATAGCGCTGCCGCTCTTTTTCTGTTTTCCAGAAAACCGCTTCCCTGGGAGCCAAAAAGTTAAAGGCCGGGGATCCCGGGATTGAATCCGCCAGGACCGGTTGCGGGCCGCCGGTGTACAGGGGCAGGACCGAGGCCGCAACCGCTGTTTTTATAGCTTGACGTCTGTTCATGTTCTGACCTCATGTATTATAATCTTATGATGCATGTCATTGGCCGGGTTTCAGTCGACTCATGGTTTGAACCTTGAACAGAAAATCATATTCCTTTACAGTTTGTGGGCAGCAATAGAGTGAAATAAGAGATTGGCGGTCCTGTCTTTTTTATAACCGTAAACCCGGAACCCCTTGTCCGTAAACCTCTTTAAACCTCTTTATTCTTAACTGTGAACTGTGAACCGTAAACCTGGAACCTCTTGTCCGTAAACCTCTTTATTCTTAACTGTGAACTGTGAACCGTGAACCTGGAACCTCTTGTCCGT
>JAIPDR010000080.1 GCA_021737615.1 Desulfohalobiaceae bacterium | reverse complement strand
CCGGAAACTCACCCATCTACTTCGTCACTGCAAAATTTTGAAATCCTCATGTATTGGAATACACTGCGGTTTCAAAATTTTTTGTTCCTCGTATCTGGGCAAGTTTACGTCCAAACACACGTTTTCGTTCAGGCACTAATTACGGTCGGCATATATTCCTGGGCCATGCGAGGCAGGAGATTTATTTTAAGCCGACTTCCCGTAAGTATAAATCACGCCGCCAGGGCGTTTTCGATCTGGGCATAGAGCTGTCTGTTGCTGCAGCCCTCCAGGACGATGGCCTCGGCCGGGCAGCTCGAGGAGCAGGCTCCGCAGCCTTTGCACAGGGCCGGATTGATCTCGGCCACCCCGGTTTGTTTTTCAAAGGTGATGGCCTGGAAGGGACAGACTGCCTCGCAGCCCCGGCATCCTGAACAGAACTCTGTAAGGACCCTGGCCACCTCCCCGCCTATTTCGATGCTGGTTTTGGAGAGGATGGTCAAGGCCCTCGAGGCAGCGGCCTGGGCCTGGGCGATGCTTTCTTCCATGGGCTTGGGATAATGGGCCAGGCCGCAGACAAAGACGCCTTCATTGGGAAAATCCACCGGCCTGAGTTTTTGGTGGGCCTCTGCAAACCAGCCGTCTCCATCCAGGGGGACCTTGAAAAATCTGGCCAGATCCGTGTTCTCTGCGGCCTGCACAGCCGTGGCCAGGCAGATGTAATCAGCTTGAACAAAGACCCGGCGGTCCAGGATGGGATCACTGAAGTCGACCCGGAGCCCCTCGTCTTCAAGCCTCACTTCCGGTCCGGCTTCAGGCCTGTATCTGAAGAACTTGATGCCGGCCTGTCTGGCCCGGCGGTAGAGGTCCTCTCTCTGACCATAGGTCCGGATGTCCCTGTACAGGACGTAAATCTCGGCATCAGGATTGATCCGTTTACAATCCAGGGCGTTTCTGAGGGAATGGGTGCAGCAGACCTTGGAGCAGTACGGACGGTGATCGTTTCTGGAGCCCACGCAGTGGATGAAGACAAAACAGCCCGCCTCTTTGAGGTCTCTTTGTTCATCGCGGATGAGTCCGTCCATTTCCTGGCAGGTCAGCACCCTGTCGCTTTGGCCGTAGCCGTAGACATCGGGTTTGTATTCCCCAGCCCCGGGTGAGAGGACGGCCACGCCGTGATCGATCACCTGCTCCTGCTCGGCCTCCCGGATCGTGGTCCTGAAGTTGCCCACAAAGCCTTGCACGTCTTGTATGTTTGCCTGCAGATGCACCGTGATGCCCTCCTCGGCGGCAACCCGGTCCATGAGTTCCCGGACAAAGGAGGCAATGTCCTCCCCTTTATAGGTCCGATTGAGCTTCAGGGCATTGCCCCCGAGAACAGAGGCGCGTTCCAGCAGATGGACGGGAAAACCCTGCCGGGCCAGATGGAGCGCCGCGGTCATCCCGGCTACGCCTCCGCCGACCACCAGACCGGCCTGCTTGACCGGAAGCTCGCTTCTCTGCAGGGGACGCAGCAACCTGGACTTGGCCCAGGCTATCCTGACCAGGTCTTTGGCTTTTTGGGTCGCCCCTTCCGGGTCGTCGGCATGCACCCAGGAATCGTGGTTCCTTATGTTGGCCATTTCCAGGAGGTACCCGTTTAATCCGGCCCGGACCAGGGTCTCCTGGAAGAGCCCCAGATGGGTCCGCGGCGTGCAGGCGGCCACGACCACCCGATTCACTCCCTGTTCGGCAATGACCCGGCTCATCTTCTCCTGGGAATCCTGGGAGCAAGTGAAGAGATTCTCCTCGACATAGACCACGTCCTTAAGCGTCCGGGCATACTCGGCCAGGCCGGTGCAATCGACCACCCCGGCGATATTGATGCCGCAGCGACAGACGAAAACCCCTATCCTGGGCTTCTGCCGCTTGATGTCCTTTTCCGGAGGGACCTCCATGGTCCGGACCCGGGTCCCTCTGGCCGGAGCCAGCTTCTGGGAGGCGGCCGCTGCGGCCGCGCTGGCTTCCATGACCGAATAGGGAATATCCTTGGGTCCGCTGCAGGCCCCGCAGACATAGACGCCCGGAATGGAGCCGGCCACAGGGGTGAAACTCGACGTGGACGCGAACCCGGAGGGGTCCAGGTCAAGCCCCAGGCGCTGAAAGAGCCGGGCATTGCCTTGATCGAGCTCGATTCCGGTGGACAGGACCAGAAGATCGAAGTGCTCCATGACTGATGCGCCCTGTTCATCCACATACCTGAGCAGGATGTCTCCCCTGTCCGGATCCTGTTCAATGGTATGCGGGCGCGATCGGACGAATCTGACTCCCTGGCGCCCGGCCTGATCACAGTACTGATCAAAGCCCTTGCCCTGACTGCGCATATCCATATAGAAAATGGCGCACTCCAGGTCGGTCTGGCTGTGCTCCCTGGCGATGACGGCCTGTTTGACGGCGTACATGCAGCAGACCGAGGAGCAATAGGAATGGTCCGTCCGGTTGATGTCCCTGGAACCGACGCATTGCAGCCAGGCGATTTTTTTGGGGTGTTTCTTTTCTTTCCCCCCGGAAGGCAGGATCAGCTCTCCGGCAAAGGGACCGGTGGCCGAAAGCATACGTTCGAACTGCAACGAGGTGACCACATCGGGATTGACCCCGAATGAGTAAAGGTCGCTGGATCCCGGATCGAACTCCTTGAATCCCGGGGCCAGGATGATGGATCCGGCCCTGAGGCTGACGGTCCTGGCCTGGTCCTCAAAGTTGATGGCCCCGGTGGGACATATCTTCTCACAGACCCCGCACTTGCCCTTTTGCAGGTACAGGCAGGCCTCGGCATCGATGGAATATTTCAGGGGCACTGCCTGGGAATAGGGGATGGAGATCGCCTTTTTCCTGGACAGACCCCGGTTGTACGTATCGCTGACCTTTCCGGGACATTTCTGGGCGCACTGGCCGCAGCCAATGCACTTGTCCAGATCCACATAGCGCGGATGCTGGATGACCGTAACCTGAAAGTCCCCTTCTTCTCCGGAAAAATCCTGAATCTCGCTCAGGGTCATCAACTCAATGCTGGGATGCCGGCCGACCTCGACCAGTTTCGGAGCCAGGATTCACATGGAGCAGTCATTGGTCGGAAAGGTCTTGTCCAGCTGGGCCATGACCCCGCCGATGGCCGAGGACCGCTCCAGGAGGTAGACGAAAAAACCTGAATTGGCCAGGTCCAGCGAAGCCTGCATCCCTGCGATTCCCCCGCCGACAACCACGATAGATCCCTCTAAACTCTTGCTAGGCGTATATCCCATGACCTCGTTTCCTTTTTCGATGTTCGATTCCTTTTTTTTTGCCCGGATCTACCAGATCTCCATCTCCAGGCGCTTGGAGATGAAGCGCAACTGCTTCTGGGTCAGTTCGCCGACATGCTCGTTGATCCACTTGAGATCCCCGGAGATGATGGCCGCCTTGGCTTCGTTGGACAGGGTATACTCATGAAGGGCCGCGGAGCCCATCTCCATGAGATCTTTCCAGAATTCCCCGTCCGTAGCCGTCCGGTCCAGGACCCGGCCCACTTCCCGCTTTTGAATCATGCGTCCTTCTCTGGTCCGTTCGAAGAAGCTCTCAAAGGAATGCTCCTCATCCTGCCGGAGCCCCTTGTGGACAGCCTCCATGAACTCATCGTCGGTGAATGGCTTGCGCAGGTACTCCCTGACTCCGAGGCGGCCTGATTCGATGGCGGTCGGCAGCGAGGGATAGCCGGTGATAATGATGAACCTGGTCTCGGGATCGACGGTCTTGATTTCCCGAATGACCTCCATCCCGTCTATATCCGGCAGCCTGAGATCGCTGACCACCAGATCGATGCCGTCTCCCCGGAAGATATCCAGGGCCTTTTTGCCGTTCAAGGCCAGGGCCACATCGTACCCGGCATCATCCAAAATCAGCTTGAGCCCGTTGGCCACATTCTTTTCATCCTCCACCAGGAGGATATGTGGCTTACGGACCTCCCTGACTCCGGATGCCCGTTCGTGTTCTAGCATGTACATTGCTGTACCCTCCTTCAAAAGAATTTGAAAACAAATGAAATTTCATACGAGGCAGAAGTACGCTTTTCATGCAAGAGGCATACCACTGACCCCGGCAGCTTAGACCCAGGCCTCTAAAAATTTTATACTATGATTTCAATTTATTATGTAAGCAGTCATCATGAAGCAGTTCCTTTCCGCAGACAGAGCAAAAGGGACTTTGTATGTTTCAGAATACGTGTTTTCAGGGATACATACACTTTGACCGGTTCAGCTCTTGTCCGAGCCTTGGTATGGCAGGACATACACTGATCCAACCCGGCCTTTCGAGAAATAAAGCCCGGCAGCCCGCAGACCTGTAGTCTTTGTTGCTAAAATCAAAATAGGATCAGTATGCACTTTGAACCGGATTCCAGGTCCGCGGTCCGGGGGCTCAGGCCTGAAGAATATGAAGCTTTGGCAAAATGATTCCGCTTCGAGCGGTGTTTATAGCCGGGCACGGTTGTAAGGACGCGGCTCCAGGCTCACGTTGCACGCGCCCTCGCCTTGAACTGTTGTCAACCGGTTTGTACAGGCCGGCCGCCCACACGGGCAAAGTGTATGGTCAGGCATGCTTTTTGCATAATTATCCGCAAAAGGCATGTATGCATACAGGCGGAGTTGGATCAGTAGACAGAGCCCGTGGAGTCGAACGATGGAACCCTTGAACATCAGCAGCTTTTACGGAATATTCAAAGACATCAGCCTCATCGTTCACTCCAGTATCCAGCTGGACGAGGTCTTTGAGCTGGTGGTCTGGAAGGTGACCGAGGCCTTTCAGGCCAAAGGGGCCCTGCTGCGTGTCCACAATCCCAAAACGGATCAGTTCGAGGTCACGGCCGTCTACGGCATGAATGAACAGTATCTGTCCAAGGGGGCCGTATCCACGGACAAGATCGTAGACGGCGACATCAAAAACAAAAAGCCGGTCATCATCGAGGACCTCTGGAACGAACCACGGGTGGAGTATCCTCAATGGGCCTGGGATGAGGGTGTCCGTATGATTGTGGATACACCTCTTTATCTCGGCGACAAGCTGATATCGATTCTGCGACTGTATTTCTCTGAAAAACGTACTTTCTCGGACAAGGAACTGGACTTTCTGGTGGCCATCGCCACCCAGTGCGCCTGCGCCATCAACAAGATCAAATTGATAGAGAATCAGCAGGACCAGTTCGAACAACTGGCCATCCAGACCGAGAAGCTTTCCGCCCTCGGCCGCATGGCCGCGGGCATCGCCCATGAGATCAACAATCCCCTGGCCGGTATCCTTCTCTACAGCACCCACATGAAGAAGAAGCTGCCCCGGGAAAGCCCTTTGCTGGAAAACCTGGAGGTGATCATCAACGAAACCACCCGCTGCAAAAGCACCATCCAGGAACTGCTCGACTTCTCCAGAGAAAGGGAACCGATCAAGAGCCTGCGCAATATCAACGCCGTCATCAAGAGGGCCCTGGACATCCTGGAGAATGAATTCTACCTGAAGCACATTACCCTGAACACCAGCCTGTCCGGAGATGTTCCGGACATTCCCCTGGATGCCAACCAGGTCGAACAGGTTCTGATCAATCTTCTGCTCAATTCCATACAGGCCATCAGCCACAAAAATGGAGTGATTCAGGTGCAAAGCCGGATCAGTGAGGACAAGACGAGGTTGGTCGTCGAGATCGAGGATAATGGCTGCGGCATCGCTTCGAAAAACCTGGACAAGATCTTTGATCCCTTCTTCACCACCAAACCCAACGGCAGCGGCCTGGGGATGTCCGTCAGCTACGGAATCATTCAAAATCACAACGGCGAGATCCAGGTCTCGAGCAAGGAGGGAAAGGGGACTCGTTTTTGCTGCCTTTTTCCGATCGCTCCCGAGGAGCAAACATCTGACAGGGGTAAAACCAAGGGTAATGGAAAACCGTAAAATTCTGGTTGTCGACGACGAGCCCGCACTGGGCAAGGGCTGCAGACTCGTGCTTTCCGAGGAGGGCTATGAGGTCGATATCTGCGTGACCGGAGCAGAGGGCCTCTTCTCTCTTCAAGACGGGGAATACGGTCTGGTCCTTTTGGACATGAAACTTCCCGATATGAGCGGGATGGATATCCTGCGCCGCATTCGGCGGGAACAACCCGGAACCTATGTGATTGTCATCACCGGATATTCGACGGTGCAAAACGCGGTCAAGGCCATGAAGCTCGGGGCTTATGACTATCTGAGCAAACCGTTTTCCGACGACGACCTCACCTTTGCCGTGAACAGGGCTATGGACAAAAAACAGCTCTCCGACGAAAACCAGGCCTTGAAGGATCAACTCCTGAACCGCTTCAGCTTCACCAATATCGTCGGGGAGAACAAAGTCGTTCTCGACATCTTTCAGAAAATCGAAAAAGTCGCCCCAACGGAGACCACTGTGCTTATATCCGGAGAGAGCGGGACCGGAAAGGAGCTCTTTGCCGGGGCCATCCACGCCCGCAGCAAACGGGCCTCCAGGCAGTTCGTGGCCCTGGACTGCAGCACCCTCTCACCCACCCTCCTGGAAAGCGAGCTCTTCGGTCACGTCAAAGGGGCTTTCACCGGCGCGGTCAGGGACAAGCCCGGCGTCTTTCAGATGGCCGACGACGGCACCCTGTTCATGGACGAAGTCTCCAACCTGACCCTGGAAATCCAGGGCAAGCTTCTGCGGGTCCTGGAATCCGGAGAGTACAAACCGGTTGGAGCCAATGCTTCCAAGACGACCAGGACCAGGATCATTGCCGCCACCAACCAGGACCTGCAGCTCCTTGTCAAACAGGGCAAATTTCGGAACGACCTCTTTTATCGCTTGAACGTCTTTCCCATTTATCTGCCCCCCCTT
This sequence comes from Desulfohalobiaceae bacterium, assembly GCA_021737615.1. GTDB lineage: Bacteria > Desulfobacterota > Desulfovibrionia > Desulfovibrionales > Desulfothermaceae > JAABTT01. The sequence goes on along the minus strand of JAIPDR010000080.1, from coordinate 8,181 downwards.
CGGGACAGACGAGACGATGTCCCCAAGCTGGCCTACCATTTCCTCAGGCACTACAGCCGGAAGACAGGGAAGAATGTCAAGGGGTTCGCCGATGACGCCCTGGAAATGCTGACCAACTACGACTGGCCCGGAAATGTGCGCCAGCTGAAGAACGTGGTCGAGAGGCTGGTGATCATGTCCGATGACCGGGTCCTGGATCTGCTCAACCTGATGGATCAGCTCCGCTCGGGCCATTTGCCCGGACGGGATGCGGTGCCGCAGACCCAGGCCGAGCTTCAGGCCCGGAAAGAGAGCATCCTGACGGAACAATTCCTGCCCCTGCAAAAGGCCTTCCTGATCAAGGCCCTCAAGGAATCCAGGGGCAATATCGCCCGGGCGGCTGCAACAGTGGGCATCAAAAGGCCCAACTTTCACGCCATGCTGAAAAAACATCACATCCTGGCTGAGACCTACCGCAACCCGCAGGAAGGTGGACCAGGGTCATAACTTCAGACTTCGTATCAGCGTTTTGATGCTCACGACTAAGATTTTTAAATAATTGAATATAATTTAATAACTTCAAATTTGGACATAATATCTGAAATTCGAAGCACGAAATTCGAAACAAACTTCAAATATCCAAACTTTGGAGTACTGGAAAGAGCTCTGTACTTATCCTATATCTCTTCCTCCAAAGCTTCAGTGAGGCTCTTCGCGGAAACCGTCCGCACCTCTACCCCGGCGTTGGAAAAGACGTAGCCCGGCCCCTTGTGTTTCAGGTCTTCCTGCACCAGCACGAGATCTACCTTTTTCTGTACCAGCCATTCTGCCACCCTGATACCCTTGCCTCGTTCCAGGTTCTGAAAAGGATTTTCCAGGATCTCCTGTTTGCTGATGTTTTTTTCAACCAGGTGTTGCTCGATGATCGCAAAAGAGGGCGCTTCCCCGAAATGCCCGCTCAGCTTGCCCTCGGAGCCGATCAAGGGCAAGGCGATCCTCCGGTATTTGGATGTATCCGGTTCATAGTGGATAATCACCCGTTCCATGTGCGGGATCTTCTCTCGTATACGGGTCTCGATCCGATCGCTGATCCGGTGGGCCTTGTGCAGATCATAGGTTCGAAGAACGATGTGGGTCTGAATAAAGCGGAACCGGCCTGCATTGCGTCCCTCCAGGGAAACGATCTCCTTGACCAGAGGTTCGCCTTCGATAATCTCGCGGACCTGGTTCAGGGTTTCGGCATCAACTGAGGCATCGAGGAGAACCCGCATGCCGTCGGTCAAAAGATCCCAACCGCTTTTGGCGATAAACACAAGGACCAGGATGGCCGCCATCTGATCGATGCCCAGATTGAGCAGTTGAAAATGCAATCCCAGGTAATTCATGACCACCGCCCCAAGGACGATGAGCGAGGAAAGCACGTCGACCTGCCTGTGTTTTCCTTCTGCCAGCAATGTCGGCGATTCGGTCCGCCGGCCGAGCTTCAGGCAGTACCGTCCGAAAAGCTGGATCGCAGCGGCGGCCAGCAGCAGAAAACCGATGGTCGTCAATGATATATCGGGATGGCCCCCGGCGCCGAAGAGGACCCGGCGAATGACTTCATATCCGGCCAGGAAAATGAAGAAGGCCACGAACACGGAAATGAGGTTCTCGATCTTGTACAGCCCCAGGGGAAAGCGGCTGCTTTTCAGGGCGGAAAGGCGCAAGCCTCCGTATATGGCCGCCGAGGCCACGGAATCGGTAGCCGAATCGATGGCCCCGGCCGCCACGGCCAGACTGCCCGAGGTTTTGGCCAGAATGCCTTTCATCCCGGCCAGGCCCAGATTGAGCAAAAATCCGTAGAGGGCCACCCTCTGTATCTGGCGGGTTTCTTCCGCCTGATCGGGTTTCGCTGCTGCTGCGCTTTGATCGTCTGTCATCGGTCCCTGCTCCGCGGCTCATTCCACTTTTGTTGGCAAAGGCGGCGGTTCTTTAGGCGAGAATTAAAGTGAGTGCCTCCGAAAAAAAAGCGTCCAGTTCGCGATTGAAGACCTCTGGCTGTTCCACGTGCAGGGCGTGCCCTGTCTCCGGCAGCTCCCTGAGGGTGGAAACCGGGATTTTCTGTGCCATGATCCTGGAATTTTCCGGAGGGACCAGGATATCCTCGGAGCCGGTGATGACCAGCGTTGGAACTCCTACTTTGCTCAACCTGTGCGAGAAATCGAAGTCCAGGATGGCCCTGTACTGGGCCTGGAAGGCGTGTTCCGGCTGAACCGGGGCCTCGCTCTGCTGTTTTCTGTAGTCATCGAGGACCTCGGGCCGGCTCTTTTGTGTAGACCGCCTGAAGAGCAGAGGGATGTTCTTCTCGACCACCTCCTTTGGACTCAAGCCATCGTTGCTCACCAGGCGCCGGTAGACCTCTTCTTTTGCCCTGACCTGCATCTGGCCTCCGGGATGGGTGCAGCCCAGAACCAGGCCCTTGATCCGGTGCGGCAGAAGCGTGGCCAGTTCCTGGGCGATCATGCCGCCCATGGACAGGCCGAGCACAAAGGTCTTCTCCACCTCCAGGCCGTGCAGTAGCCTGACCGTGTCCACCGCCATCTGCTCCATGGAGTAGGGGCCGGGAGGGGCCTCTGTCCGTCCGGCTCCGCGGTTGTCAAAGGCAATGCAGCGGTACTTTTTTGCGAAAAACGGAATCTGTGCGGACCAGGACCAGCTGCCCCCGCTGAGGCCGCTGATAAAGAGCACCGGGAACCCGGTTCCATCGACCCGGTAATACATGTTTAAATCATGACACTTGAGATAGGGCATGGCAATCTCCTTTTCGAATTCGTCAGAGCGCATCCAGGTTGGCTTCAAACAAGTAAAGCAAAAATCATACCAGGAGACAAACAGACTGCCGGAGCTTTTGGGACGATGCCCTCAAGATGTTTGGGGAAGGATTTTATTACAATTCTGACAAGGTCTTATTGAGTTCTTCGATATCAATCGGTTTGGTAAGATAGGCGTTAAATCCACATTTCAGATAATGATCCTTCTCGTCTTTCAAGGCATAGGCGGTCAGAGCGACCACTGGTATATCGCGATCAACCCCTTCGGGCGGATCGTTGCGAATGATGCGGACGGCTTGCGCCCCGTCCATTTCCGGCATGCGGATATCCATGAGCACCAGACCGAAGTGCTGCCGGGAAAGCAACTCCAAGGCCTCCCGCCCGTTCTGCGCCAGCACGGGACTGTGCCCCAGGCTCTTTAAAAGATTCATGATGTAGATCTGATTCATTTTACTGTCCTCGGCAACAAGGATTCGCAGGGCCTTTTTCCGGGGCTGCTCTGTGCTCGCAACACTATTTGTTTCTACTGATAGTTCCGTGGCTTCGAATTCCACTGTAAACGAAAAGGTGGAGCCTTCTCCTTCCTTGCTGTCTACCCGGATACCCCCGCCCATGAGTTCCACCAAGCGCTTGGAAATGGTCAGTCCCAATCCAGTACCCCCGAACTTGGTGTGATGAGAGAAACCCGCCTGCTCGAAGCTGTCGAAGATGATCTCCTGCTTGTCCTTTGAAATGCCGATGCCCGTATCCATGATCTGAAACATGAGCTTGATCGCCTTATCGGATCTTTTAACCGGAACCTGCTTCACGCTGACCTCTACCCAGCCTTCTTCGGTAAACTTGACTGCATTGTCTACCAGGTTTGTGAGCACCTGGCGGAGGTATCTGGCATCGCCGAGTAGGATATCCGGAACAGTTTCTTCAATCTTGAAATTCAAATCGAGACCTTTCTCCCGGGCCCTGAAGGCAAGAGGTCCGATTATCGTTTCCACGAGCCGGCGCAGGGCCAGAGGCTGGTTGTTAAGTTCGAACTTGCCGGCTTCGATCTTGGAGAGATCCAAGATATCGTTGATCAGGTCCTGGAGGTGATCTGCAGACATGACCGCATAGTCAAGATATTCCGATGTCTTTGGCTCAGATGTCCCCATTCTGGCCAGCTGTATCATGCCCTTGACCCCGTTAAGCGGGGTCCGGATCTCGTGGCTCATGTTGGACAAAAAATCGGACTTGGCTCTATTGGCCTTTTCAGCCGCCTCCTTGACAATTCTAAGCTCTTCAGCCTCCTTCCGTTCGGTGATATCCCGGGTGACTCCCTGTATCCCAAGGAAGACCCCGTTTTTGTCAAAGATCGGGGAAAGGCTGACTTCCGTTGAGATGAGCCGGCCGTCCTTCCGGATATGCTCCAGTTCAAGGCTTAAGGTGCCTTGTATTCGGCCGGACTTTATTTCCTGTTTCTTTTGCCTAAGTATGGCGTAGGTCCGGGGTCTGAATAATCGATCCTGGCTCAGGTTGTAGATTTCTTCCTGGCTGTATCCCAGGATTCTCTCTACTGAAGGGGTAATATAGGTAATCTTCAGATCGGCATCCATGCTCCAGATAATATCGGCGGAGTTTTCGGCCAGGAGACGATATTTCTCCTCACGATCCCGCAGAGACTCCTGGGCTTTCTTGCGTTCGGTAATGTCTATGCCGACACCGACAGTACCCACGACTTTCCCCTCGTAATCGAGTATCGGCGATTTGTTGGTCTCCAGGTGCCGTTTTCGACCGTGCCTGTCGACAATGGTTTCCTCTATGGTTATGGGTTTCTTTCTTTTGATGACTTCACGGTCGGCCTCTTTCATCTTTTCGGCGGTTTCATGGTCGAAGCACAGAGCACAGCTATGGGCCACAAGGTATTCTGGATCGATGCCCAGGGCATCCCCGAAAGCCTGGTTGACCAAAATGAAGTTGGAGTCGATATCCTTGAGCCAAGCCATGTGAGGGATATTGTTGATGAAGATCTCCATCTCCAGGACCTTTTGCTGGAGAGCCATCTCAGCCTGCTTCTGATCCTCTTCAATTTCCAAATTATATAAGGCAAAGGCTATGTTTTCGGCAATTTCTTTGAAGACGTACTGTTCTTCCCGGAATGCAGATAGCGATGCAGCAATGGATACACTCAGCAAACCATAAGTCTTGCCCTGATGTCTTATGGGAAATGACATTGCGCTTCTGCCCCGGCAATTATCCAACAAAGGACAGTCAAGGCAAAAGGAGTCAGGATCTCCTGTGACCACTACTTTTGGTTGTGTAAACGCGTTTTGCATGCAAAAGCTCAACTCACCCTGTTTCAGCTTTTCGATCATGGGCAGGAAATCTTCTCCTAAACCTGACTCAGCTGAAGCTGCAAGATCCCCTTTGTCATCGAAGACAGCAATCCAGGAGCTTTGGCACCCGCACTTTTGCACAAGATTGTAGCATACGCTTTGAATGAGCCGGTCACGATTATTTTCCTTGGTGATGCATTGGGTGACGCAAGACTCAGCCCGCAACAAGTTACAACATTGCTCCAATACAGCTATTCTTTTCTCCAACTCTTCATAAGATAATTTGTCCGACATCGTGTTACCTATAGAGATGAGTGGAAAGTTTCATCCTGGATTATGCTTGCCAAAAACCGGACTGCTTTCCGGAAAATTGTAAACAGATTCTGCGAATCATCCCAATGTATACATATTTTTTACCTACTTCATGAAATCCTTTCTCGTTAGGTGGTATCTCTTCATCCTGCGCCAGAGGGTGGTTCGGCTCATCCCCAGGCTCTCGGCCGCACACTGCATCCGCCAGTCGTGTTTTTGCAGGGAATCCAACAGAATCTCCCGCTCTGCTCTCTGGAAACACCTTGCCCCGGTCTGTTCCACCTGGTCCAGGTATTCTCCGGCTTGATCCTGGTCCTTGAGATAAGGAGGCAGGTCTGTTTTTTCCACACAGCCGTTGCTGAGCATGACCACGTATTCGATTATGTTCTTTAGTTCCCGGACGTTCCCGGGATATTCATACTGCATGAGGATCCTCTTCACTTCCTGGCTCATTTCCGGAAGCCGGGCACAGTTCATGGCGGCTGAGCGTTCCAGAAAGTGCTCTATCAAGAGTTGGATGTCGCCCAGTCGTTCCCGCAAAGGGGGAATCTCAAATTCGAACAGTTTCAGGCGGTAGTAGAGATCCTTTCGAAACCCCTGTTGCTTGACCATGGCCTCCAGATCCCGGTTGGTGGTGGCGATGATCCTGACATCGACCTTTTCCAGGCTGGTCGCCCCCAGGGGATAAAACTCCTTTTCCTCCATGACCTGCAGGAGCTTGGCCTGCATATCCGGAGTCATCTCGCCGATCTCGTCCAGGAGTATGGTCCCTTTGCGGGCCAGTTGAAACTTGCCGGGCTTGTCCCGCCCGGCATCGGTGAAGGCCCCTTTTTTATAGCCGAAGAGCTCGGATTCAAGCATGGAAGCCGGGATGGCCGCACAGTTGACCTTGACGAAAGGCCCCTTGGCTCTGCTGCTGATATTATGCACGGACCTGGCCAGGATGTCCTTGCCGACCCCGGTCTCCCCCAGGATCAAAACCGGATTGGCTGAATCCGCTATGATGCGCACTCTGTCTATGATCTCCAGCACCTTGACGTCTTGACTCACGAAATCATCAAGCATGTAAGACTTTTTAACTTTCTTTTCCAGGGTCTCCCTGGCGGTATCGTCGTGGAAGGACTCGACCCCGCCCAGTATGCCGCCATTGTTGTCGTGAAGCACCGCTGCGGTGATGACCACAGGGACTTCCCTGCCGAAGCGATTCGACATTCGCAAGCGCTGATTGACCACCTTGGAATCTTCCTGCATGGCCCGTCTCAGGTTGCAGTTGCCGGAGCACTGATTGGTCCGGAAAATCTCCCAGCACTTCCTGCCGACTGCCTCGTGCTTGGAATATCCGGTCAAAAGCTCCGCCTGGAGATTGAAGTAGATGATCTCAAGCTGTTGATTCACGGCAAAGACCCCGGAGCCCAAGTTGTCCAGGAGCCACTCAAAAGAATGGATCTTATTGAAATCGAGGGTCATAGGTCCTCACCTCGAGGAAAAAAGATTGCCATGTGGATAACGATCCTCCGGGTGCTTCAGCTTTCCAGCGCAAATTAGCAAAAATCGAATAGAAAGAAAAGGGGTCTGTTTCGTAAAGTTGAAACGTGAAAATAGTTGTTGCAGTTTTGAATCAAATCCTATTCACACCTCCTCCCAAAAAACTTCGCGCCAGGAAATGGAATAGTCCATTAAATTTAAATCGTTGAACTATTCAAATGATAATTAAATTTCAAAAACATCAAATATCGGCAAAATTCCTTGACAGTTCTTGGCCTATCTGGTCATGTATGTTACCACTTATTTGCATGGACCGGCTTCTTCGAGAAGGTCTTCCACCGGTCTTGACCGGCGTCTTCGGATCAAGATTCACCAGGAATATTTTGAAGCCGTCCTGTTCCGGGACCTGATAGAGCGCCACAACATCTCCCACCCCAGGGCGTTGACGGACCTTGCCTACCGGTTGATGGACAACATCTCCTCATTATGCTCCATTAACAGCCTTACGGGATACCTCAAGTCTCTGGGCCATAAGGCCCCTAAGTCCGCCGTATCCGACTATCTGCAATGGTTCGAAGACGCCTACTTCCCGTTTTCGGTCCCGTTATTTGATGCATCCATAACCCGCAGCAAGGCCAATCCGAAAAAAACCTACTGTGTGGACCACGCCTTTGTCCCTTTCATCGCCTCGGGCATCCTCCTGAACACAGGTCATTTGTTGGAAAACCTTGTCTTTTCGAGGTCGTTCCTGCCTGGCGCTTTCTGCTCGATATGCCGGAGCATTGAAAAAAACAGGCACCAAGAGGATGATTATGTATTCATTTTAACCCGAGTTTTTATAAGCCAAGTTTTATATCTTTCCTATCTTTTTTCAGACGAGAGGTTCCTTGTGGCATGCAAATTGATAACATGAAACCAGTTCCAGCCAATCATCCTGCTGAAAACAAAGGAGAGATCTGACATGGCCCCGAATTCTACCAAAGCAAATTTTATGGAAAGTATCGGACACGGCTGGTGAATATCTCAAACGCAGGATCATACTCTGTCATTGCCTGGCTGAGCGGAGGGCTGGTCAACCTCTTCGTGCCTTCCGGCGGTGGAGAGTGGACCGTGGTCGGCGAAACCATACTTCGGGCTGCTCAGGAAATCGAGGTCCCCATCGGCAAAACCATCATGGCCTATGCCGTAGGCGACGCCTGGACCAATCTGTTTCAGCCCTTCTGGGCCATACCGCTTCTCGGCATCACAGGGATTCGGGCCAGGGACATGTTCGGCTACTGCATCAC
>JAIPDR010000079.1 GCA_021737615.1 Desulfohalobiaceae bacterium | reverse complement strand
ATTTTTATTGCAGAAAGGTAGTTTGCCAAAGAACAAAACAAAGAGTCCGGAGGGGGCAAAGATCCCCCGTGAGCAAGCCTTAGAAAACCAAGAGCCGGAAGCGTTGAAGCGAAAGAGAGCTCTGTGATCGGTTCGTGGCGTCAGCTGAAGTTTCATACGAGGCCTTAGTGCTGCGACGGTACTCGGTCCGTTTGCCTTATAATACCTCAAAACTGCTGTTTTCACAAGCTGGCTTCTTTTTCAGGAGGCCCGTCTTCTATGCTTTTTATCTTTTGTTCGAGGCTCTCCATCCTTTGCAAGAGGGATTCGCTCAGGCGTTGGTGCTTGGAATATTCCTTGTTCAATTTTTCCATCTGCTTTGGGTCAGAATAGGTCAGCGGGGAGGCCAGGGACCGCTCCACTTTTTCCATTTGCTCCAAAAGATCATCGAAGCGGGACTCCAGGGCAAAGTATTCGTCTTTCAAGGGCTTGAGACGCTGAAAACGCATGTTTCTGGACCTGGCCCGGCGCCTTTTTTCTTCTCTGTCCGGCTTGACCGGCTGTTGGTTCCTGGACTGGGCAGGGGAAGACGATCGGGACGGATCCATCATCTTTCGCTCATACTCCGGGTATCCCGAAGTCAAAACCTCTATCCCCTGCGGGCCTAGATACCAGATCTCCTCGGCCACTTCCGAGAGCAGGGCCCTGTCATGGGCCACGAAGAGGATGGTTCCGGAATACAGCTTCAGGGCCTGGATCAGGGCGGCCCTGGATTCAAGGTCCAGATGGTTGGTCGGCTCGTCCAGGATCAGGAGGTTGGCTTTGGCCAGGAACAAAGAGGCCAGCAGGAGCCGGCTCTTTTCCCCCCCGCTGAGACTGGCGACCTTCTGGTCCCAGAATTCCTGGCCAAGCAGAAAGAGCCCCAGGACCGAGTAGAGTTCATTGTCTTTGCTCTCCGGGGAGGCCAAAAGCCTTATCTGTGAGAGCAGGCTGTTTTCGCCGTCAAGAGAGTCGGTGGCCTGCTGGCTGAAAAAGGCGGATTCGACCTTTGATCCGAATTGCACGGATCCGCTTTGCGGTTCGAGGGAACCGGTGATGATCTTCAAAAGAGTGGTTTTCCCGCAGCCGTTGGGTCCGGCCAGGGCTACTTTCCGGCCCCGGGAAAGCAGAAAATCCAGTCCGCTGAACAGGGGCCGCTCTCTGGGGTAGGGGGCCGTGAGCTTTTGGCCGCTGACCATGACTGCATTGCCCCGGGGGGGCTCCGGCCAGGAGAATTGCAACTGTTTGCTCTGCTTTTTGGGGCCGTATCTTTCCTTCTCTTCTTTGAGGCGCTCTATCTGTTTCAGCCTGCTCTGGGCCTGGCCAGCCTTGCGGGCCTTGTAGCGAAAGCGGTCCACAAAACTCTGTTTGTGCTCGATCTCCTGCTCCAGTTTAAAGCGCTGCCTGGCCAGGGCCTCTTCCCGTTCCTGCTGCCAGGCCAAAAAGCGGCTGAAATTGCCTGCAAAGGGAACCGGTTTTTCAGGTTCCATGAACAGGACCCGGTTGGCCACCCTGTCCAGGAAATATCTGTCGTGGGCCACAAATATCAGAACACCCTGGAAGCCGGTCAGGAAGTTCTCCAGCCAGCGAACGGCCTCCAGGTCCAGATGGTTGGTGGGTTCGTCCAAAAGCAGGGTATCTGTTCCCTGGACCAGAACCCGGGCCAATTTGGCTCGTTCCTGCCAGCCGCCGCTGAACTTCTGCAGGGGGGTCTCAAAGGAAGCGGGGGCGAAGCCCAGGCCGGTCAAGATGGATTTGGCCTTGTGTTCCGGGTTGTAGCCGAAAACCTGTTCCAGTCTGGTCTGTTCCTTGCTGAGCTGTTCAAGCCGGGAGGCGTCGTTGGCCTCAATGGCCCGGGACCAGCGATTCCAGAGTTGACTCCAGGAGGGCAAAACTTCCAGGACCCAGGTCAAAAGCGGGGTTTCAAGGACTCTTGCATCCACTTCCTGGGCCCCGTAGCCCACTTTGGTTTCCCGGGGGAGGAAGAGGACCTGGCCGGAATCCGGGGCGGTCCTTCCGGAAATGATTCCTAACAGGGTGGACTTGCCGCAGCCGTTGGAACCGATCAGAGCCAGGCGGTCGCCGGGACCGAGTTCCAGGGAGACGTCCCGGAACAGGTCCCGGTTTCCGTATGATTTGGCCAAAGATACAAGCTGCAGTCTGGACATCGAGATTTTAAGCGGCTAGACGTTCCCGGACATAGTTGACCAGCCCGCCCTTTGACAGAATGTCCTGCATGAATTCCGGAAGGGGGGCGGTGGCCAGAGTCAGATCCTTGCTTGTGTCCCTGATCAGGCCCTCTAAGGCGTCGACCTCCAGCCGATCGTCCTGCTCGATTTTGTGCACGTCGTCTCCGATCTCCAGAAGGACGAGTCCCATGTTAAAACCGTTGCGGTAAAATATGCGGGCGAAACTGTGGGCGATGACCACCGGTATCCCGGCCCCGAGAATAGCCAGAGGCGCGTGTTCCCTGGATGATCCGCAGCCGAAGTTCTTGTCTGCAACGATGATGTCCCCGGGGCTGATCCGCTGGACCCAGTCTTCCTGAATCCCGGCCATGCAGGATTTCCCCAGGACTTCCTTTTCTATGCTCACCAGGTACTTGGCCGGAATAATGGCGTCGGTGTCGATGTGCGCTCCAAGCTTGTGCGCTTTTCCTTTAAAAAACATAGCAGAGCCTCGTTTCAAGTGTTTCGGTTTCTAACATGCTCAAAGCTTGTTCGGATCAGTAATCCTGCCGGTCACCGCGCTGGCGGCGGCGACAGACGGTCCGGAGAGATAGACCTCGCTCTCCAGGCTGCCCATCCTGCCTTTGAAATTCCTGTTCGTGGTGGCCAGGCACCTCTCCCCTGAGGCCAGAATACCCATATGGCCCCCCAGGCAGGGGCCGCAGGTCGGCGGTCCCACGACTGCCCCGGCCTTCATGAAGATCTCCAGCAGGCCTTCCTGGAGGGCCTGCGAATAGATCCGGGGCGTGGCCGGGAGAACGATGAGCCGCAGCCCCCTGGCCGCTTTCCTGTCTTTGAGGATCGCGGCCGCCTCTCTGAGATCGCTGATTCTGCCGTTGGTGCAGGAGCCGATGACCACCTGGTCGAGGGAGATCTCCAGTAGTTCTGCCGCGGGGCGGACGTTTTCCGGAAGGTGCGGGCAGGCCACCTGGGGGGTGAGCCGGTCCAGATCGATGCTGATCCGGTCCTGGTAACCGGCCCCGGGATCGGGCCGGAGTTCCCGGTCTCCGGAGCGGCCCGCGTCCTGGAGATAGTCGAGCGTCATCCGGTCGCAGGGGAAAAGACCGACCTTGGCCCCGGCCTCGATGGCCATGTTGGCCACGGTCATCCTGGCTTCGACCGGGAGCCCGTCCAGGCCGGGCCCCGCGAACTCCAGGGCCTTGTAGAGCGCCCCGTCTACTCCGAGCCTGGAAATAAGGGAGAGGATCACATCCTTGCCCCCGCAATGCTCCTGGAGGCTGCCCTCCAGATCGACCCTGATGGTCTGCGGTACTTTGAACCAGGTCCGGCCGAGGACCATGGCCGCGGCGATGTCCGTGCTGCCCAGTCCGGTGGCAAAGCTGCCGAGCCCTCCATAGGTGCAGGTATGGCTGTCTGCGCCCACAACGATGTCCCCGGGGCCGATCAGGCCGGCCTCCGGGAGCAGGGCGTGCTCCACACCCGATTCGCCGCCTTCGTAATAATGGGTGATGCCCATCTTGCGGGCGAAATGCCTGACGGTTTTGACCTGTTGCGCGGAAGCGATGTCCTTGTTCGGGGTGAAGTGGTCGCAGACCAGAAAGACCCGGTTTTGGTCGAAGACCCGGTCCGCACCCATGGCCTCGAAGGATTTGATGGCCAGAGGGGCGGTGATGTCATTGGCCAGGACCCCCGAGACCCTGGACTGGATGATCTGACCGGGTCCCTCTATCTCTTCTTGACATGACTGCTGCAGGATTTTTTCGGCTAGAGTTCGACGCATATCTTCTCCTCTTCCCGTTTGGCCAGCCTGTTCAGGGCGTTGATGTAGGCCTTGGCGCTGGCGACGATTATATCTGGATCGGATCCGCGGCCCACAGCGGTCCTTTCACCCTCTTCCAGTTTGACGGTCACCTCTCCCTGGGCGTCGGTTCCTCCGGTAATGGCGGTTATGGAAAATCGGGCCAGCTCGGCCGAGCGGCCGGTGATCCTGGAGATCCCATTGAACACGGCGTCAATGGGGCCGACGCCGAACTCTGACAGCTGCTTCTCCTGGCCGTCGACAACCATTTTCAAGGTAGCCGTTGGAATGGCCATATTGCCCGAAAGCGAACTCAAATACAAGAGCTTGTATTTATCCGGAATGCGGTAGACCTCTTCCAGGACCAGGGCCTCCAGGTCTTCCACAAAGATCTGTTTCTTGATATCCGCCAGCCTCTTGACCGCGGCAAAGACGATATCCAGCTGCTCCGGCTCGAGGCGGTAGCCGAGCTGTTCCAGGCGCTGCTGGCAGGCGTGCCGGCCGGAGTGTTTGCCCATGACCATCTCCGAAGGAGGGCGGCCGATGCTGTCTGGGGTCATGATCTCGTAGGTCTGCTTGTTTTGAATCATGCCGTGCTGGTGGATGCCGGCCTCGTGGGCAAAGGCATTGCCCCCGACAACGGCTTTATAGGCGGAAATGGGCTGGCCGATGATCATGGAAAGCAGTCTGCAGGCAGGATAGAGCTGCTCTGAGTCGACCCCGGTTTGCAGCCCGTGGATGTCCTCTCTGACCTTCAGGGCCATGATCACCTCCTCAAGGGCTGCGTTGCCGGCCCGTTCGCCGATTCCGTTCAAGGTGACTTCGGCCTGCCTGGCCCCGGCATCAAGGGCGGCCAGGGTGTTGGCCACGGCCAGACCGAGGTCGTTATGACAATGGACACTGATGACCGCCTTATCGATATTGCTGACCTTTTTCCTGAGGTAGGAGATCAGCTCAAAAAATTCCTGGGGTTGGGTGTAACCTACCGTGTCCGGGATATTGACCGTGGTCGCCCCGGAAGAGATGGCGGTCTCCAGGACCTGAACCAGGAAGTCCGGGTCTGAACGTGAGGCGTCCTCGGCTGAAAATTCTACGTTTTCGGTGTACCCGGCCGCTCTGGTCACGGCTTTGGCCAGTGTTTGCAGGACCTGCTCCCGGGTCATGTTCAATTTGTACTGCATATGGATGTTCGACGTAGCCAGGAAGGTATGGATTCTGGGACGCTTCGCCTCCTTGATCGCCTCCCAGGCCCGGTCTATATCCGTGCTTGAACAGCGGCTGAGGGCGGCGACCTGGGCCTTCTCGATGACCGCACTTATATCCTGGACCGATTCGAATTCACCCTGACTGGAGGCCGGAAACCCCGCTTCAATGACGTCCACTCCGAGCCGGTCCAGCTGCCTGGCCAGGCGCCTCTTTTCCTGGAGGTTCATGCTGGCCCCTGGGGACTGTTCCCCGTCGCGCAGGGTGGTGTCAAAAATATACATTCTCTCGGACATGGTCTTTCCTCCTTCATCCGTTTTCCTTCCCGGGACAAAAAGTCCAGGGGAGAAGACAGGATATCGGTAAATTTTAATAAATATAATTTTTAGATCCACTGCAAAAGGCAAGACAAGACTCCTGGCCCTGGAGACCGGGTTCTGCCGGGAAGTTCCTCCCGGTCATACAAGCAGGCGCTTGACAATGTCTGTTGCTCCCGCGCATGCCCGCCGGGACATGATCCCTTACCCTGATCAGGGTTTGGGTTTTTTATACAAATGGTGGTGTTGTGGGATGGTTAGGGCTTATGGCGGATAAGCCCACCTAGAAAGGTCCCCCGGCGCAGCGGCAGGATCAGGAAAGAGTAGATAGGTCCGGAGGCCAGGTAGGCTGTAGAGAAAAGAAATCCCAGCAGCTTGGGCTCGGAAGCGACCAGAACAAAGAGCAGCACGACACTGACCGAGGTCGTGAAAGGGTGGGCCCGAATGTATTCGACTTCTTTGAAGGAGGCATAGCGGACCTGGCTGACCATGAGCAGGGCCAGAATGATCATGAGCAGCAGGGAGGCCGCCGGCAGCAGGAAGGTCTGCATTGTTGCCGGGAGATAGGTGGAAAAAAGGACCAGGGTCGACAACGAGCAGGCCGCTGCCGGTATCGGCAGGCCCACAAAGAATTTGCTCGTTTTTTCCTCAGCCTGATCGGACTGGATGTTGAACCGGGCCAGACGCAGGGCGCCGCAGGCCAGAAAAAGGAAGGAAGAGGCTATCCCCAGGCGTCCGAAGACTGAAGTCTGCCAGAGAAAGATCATCAGTGCCGGAGCCACCCCGAAGGAGACCAGGTCGGCCAGTGAGTCGAGCTGAATCCCGAACCTGGAGCTGCCTTTGGTCATCCTGGCCACTTTTCCGTCCAGCCCGTCAAAGACGCAGCTGACCAGTATACCTGTGGCCGACCAGATGAAATAGCCTTCAACTGCCCACAGAACAGCCAAAAACCCGGTAAAAAGACTGGCTGTGGTCAACAGGTTCGGGAGAATATAAACTGATTTGTTGCGTGATTCCTGCATATTATTTGAAGATGGAGATTAAGCGGCAGCCACCACGGTCTGGCCGGCCAAGACCTTCTCACCCGCATGTACCCTTACTGTATAACCCGGGGGCAGGTAAAGGTCAACTCTTGATCCGAATTTGATCAACCCCAGCCGTTGCCCCCGCAGGACAGGGTCCCCGGGTTCGGCATGACAGACGATCCGCCGGGCCACGAGTCCGGCGATCTGGACCACGATCAGCTGGCGGCCTTCCTGGTCGCTGATTAAAAACACATTCCGTTCGTTGTCCTTTGAGGCCTTGTCCAGGGAGGCATTGAAGAAGCGGCCGGGATGATAGGTGATCTTGTCCACCATCCCCTGAACAGGGCTGCGGTTGACATGGACATCGAAGACATTCATAAATATGCTGATTCTGGTTCTGAGCTCGTTGGAAGCCGGATCCGGCCGCTCATCTATACTCAAGATCCTGCCGTCCGCCGGAGACACGGCCAGACCGGGGCCGGTCGGTGGATAGCGCTCGGGATCCCGAAAGAAGTGGAAGACGAAGAAGGTGCCAAGAAGAAGAACAAAGGCCGGCAGATCCCAGTCAAGCATGGCCAGGATCAGGGTGGTGAAGGCCGAGAAGAGAATGAGGGGCAGTCCCTCCCTGGAGATTCCAACATCAGGTGTCCGCATGCACATACTCCTGTTGCGGGCTGTCGGTACCGGGTCGGCGGCCGCCTCCGGCAAAACCGGCAGTCCAAATCTGTTATTGGTGATACTGCGAAGATTTGTAGCATTTACAATCCTTCAGGCAGTGAGTAGGATCGGGGTTTTCGGGTCGCTGCGATTTCGGGTTCAATAAGGAGTTGACAATTGAAAAAGATACTGGCCATCGGGGTTCATCTTTACACGAGTATGGGGATCGTGCCGGCGTTTGTGGCCTCTTTGTGCCTGTTTAACGGCAATGGAAAAGGCTTTTTGATTTCCCTGTGGGTGGCTGTTTTTATCGACGCCACCGACGGGGTCCTGGCCAGGAAATTCCAGGTCAAGGAGGCCCTGCCCGGTTTTGACGGAGGAAGGCTGGACGACATCATCGATTACGTGACCTATGTTTTTCTGCCTTGTCTGGCCCTGGTCAGGTTCGAGGTCCTGCCCCAGGAGTATTCCTGGTGGGCCCTGTTGCCCATGCTGGCCAGCAGTTACGGGTTTTCACAGGGAGAGGCCAAAACAGAGGAGTCTTTTGTCGGGTTTCCGTCCTACTGGAACGTCTTTTTCCTCTACATGTATGTCCTGGCTCCCTCTCCAGGCGTGCTCCTGGGGTTTCTGGTCGTTTTGTCCATACTGACCTTCATCCCCATCCATTACATCTATCCTTCCAGAACCAGGTGGCTGCGAAAGCTGAATATCTGCCTGTCCTTCTTTTACGGGATCGTAACCGCCATCCTCTGTTTCTTTGCCGAGGCGGCCTGGGCGGAAAGACTGGCCATGCTGACCCTGTTGTATCCTGTTTACTACGGCCTGGCCTCGCTTGTCTTTCATCAGAAGATGAAGCAAAGAGAGGCCGAGGCCTCGTAATCTACAGAGCTCTTTCGCGTACTCCTATGTTTGGATATTTTTTTGGACAAATATCAGGTTATGATAAATTCTAAGCGCGAAATTCGATATTATATCCAATTTTGAAGCCATTTAAAATATTCTAAGTCATTTTAAAGAGTTACGTTTAAGTGTCAAGCCACTGGTCCGAAGTCTGAAGTTCACAGTTCAGGAATGTTGCTTCTGAAAACGATGCATGAATTCCTGCAGAGCCTTGACCCCCTCCAGGGGCATGGCGTTGTAAATGCTGGCCCGGCAGCCGCCGACGCTGCGATGACCTTTCAGCTTGACCAGCCCGGCCCGGTCAGCCTCTTCCAGAAATTGCTTCTCCAGGGATTCCTCCGGCATCCGGAAGACGATGTTCATCTGTGAACGACAGTTAGGATCCACGGGCGAGCGGTAGAAACCATTGCTGTTGTCGATGGTCTCGTAGATAATTTTCGATTTTTTTTCCGCCGCCTCCTGCATGGCCTGCAGGCCGCCCCGGGCCTTCATCCATTTCAGGACTTTGCCCAGCATGTAGACCGAGAAGACCGGCGGGGTGTTGAACATCGATTCTTTGGCCTGATGCAGATCATAGCGCAGGTAACGGGGAATTTCCCGATTGGTGTTGTCCAGGATCTTGGTCCGGATGAAGACCACGGCCATCCCGGCCGGTCCCAGATTTTTCTGGGTACCTCCGTAGATCAGGTCGAATTTGTTCCAGTCCACCGGCCGGGACATGTAATCCGAAGACATGTCCGCCACCAGGGGAACGCCGGTATCCGGCCAGTGTTCATAGCGGATGCCCCCGATGGTTTCGTTGGAGGTGATGTGCAGGTAGCGGGTCTGATCTCCCAGCATGAGCTCGTTGTCGGCTGGCATGCGGGTGTACCCGCTCTCGGCTCCGTCCCAGGCCGCGTAGGCGTTGGCCACAGGTTGGGCGTCGGTCAGGGCCCCCTTGCCCCAGTGGCCGGATACGACATAGCCAGCCTGGACCGAGTCGTTTAAAAGGTTCAGGGGAACCATGGCAAACTGCAGGGTTGCCCCGCCCTGGATGAAAAGAACGCTGAACTCACTGGGGGCTTGAAAGATCTCCAGGGCCAGGTCCATGGCTTCATGGTGGACCGCGTCGTATTCTTTGCCCCGGTGGCTCATCTCCAGAAGGGACATGCCGGTATTTTGAAAGTTCACGAATTCTTTCTGGGCCTCCTCGAGCACGGGCAGGGGCAGGGTGCAGGGCCCTGCCCCGAAATTGTAGACTCGTTCTGGCATTTTATCCTCCGGTTGTCTGGATTTGTCGTAGATAGTGTCTGGCCGGAAACGCACCCATCTACTTCGTTACTGCAAAATTTTGAAATCCTCATGTATTGGAATAGACTGCGGTTTCAAAATTTTTTGTTCCTTGTATCTGGGCAAGTTTACGGCCAAACACGAATTTTCGTTCAGGCACTAGATAGGCTGATCCAGCCCGGCCGTTTCAGCCGGCCGTTTTATTATCCACAGGCGCAGGCTTCGGCCTGGTTAACGGCATTGATGGCTTTGCCCTCTTTCAGATAAGCCTTGATCTGCTTGGCCACGGCCACGGCGACGTTGACCTGGGCCTCCAGAGTCGATGCCCCGAGATGGGGGGTGGCCACGAAGTTGTCCAGTTTGAGCAGGGGATTGTCTTTGGGGGGCTCTTCCTTGAAGACGTCCATGGCCGCCCCGGCAACTTTGCCCGCGGTCATGGCCTCATACAGGTCCGACTCTTCGACGATGCCTCCCCGGGAGCAGTTGATGAGCATGACTCCGTCCTTCATGCGGGAGAAGGCCTCCTTGTTGATCATATCGGTAGTGCTCTCATCCTTGGGGACATGGATCGTTATGTAGTCGGAGCGCCGGTAGAGTTCTTCCAGGGTGACGCTTTCATGGCCCAGTTCCTCGATAAGCTCGTTGGTGAAGCAGGGATCGTGGACGATGACCTTCATCTTCAAGCCCCTGGCCCGGTCGGCCACAATGGATCCGATGTTGCCGCAGCCGATGACTCCCAGGGTCTTGTTCATGACCTCTCTGCCCTGGAGTTTCTTCTTCTCCCAGGCTCCCTGCTTCAGGGTTGCCGTGCCCCTGGGGATGTTTCTGGTCAGGGCCATCATCATGGCGATGGCGTGCTCAGCAGCACTGACCGTGTTGCCGCCGGGGGTGTTCATGACCACGACTCCCTTCGCGGTAGCCGCCGCAATGTCCACGTTGTCCAGGCCTATGCCGGCCCGGCCGACGACCTTCAGGTTTTGCGCGGCCTGGAGCAGGTCCTTGTCGACCTTGGTCGCACTCCTGATGATCAGGCCATGGTATTGGCCGATAATCTCCTTCAGCTCTTCAGGGCTTAGGCCGGTCTTGACCTCGACCTCCAGCCCCTCTTCCTTTTCCAGTATTTCGATTCCTGCCGGATGCAGGTTGTCACTGACGAGAATTTTCATCTGTACCTCCCTTATGGGTTTGGTTGCCACTTTCCGGTTCTTGGGCGCTTCAAGCAGAACAGGGAAATGATTTCTGGTTCAAAAACAGCGGTTGAATTGTAAGCATAGTCATATCTTGCTTCGATTGTCAATTAGACGGAGATGCCGCTTGCCCCGGATGATGCAAGGTTTTTGAACGGTTTTTGCTTCAGACCCGATTCAAAAAGAAGCAGAATCAATCGAAAGATTCGACGTTTACCCGGAACCGCCTGATGCTTCCTGTGAGTTTTTTTAATGAGATGCTTGTCTTTGCGGCCTGCATAACGCAGCTGGATGTAGAGCCGGGTGATCTTCTTAGACCCGGCTGTACGAAAGCCGGGAGTTGAAGGAGAGCTCGCGGAGAGATCAAGGGATCTTCGTGGGTGGAAGACGGGTATGCTAAACTTGTAAAGCTTGCACAAAACCCGGTTGCAGATTTTTCGCCTGGTTCTGCCGGATTTTCCCGGGGAGGAACAAGACCAGGGACAGCGTGATCTGTCCTCAAAAACCGGCGGCCAGCCGGTCCCTCGTCAAGGCTCCCAGTGCTTTGACCGCGGCTTCGATTTCTTCCCGTCCGGCCTGGGAAAAGGACAGACGCAGGGTGTTTTGGCCGCCGCCGTCTACGAAAAACGGCTGGCCGGTGACAAAGGCCACCTTCCGGTCCACGGCCTCGCGCAGGAGGTCGGCCGCATCCCAGGTTTCCGGCAGGTGGACGAAAATGAAAAAGCCGCCCCGGGGCCTGTTCCAGGAGACCTCTTGAGGGAAGTTCTTTTCCAGCTGCTCGAGCATGAAATTCCGTTTTTGGCGGTAGAAATCTCTGTTGGTCTCGATACGCTCCCTAAGCAGACCCTGTTTGATGAACTCCAGGAGCATGTACTGGGACGGCGTGGTGGAGGTGACGTCGGCGAACTGCTTGGCCACGGCCATCTTGCGGATGGCCCCGGGATGTCCGGCAGCCCAGCCAAGACGCATGCCCGGGGAGAATATCTTGGACAGCGAGCGCAGGTGAATGACCCGTGACTCATGATCCAGGGCCAGCAGCGAGGGCAGGTCTTCGCCTTCGTAGCGGAGGTCGCGATAGGGATCGTCCTCAAAAATGACCAGGTCATGTTCCGCGGCCAGCTCGAGCAGATGCTGCCGCCTCTCCAGACTCAGGCTGACCCCGGCCGGGTTCTGGAAGGTGGGGATGGTGTAGACTCCTTTGACCTTTCGCCCCCTGGATTTCAAGGCAACCACTTTTTTGTCCAGGGCCAGGGTATCCAGTCCCTGCCCATCCAAGGGCACACCCAAGCATTCACCGCCTCTGGCGGCGACTGCTCCGCTGCCCCCGAAATAGGTGGGCAGCCCGACAAGGACGATGTCACCCGGATCGAGGAAGACCTGGCAGGCCAGGCTCATGCCCTGGGCCGAGCCCTGGGTGATGAGTAGGTTGTCCGGGGAAAAAAGGTTAGTCGTGTCCATCAACTGCTCGGCGATGAGCTGCCGCAGCTCCAGGACCCCTTCGGTGGAACCGTATTGGAACATCTCCCGACGCCGCTCGCGCATCAGGGTTTCGAAAATCGCGCTCAGCTCGGCCCCGGGAAAAACCTCCGGGTCGGGCCAGCCTCCGGCCAGGGAACGGATTTCGGGTCTGGCCACCAGGGCGCAGAGGTCGCGGATGGTTGAGGGCTGGGCCTTTTGAGCCGCGCTGCTGTACAGATGCAACAGTGGGTGAGTGTCCATGGAGTTCCTTTGTTTCTTTCAGAATCAGCCCTCCTGCATGGGGATGGCGTAGGGTCCTTCCTCGATAAAGGCCATCCTGGGGTGCCGGCCTTTAAATTTCGGATGATGGGCCGCATGGATGACCGCGTTCTGGAGCATGATCCGGGCCAGTTCCTTTTCCGAGGCAAAGGACTGCTCCCGGTCGACGAACTCCCAGCCCGAGACACCGGGGATGATCTTGTAGGCCGCTTCCGGGATCTGGGTGGCGCAATAATAGAGCCCCTGGCCGCCGACCTTGCGCAGGGGCTTGCCCCACATTTCCGGTTCCCACTGGTCCTTGGTGAACCTCCAGGCCGGGTGCTTAAGGATGGAGAGGTAACCTTCAGGCCCGAGCATGGTAAAGAGGTGCAAAAGGGTCTTGTACTCCTGGGAGCCGATGGGTTCCAGGTCCCTGTTGTTGGCAAAGAGGACGATGAGCCCGTCGTCCTTGACTGCGGGCATGGCGTTGACCGCGGCCTTGACGCTCTGGTAGTGGTCCCGGCCCACATACCCGGCGTGGGTCAGGACCACATCGTAAGGTTCATGGACCGGAATGCGCACGAATTCCTTCATGGCCTCATAGGCGGCCAGATGGGCCGCTTCCAGGTCGCCGGCAAAGACCCCGGTGATGCACAGCTCGTTGTCCAGGGTGGTGCTGATCATAAAATCCACGCCCACGGTCCTGGCCACTTCCAGGGCCTCTTCGTGGCAGGGGTTGCCGTCCAGGATGAGGTTGGTGGCCCTGGGATGCTCCAGAAAGTCGACACTGTGGAACTTCTGGATGGTCGTGGTGTTGACCAGGGCCGGGCAGACCGCCTTTCTGCCGCCGGAGACGCCGGCCATGAAATGGCTTTCCACGAGGCCGGTGCTGATCTTGACATCGGACTCGAAAAAGATCTTGTTCAGATAGACCTGCGTCCCCCGGCTGGTCTCGGCGGCCAGGACCATGGAGGACAGATCCTCGCAGTCGTGGTCCACGATGCGGTAGCGATCCACGATCTCCCGGCCGTACATGGCCAGGCGCTCCTCTTGGCTGCTCGGCCGGTGCATGCCGTTGCCTATGACCAGAACGATGTTCTCCGGTCTGACGCCGGCCTGTTCGATGATCTCGGTCAAGGGTTGCAGGATGCCGCTCTCCCCCTTGTAGGGCACGGGCCGGGTGATGTCCGAGACCGTAATGCAGACCGTGACCTCGTGAGACGGCTTGCCCTTGTCCCGGATGATCTCCGGCAGGGCCCTGGAGGCCGTGGGCTCGTTCAGGGACCTGGCGATCTCGTCCTTGGAATGGGTCAGGCAGGGCATCTTTTTCATGCACAGGGTCTCGCAGGCAGGCGGCACGAGAATCGGCAGGAAATCCTCGGCGTATTCGACGCGGATCTCTTTCCAGCCTGAAGTGTCTGCTTTGGCGAGGATGTCTTTGATCTGGTCGGTCATGGCCTCCTCCTTATTAAGGAGATTGGTGTCAGAGATTGGTGAACCGGATTTCCGGATTCGCGGATTTGATCATCTGGAGCACCTTTTGCAAATCGCTGTCTCCGGCCTGATAAAAGAGGTAGCCCATCTCCCGCTCCAGGCGGAACTTGAGGAAGCCCACCGGGAAGCGGGGGGCCAGGGCCTTGGGGATATCCTGGGCCTTGACGCTGATGGTCCGCCGGTAGCTCGTCATGCGCATGGTCCCGTCCCGCCAGACATCGATCCGGTAGGCGAAGGCCAGAGAAAAATACCACATAAAGACGAGTATGAAAACGATCATGAGCAGGCCGTACAAAGGGTCCAGGCTTAGGTTCTGGAGAATCTGGTGCAAGAGAAACAGGCAGAACAGGCTCCAGAGCATAAGCAGGAGATAGAAGCCCTTGACGAATCGAGCCGGGGCCTCGTAGGTCCGGTCCGGCGGGCCCTGGGGGGTCTGGCCGGCCTGGGGTGATTGGTTCATGTTGTTTGCCTGGATTTGAGAGTTATACCAGAAATTGGCATAAATTGCGCTTTTTATCTGCCGTCGATGAAATCTTTCTTGGGTCATGTGAGACAGGAGATCTGTTTTGGGCCAACTTCTGGTATTTATAGCAAACTGTTTTCCTGCAGGATCGGGGAGATGGTTTGATTCTGCTTGCGTCGAAATCTCCGGGTTCAATACCTGATTCAGGAATTATCTGCAAGAAAAGGAAAGGGGCGGCATATGTTCATCCCGCCCCGTAGGTTTGGTAGTGATTGGACGAAAACTCACCCATCTACTTCGTCACTGCAAGATTTTGAAATCCTCATGTATTGGAATACGCTGCGGTTTCAAAGTCTTTTGGTCCTCGTATCCGGGCAAGTTTACATCCAATCCCTGTTTTCGTTCAGACACTAGGCAGCTGTTTTTCGGATGTGTCAGGCAATCTTTTCTGTTTGCAATTGTATCTTATCCGTAGACCAGTCTGGGCAGATACAGACTGAGCTGGGGAAAGGCAATGGTCAGAAAGAGGCCGATGGCCTGGAGGATCATGAAGGGGATGACCCCCTTGAAGATGGTTCCCATGGAGACCTCGGGCGGGGCCACGCTCTTCAGGTAATACAGGGCATATCCGAAGGGCGGGCTCAAAAAGGAGATCTGCATGTTGACCATGTAGACCACCCCGAACCAGAGCCGGACATCGCCGGAGCCGATCCCGGGCAGCCCCCAGAGCCCTTCCCAGGTCAGGGAGACCATCATGGGTACGAAGATGGGAACCGCCAAAAGCAGAATCCCGACCCAGTCCAGGAACATGCCCAGGATGATCAAGAGGATGTTGGTCATCAGCAGAATCCCGTATGGACCGAATCCGGTGCCGATCATGGCCGCGGTCACGAATTCCTGACCCCCGTTGACGATGTAGAAGCCCACGAAGATGCTGGCCCCGAACATGATCCAGAGGACCATGGC
>JAIPDR010000078.1 GCA_021737615.1 Desulfohalobiaceae bacterium | reverse complement strand
CCCGAAATCAGCCGAATGCTTCCGGATTATGTCCATGTGAGGGAAACCAGAATCCATATGGAGCCGGTCGTCAATGTCGAGGAATGTTCCAAGCTGTTCGAACCCCTGGCAAATGCGGCTTCCGTTATTGCCGAAGGCTTGTCGTCACCGCTCTTGGGCAACAGATCCGCAATAGCCTTTGCTTGTACTGCAGGATCACTCGTCGGAGGGCCAGGGTGGGATAAAAAAGAGGTCCAGAGCATGGAAGAGGCCACGGCTGAATGCCAATGCACCCGCCTGACGCCCAGGATGGAAACCAGCAGCAAGGGCATTCCCTGTACCACGACCGCTACTGCTGCTGACGAAGCCATGCGCTTTATGGGGTTTAAAAAGATCGTGATCACCGGGCCCTATATTGATGAAATCAACGAGCGATTTCGGATTTTTTATGAAAACTCCGGTTTCGAGGTCTTGAATGTCACCGGCCTGGGGATCGAAGACCTGTATGAAATGGGAGCCACCAAGCCTTCCGAGGCCTACCGGGCCGCCATGGACGCGGTAGTCCCTGAAGCAGACGGGATCTTCATAACCTGTACAAATTTTCGTTGCAGCGATGTCATCGAGCAGATAGAACAGGATTCCGGCAAGCCGGTTGTTACCTCGAATCAGGCCACGGCTTGGCACCTGATGAAGCTTTTGGGCATCAACGATGTGGTCGACGGATATGGGGCGCTGTTGCGTAAACTCCCGAGAGAATAGAGCCGGCTGAGGTTTTGGATGCAAAATACGGCAACAATAGATGAGAGCGAAGGGAAATGAGGCATGAAAAGGATTTGTTTTCTCCATACCGTACCGTTTCTTATAGACATGTTCAGGCAGAAGATTGGAAAGGCATTACCTCAAATCGAGGTTTTCAATGTCGTTGACGAGAGTCTTTTGCAGGAATTGCTGGATAAGGAGGGATTAACTCCTGACATTATTCGCCGCGTAGCCATGCAGGCCTTTCTTGCAGAACAAGCGGGAGCCGAACTGATTGTCTTTACCTGTTCATCCACGTCCCCGGCTGTGAATACGGTTCGTGAGATGAGCAGCATACCGATTCTTAAGATTGACGATCCCCTGGCGGCAAAAGCGGTTTCCATTGGCCACAGGATAGGGATCGTGTGCACGGTTCAAAGCACTCTGCTGCCCAGTCAGAACCTTATCCGGGAGCATGCCGCGCAGCAGGGCAAGGAAGTCGAAATCCGGGCTGAATTGGAGAGCGAGGCCTTTCAAGCTATCAAGTCCGGGGACAGGCAGCTCCACGACCAAAAAATCAAGGAGGCTGCAATCAGGGTAAGTCAACAGGTTGAGGTTGTAGTTTTGGCTCAGGCATCCATGTCCCATTTGACCTCTGAGATTCAGAAAAATATCTCTGTTCCTGTCGTCAGCAGCCCTGATCTTTGTGTTGAGGAGCTGGTTCAGCATGTGAATCAAGATTTTCTATGAAAACCGCATCCTACCAAGTTTGTTTTTGGTTCAGCCATGAATCTGCAAAGGCCTTTATTGTATCGAGGCCTTTGCAGATTCTCCTCAGACTAAATACAATCAAACCAATTCAGCCCTCCAGGAACGCAGGGCGGCATGACTTAGCTGAATCACCAGTTTTCCATGAGGTCGCCCTGGCTCGTGAACTCCATCTCTTCGGGCTCGGTAAGGCGGCTGCAGGTTAAGGGCAGCTCGCCCGGGAGGTTATGGGAGACCTGGATCCGGTCCAGGTGGAGGGTGTCCAGGATCCGGACGACCCGAAGCTTTCGCAGCGGTTTGCTACCCACCGAGCCAAGGGCGGCCCGAATCATTTCCCGGTCGTTTTGAAAATGCATGGGCAGGGACGCCTTTTCCGGACTGATGGCGGTCAGGGCATTGGTGTAGGTCTTTTGCAGGTCGATCCTGTCCACCACCCGCTGAGTGCAGAAATCGGCCAGGCCGATGCCCAGTCCGTTGCCCCCGGTGCCCGGGCTCAAATCCCGGACAGCCACCCTTTTGATTCTTGGGGTCGTGCTGAAGTCCCCAAGGATGTCCCTGTTTCTCCCGGTGACATTGGTGTCCATACCCGTTCCGCTTATATCCTTCCCGATTCGGTCCACAATGAGCAGGTCCAGTTCGGCAAACGGAATTTTCGGGGCCAGTTCCTTGGCCAGAGCAAGGAGCTCGGGTTCCCTGCTTAAGAACTCCTCAGGCCGAAGACCGGCGATCTGGTAGGTTCTACCATAGCCGTTTTCAATGATTCCCAGGCCGAAGAGGAGGTTCCCCTTTTCCAGCACGCAGCCTGCTGTTTGACGGATCACCTCCGGCATGGAGAGATCGACTGCCAGCCCGTGTACAGTGCTCGCCCCTTGGTGCTTGCCCAGCCCGATGGCCAGCATCTTCACCAACCCGCTTTCGATTTCGGCCTTGAACTTGGTATGGGCCTTGATCCGGTTGACCACCACGGTGTGCTCCGCCTGACAGGCCAGGGCGTCCATGAAGACAGAAATTCCTGCCCGGGTATCGCCCAGGTGAACCGTTTCCAGGCTGGAACGGACCGGAACCCGGATTCGTTCTTCAGTAATACCCAGGGAGGCCAGGACTTCTTCTTGCCCCTTGGCCGTGGCCCCGCCGTGGCTGCCCATGGCCGGGACGATGAACGGCTTTAAGCCCATGCCTTCCAGTTCCCGGCAGAGGCAGAAGACGATCCGCTCCAGCTGATGGATGCCCCGGCTGCCGACGGCCACGGCCACGGATTGGCCGGGCTCGATCTTCCCCGCAAGCTTCAGTTCGCTGATTGCCCGGTTTACGGCCCTTTTTGGCTCGGAGATCTCCTGGTCATCGAAACGTTGCTCGCAAAGGGCCATGAACGGAAAATGCTGCTCTGCCTGCCCCCGGCCTCCTCCCCTGTCTGACTGCCTCTGCATGGTCCTGCCTGTAATTGGTAAAAGAATTATAGTTTTTCCGCTGAAAGCGAGTAAGAGTATAGGTGAATTCCCGCAGGTACGCAAATGACGGCCAAGCAGACGAAGAAGAAACCGTCTGCTTTTATTCACAAGTAACCTCTTTTTTTTAAAAAAGAGATTACTTGTGAACTGGCGGATAGCGGCATGAAGCCTTGTTCAAGACATGAGTCTGAAAGGCTTTTCTCGACTAAAAGGGGGGTTCAGGCGTTGATGAGTTCTCGGGCCACGTTGACGGCCTTTCCGGCATCTTCTCCGTAGCCGTCGGCTCCAACCTTCCGGGCCCACTCTTGGTTGACCGGTGCCCCGCCGACCATGACCTTGATCTGGTCTCGGACGCCCTGTTCCTCCAGGTTCTTTATGACGGTCTGGATCTCCGGCATGGTGGTGGTCAAAAGGGCGGACATGCCGAGGATGTTCGGCTTCTGAGCCTTTACCTCCTCAACGACTTTATCTGCCGGCAGGTCCACCCCGAGATCGACGACATCGAACCCCGCTCCCTGGAGCATCATGATGACCAGGTTTTTGCCGATGTCATGGATATCGCCCTTTACCGTGCACATTACTATCTTGCCTTTTGATTTCTTCTCACCGGCCTGGAGGAGGGGATTGAGAAGGTCAAGCCCCTTCTTCATGGTCACCGCTCCGACCATCATCTCTGGGACGTAAATCTCGTTCTTGGAATACATCTGACCGATCTCGTCCATGGCCTCGATCATACCGTCGATGAGTTCCTGCGGATCGGCATTATTGTCAATGGCCTCCTGGACCAGCGTCTCAATCTGATCGTGTTGTCGCTGGATGATGGCCTGCTTGATCATGTCCATCTTCTCGTACATCTCAAAGTCCTCCTTTTAAACTGTGATAGGGTAGTTACCGTGGGCTTCGGCTGTTCTGAGCATGGTGATATAGTTGTCGAACCGGGCCCACTCCGTGACCGAGTTTCCCGCGGCCAGGCAGTATCCCCCGCCTGGAGCGGCAGTCCGTATGAGGTACTTGACCCGCTCCTCCACCTCGGCCTGGGTACCGCTTCTGAGGAGCTCGTTGGCCACGTTTCCGGCAAAGGCGAGCTTGTCTCCGTACTTGTCGATCGTTTCCCGAACGCTCATGCAGGTAGGATCGATGGGATGGACTAGATCGGTACCGATATCGATTATGTCCTCCATGAGGGGATTGAGATCGCCGTCGGAATGCTGGAAGAGCAGAACGTCGTTATCGTGGCAGCGTTTTGCGATCTCCTTGTACCAGGGAAAGACGAACTGTCTGTAGTGCTCCGGAGAGATGATGGGGCCATTGCCAAAGGCCAGATCGTCGACGATCCAGACCGCCCCGACATGGGGCATGTCGAAGATCTTTTCAAGGAGATTGAGCTGAACGTGGGCCACTTTGGTAAAGACATCGGAAACGAACTGTTCATCCATAATGAGCTTGGTGACGAAGTTATTGAAGCCCATGAGCATCCAGGTCAGGGTGAAGACCTTGCCGGAATTGGCAATGACTTTCATGCCGTCCGGGAGGAACTTTTCGACTTCCTCCAGAGGCTTCAGCAGTTCGGGCTTTTCGAGTTCCTCCCAGGGGAAGTTCTCCAAATCGTTCCGGTCGTTGATGAAGCTGCTGTACTCCAGACTCCATTTGGTCATGTCCTGTTTATCGCTATCATCCTTGATCATCTTGTCCCGTATGACCCGGGAAATCGGCGAGGCTTCATCCACCTTGCCGAAGGCCATGGCGCTCACGGTGATGGGTACGGAATCGTACCCGGCGTTTAAATAGAAGTCGCATTGTGATTTCACATCGTCTGCTGTGACCTCCTTGCCCAGAAAGCGGCTCTGGACCGGATACTCCACTAGGGCCTCGAGCAGAGGCACCCTGTCCGGCTCTTCGTGGTGAACCGTTTTTCTGATCCTGTCCCAATTGGGCTCGGGTTTGCGCAGTCCGAAGTCTTTATAACTATTCATAGCTTGCATGCCTCCTTGAATTAGATGATATGCCTTAAAAGTTAGGTTTTTTCTGCACGGGTTGCTTTGCCCTGAACGACTTTTCGGTTTTGCGGATTCAGAGGCGGATAGGGTAGCTGCCGTACCTGAAGGCAGCCGCCCGCATGGCCATGTAATTCTCCATACGCGACCATTCGGCGACCGAGTTGCCGGAACAGACAAAGTAGCCGCCGCCCGGGGCAACGTTCTTGATAAGATATTTGACCCGCTCCTCCACCTCGGCCGGAGAACCGCTTCTGAGAAGCTCGTTGGAAACGTTCCCGGCAATGGCCAGCTTATGGCCGTATCGTTTTTTTATGGCTACGATATCCTGGCAGGTGGGATCTATAGGATGGAGAAGATCAATGCCCATATCCACGATATCGTCCATGAGTTCGCTCAAGTCGCCGTCCGAGTGCAAAAAGACGAGGACTCCGTTTTCGTGGCAGCGCTGGATGATTTTTTTATACCAGGAGAAAACGTAGGTCCGGAGCATGTCCGGATTAATCATCGGGCCGGCGCCAAA
Source organism: Desulfohalobiaceae bacterium (assembly GCA_021737615.1). Lineage (GTDB taxonomy): Bacteria > Desulfobacterota > Desulfovibrionia > Desulfovibrionales > Desulfothermaceae > JAABTT01. The sequence goes on along the minus strand of JAIPDR010000078.1, from coordinate 9,943 downwards.
AGCCAGGTCGTCAACCAGCCAGACCGCCCCCACCTGGGGAGTGTTCACGATTCTTTCCACACAGTCCATCTGGATCTGCCCCACCTTTTGGAAGACATCGGCCACGAGCCCTTTGTCCAGGATGAGTTTGGTCGCGAAGTTGTTAAAGCCCAGTATCATCCAGGTCAAGGTGAAGATCTTTCCGGAAAGGGCCACGATTTTCATCTTCTCCGGCAAAAGATGCCCGGCCTGTTCGAATTGCTTGAAATCCAGCTCTGACAGAGCATCCCAGGGGAACCTTTCGAAATCCTCCCTGTTGGCGATGAAGCTGTTTTTCTCCAGATTCCACGACTGTTCCTCCTCCCCGCTGACAATCCGTTCCTGGATTACCTTGGAGATGGCTGAATCCTGGGTAACCTTGCCGGGGGACATCATGCCCACTGTTAGTGGAAGATAGTCGTAACCCGCCTGTGACCAGAAAGCGATCTGGTCGCTAATCGCTTCATGGGTCACGGTACGGCCGAGAAACGCGCTTTGAATGGAGTAGTGCACCAGGACCTCCAGAAGAGGGACACGATCCGGCTCTTCCAGGCGGACAGCCGTCTTGAGACGTTCAAAATCAGGTTCAAAAGGCATATCTATGACTCCATGCTTCTGTTTGTGTGGACGAGACGATCAGATCCTTTATTTCTTCAGTAAACCTGATTCGGAAGCCAGGTGACGATGCCCGGGAAGATGGACATGATCACCAGGGCGATGATCTGAAGGCCTAAAAAGATGAATGATGCCCTGTAGAGCTGCCCGATGGGTAACTCATGTCCGGTTTCCTTGGCCACGCCCTTGACGTAGAAGGCGGCATAGGCCATGGGCGGGGTGAGGTAGGAGGCCTGGATCATGACGGCAAACATGACGGCAAACCAGATCGGATCAAACCCGAGGCCTGTCACGATGGGCCCGAAGATGGGAATCCCGATGAGCAAAACCCCATAGCAGTCTATGAGCATACCCATGACCAGCAGCAGGAACAAAATGAAAATGAGGACAAGCCAGCGGTTGATCTGCAGATTATTGACCAGCTCGTTGATGAGCTCCCCTCCGCCCAGGCCGAGAAATACCGCGGTGAACATGCTGGCCGTGAGAATAATCCACATGATCATGGCATTGGTCTTCATGGTCAGATAGCAACACTGCTTGATCATATTCCAGGTAAACCTGCGTTTGCCGATGGCGATGAAGGCGGCCCCGACGCAGCCGAGAGCGGCCGCTTCAGTGGGAGTGGCCGCGCCGAACATGATCGAACCCAGGACAAGGACGATGAGGATCAGGGTCGGCAAGACCGACTTGGCGACCATGAGCAGTTTCTGACTCTGGCTGTATTTGGCAGCTTCTTCGGAAGTGATGGCCGGCGCGGAGTCGGGATAGAACACGACCCGGATGATGATATAGGCCAGATACAGCCCTGAGAGCAACAGGCCCGGGCCGATGCCTCCGGCAAAGAGCTTCCCGATGGATATCTGGGCCATGGCCCCATAGATGACCAGGATAATGCTCGGCGGGAGGATCGTGCCCAGGCAGCCCGAGGCCATGATGGTGCCTGTAGCCAGGTCCAGGTCGTAATTGCAATTCTTCATGGACGGCAAAGCCAAAAGGGTCATGAGGGTCAGCGAGGCGCCGATGATGCCGCTGGCTGCAGCCAGCAGGGTGCACATGACCACTGTGGCGATGGCGATGCCGCCTCGCATCTTGCCGAAGACGATGTACATTGAGCCGAACAAGTCCTCCGCGGCCCCTGATCGTTCGAGAATGGTCCCCATGAATATAAAGAGGGGAACCGCGACATAGACGATGTTGCTGCACAGGCTGGTCGCGGTTCTCATGAAGAGGTTCAGAGCGGCCACGTTCCCCCAGAGCGTAGCCGCGAATATGACCGCCAGCCCGCCAAGAGTAAAAGACAGAGGATGTCCGAACAGGAGTACGATCAGAAAGATAACGCAGACAATACTCAGAGCTGCTAGAGGTGTCATAAGTCATGTCCTTTGATTACAAAATGTAAGTCTCGAATCCACTTGGCCAGTCCCTGCAGGCAAAGAAGAATAAAAGCCAAAGCTATGGTGATTTTAAGCGGATAGAGCGGAGGGGCCCACATGCTGTAGGTCTCTTCAAGAATACTGACCGAATAGATGGCTTTATCGATCCCTTTCCAGACCATGACCCCGACAAAAGGAAAAAACACCAGGGCGAAGAAGATAAGGTCTATAAGGGCTTGGCCCCTTGGGGAAAATTTGGCGTAAAAGACGTCTGTCCGGACGTGTCTGTTTTCTTTAAGCACCCAGGCCCCACCCATAACGAACATACCGCCCGAGACAAGGGCGGCCAGCTCCCAGGACCAGTCCGTAGGGGAATCGAAGCCATAGCGAAGAACGACCTCGACTGCTTCGAGGAGAACGACCGGCAAGATGAGAAAGCTGAAGGCCTTGCCTACGACCTCGCTTATGGTATCGATTGCTTTAAGTATTTTTTTTAGCATGTCTCTATTCTGACCTCCTCTGAACCGAGGGCATCACGATTATTCCGCAGTTGCGAGGCATAAGCCCGATATCCAGACTTATGACCCGGACCAGATATTGAAAAATCTTTGTTCCGGGTCATAAACAACCCGGAAGTTGGCCTGCGGGTGAAGCATACGGGAAGGCCCGCTGGCGACCTTCCCGTAGATAACCAAGATTTCTGAATTATTAACGTTTTCCAGGTTCGAAGCCCATCTGTTGCTCCGGAGTCAGGGTTTGGCCCCACCAGGCGCTCTTGGCCTTGTACGGATACCAGATCTCCATGAAATCGTACATGGATTCATAGACTTCCGCGGTGAGTCCGCCGTATTTCTCCATGTCTTTCTTCTCGATCTCGTGCATCTGCTTGCGCAAAGGGATGAACTGTTCTTCGTCCATCCGGATAAAGTCCATCTTGCCTTCTTTCTTAAGCTCCTGCATTGCTTCGGCGCTGGTCCACTGGCTCTTGGTCCAATGGTTGAATTCGTCGGAGCGATAGGCCATCTGGAGGATCATCTGCAGATCCTTGGGGAGCTTATTCCAGGCTCTTTTGTTGACGACCACCGTAGTCACGAAGTGGACATTCCAGAAGTCAGGCCAGATGCCGTAATCCGCAACGTCGGTCAGCCCGAGGCCTTCGTTGTACTTGAGGTGACCGAATTCGGCCATGTCCACGCTGCCGGTGGCCAGCCCGGTGAAAACCTCCTCCAGGGGCAGGGTGATGCCGGCGATGTCGTTCTTGGACAAGAGGCGGGGATCAGAGGTGCGCATTTTCTTGCCCTTCATTTCCTCGAGGCTTTGGAAGGGCTTATTGGCCATCAGGACTTCCGTGCCCCAAACCTCGACCGCCAGGAGTTTCAGGTTGATCTTGTCGAAGGCCTTTTGCAGCAGGTCCCAGCCACCGTACTCGTAAAGCCAGACATAGCGGTCGTGGGCATCCATCTGCAGATTACCCGAGGAGAGCGGCAGAAATGCGTATTCTACGCCTTTGGCGTAGACCGGCCAGCTGGAATGCATTTCGAAGATTCCTTCGCCGCAGGCCTGGAACCCTTCCAGACTGGGTACGATGGTCCCGTTGGGCACCACCTCGATCTTCAAACGGCCGTTGGTTGCTTCCATGACTTTTTCCGCAGTCTTGACGTTCTGCACAAAGTCAGTGTGACCTGGACTGTGGATTACCTGCATCCGAAACTTGTACTCCGGCTTGTCGGCGGACCAACCAGGAGCGGCCAGAACCAGAAAAATTCCGACTACCAGGTGGATCATTAGAACCCGTTTCATACTATACCTCCTTACTTTGGTTAAAGAAAACGAAAAAAAGACTGCTACCATTTACACGTAGATTTTAACTCAAATGAAAAGATAAAAGCAATACCCGCAAATCGATTATTCAAACCTGCCGTTTCGAAAGTCGGTGATGTAGGACAGGCAGTATTCATCCTTTCCCGCAATGACCTGTCCGGCCTTCAGGGCGCCGTAGAGAGCGGAGTCGGTCGGGTCGAGGATGACCGCATCGAGCCCGCGGCTGATGGCGGCAACTAGAAAGGTCCGGTTGACAAGCTTCCTGCTGGGCAACCCGTAGGATACGTTGGTCAGACCACAGATGGTATGAACCCCGGTAAACTCGTGCATAATCCGTTCGATGGCCTCCAGGGTGTCCAGAGCCGAGGTCGCCTTTGTGGACACAGGGTAGACCAGGGGATCGATGTAGAGGTCCCCGATCGAAATCCCGGCCTCTGTGACACGTTCTACCAGGGCTTCGGCCATCTTTACCTTTTCATCCGCGGTTTCGGCCATGTCGGTCTCAGACTGGCACAGGGCGATAACCTTGGCCTTGTGCTCGGCCACCAGGGGCAGAAGTGTCTCGAGTCGATGCGGGTCCAGGGTGATCGAGTTGATCATGACCGGGCTGTTCCTGACCAGAGGCAAGGCAGCCTCAATTACCTTCGGGTCCGGGCTGTCGAGGCAGATCGGAGTTTCAACCGCATTGTTGACGATCTCGATGAGCCAGGTAAGCCGTTCAATTTCTTCGCCGACAAAGGTCCCGGCGTTGATGTCGATGAAATCTGCCCCGGCCGCGGCTTGAGCCTTGGCCTCGCTCTTGATGAACTCAGTGTTTTCAGTCTTGATGGCCTGGGCGATGTGTTTTCGGGATGAGTTGATTCTCTCGGCAACAATGAGCATGTTGTTCCCTCGCTTGTACTGATTCATTGCGTTATTTCCGTGAGCCGCTGTCTTGACCGTCCTGCCTGATGCAGGTATTCCGGGTAAGGATAAATTGTTCCTGTCCCAGATGGGATCCAGGTAAACGGCAACCCTGCAGCCCGGACACTTCCTGATTAGAGTTTAGCATAATCCATGCCAGGATCGCTGTCATGAAAAAGGCTTGACTGGAGGTATATGTATTATGTCTCCATACAAGGAGAAAATGACCTTCACCCTCTGCTGCGGGCAGAAAAAAATGGGGCTCAGTTTGAAAATCGGGGAGACGACTTGCACCAAACAGTGCACCAAATGGGGCAGGTGCACTGTCTGGTCATAATGCTGGCAGGATTGGGAAGGGTGTTTCCGGCCTCAGGCGATCCCGAACTTCTTGATGCGTCCCTGGAGGACCCGCCTGGAAATGCCTAAGTATTTGGCGGTACGGGTCTGATTGCCCTGGTGCAAGGACAGGGCCTGGGTAATTATGCGGGCGTTGAGGTCTTCAAGGTCGAGTCCTTTGGCAGGGAGGCGAAAGTCAGTGTCGAGAGAGGCTGCTGATTTGCTGTGGGTGGATTGGGGGGCGGATTCCCAGACAGAACGAAGACACTCGGAGTCTATGACGTCGTAGGAAGAGAGCAGAACGACCCGCTCCATGAGGTTCTTGAGCTCCCGAACATTACCCGGCCACTGCGAACAGAGAAGAAGTTCTTCGGCATCTGGTGTGAACCCCCCGAACTCCTGTCCTTTTCTTTTAAAGGCCCGGGAGATGAACCTTGTGGCCAGCGGAAGAATGTCTTCCTGTCTTTCGCTCAAGGACGGGATGCTGATTTTGCCCAGGTTAATGCGGTAATAGAGGTCCAGCCGGAATCGCCCCTCGTCAACTTCAGTAAAGAGATCCTTGTTCGTGGCCGAGATGAAGCGGACGTCCACCGGAATTTCTTTAACCCCGCCGACCCGGTAGATAACCCTGTTCTCCAGGACCCGCAGGAGCTTGGTTTGAGCTTCCAGAGGCATTTCGCCGATTTCGTCTAGAAACAGGGTCCCGCCGCTGGCCGCCTCGATCTTGCCGATTTTGCCCCTGGGCGAGGCCCCGGTAAAGGCACCGGATTCGTGACCGAAAAGTTCGGCCTCGATAAGCTCCCTGGAGATGGCCCCACAGTTGATAGCCACAAAGGGCAGGATTTTAGAGCCCTGGGCATAATGGTGGATATACCGGGCCACGAGCTCCTTGCCTGTGCCGCTTTTGCCCTGGATCAGGACCGGAACGCCCCGATCGGTACTGAAGCGTTCGGATTGATCCATCACCTGGCGCATTCCTTCTGAGTAGACATAGGGTTCATCCAGCCCGATTTCCTTGAGATAGGCAGTTCTTAAGTGATCGGCCTCCATGCGGACAGCCGTTGTTTTCTGCTCGAGCCTGCTTTCGAATTCCTGTTTCAGCTGCAGATAGTTCTTGCGCAGGGCTGCGTACTTGGCGGATCTTTCCAGGGTGATGGCCAGCTCCCGGACATTGATGGGCTTGCGGAGATAATCGAAGGCCCCGTATTTAAGGGCCTTGATTGCATTTTCCATGTCTCCGTGCCCGGTGATGACGATGACGTCCACAGGAGACTGCTCAATCTCCTTCAGCCGCCGCAAAAGTTCGATACCGTCAAGGCCGGGCATGCGGATGTCGGTGATAACGGCATCGAAATCCTGGTTGTGGAAAATCTTGAGGCCCTGGGGACCGTCCGGGACCGGGCTGACTGCATGGCCAAGCTTGCCCAGGAAGCGGGAGAGACTGGTCCGGACGTCGGCCTCGTCATCGATGAGGAGTATATTCATGGACCGCCTCCCGGGATCTGGATGACAAAGGTCGCCCCGCCGGAGCCGTTGTTGTAAACTTTGATCTGACCGCCCAGTCCGGTGATGATGGACTGGCAGATGCTCAGGCCCAGCCCGGTACCAACTCCTGGTTCCTTGGTGGTGTAAAAAGGGTCGAAGACGTTGTCCAGCCTGTCCGTTTTAATGCCGGTGGCATTATCGCTGACTTCGATCTGCAGCCGGCCCTGACGGTGGTCGGTCCGGACGGCGATAGTCTTGCTGGAACGTTGACTGCCGTCCAGGGCCTGGCGGGCGTTGACCAGAAGGTTCATCAAGACCTGTTCCAACTGGTAGATGTTGGCCCTGATCGGGGACAGTCCCTGTTCAAAATGTTTTTCCACATCGATGCCATGGGCCTCGAGCTGGCGGCCGATCATGGAAAAGACGTTCTCAAGGGCCTGGTTGACATCCACGTCTACGTAGGAGCCGTTCCCCTCTTCCCTGGCGAAGTCCCTGATATTCTGAATGACCTGGGTCATCCTGACGACCTGCCTGGAAACCAGATCCAGGCTTTCGTAGAGTTCATCCGTGTCAAGGGCCCATTCTTCATCCCGGCCGAAGAGGAAGCCGTCGGTGACGACCCTGATGGTATTGAGCGGTTGGTTCAGCTCATGGGCGATGCCTGCGGCCATGGTGCCGAGGGAGGTCAGCCGGTCGTTATGGAACAGCTTCATCTCGTTGCGTTTTTGCTCTGTGATGTCGTCTAAAATCAGATGAATCGCCGGGTTGCCATCGTATTCTATCTCCTGGGTCAAAGCCCGGTAATGACGGAGTTCGTCGCCCTGCTGCGATCGGAATTCGAACCGGAGGCGGCTTTGGGTCTGCTTGTGGGAGGTATCAAGACACTCCAGAACCTTGTTTCTGTCCTCGGGTGCGATCCAGTCACAGAACTTGATCAAGGTGAGCCTGTCCGGGGCGGTGCCCAGGAAAGACTGAAGCTGCTGGTTGGAGTAGATGATTTCCTTGCCACGGAGGAGCATGATCCCCATGCCGGCAAAATCGGCGATGGCCCGGTGCATGGATTCAGATCTGTGGACACTCTCCTCCATCTTACGTTCCAGGGTTATGTCGCGGACGGTATGGATCGACCCCCGCAAACGATGGTTCAGGTCGTAGAGTCTGGCGGTCTTGGTCTTCAGGTAGGCCCCGACCCCGTAGAGGGCATTGCAAAAGGCGAGGGAGTAGACAACGTCGCCGTTTTGCGCCCATTCGAACTCGTGATAGAGGTCTTCCCACTTGGTATCCGGGTACATGATGAGGTTCCCGACCATGGGCCTGCGGCGGCCGTAGAACGGTATGCCGCTGTCGTAGCGTGGTTTGCCCACAAGGTCTTCGGACTTCCAGGAGGTCATCTCCTCGCAGGCCGTGTTCCAGGAGACGATTTTCTCCTGGGTATCCATCATGAAGGTTGGCTGCGGAAGATAGTCGACTATATCCTCAAGGAGTTTTTCCTCGTTCCACTTGGCCACCCAGAGTTCAAATACGGCTGCAAGGGCTGCGGTAAAGTCTTCGCTCCAGTCCTGGATTTCGGAGAGGACGGCCAGGAAGCCGAACAACCCGCCCGGGGTGTTTACGGGAAGCAGGGTCCAAACCGGGCCGTCTTTGCCCTGAGCAGGGGGAAGATGCACCGTTTGCCCGTCCTCCAGCCGGGACACGGGAATGGCTTCGGCAAAAAGATCGACCGCCAGGGTATTGAATCGTGACCAATGAGCCAGGCAATCCAATCCAGGTGTCTTGTTCTGGCTGCAGGTTTTTCTGACAAAAGTCACCGTGTCGGCTCCAAGATCGAGACCCAGGATCTCAAGTGCGGTTTGGAGTTCGGATCCGGTTCCTTTGGCCAGGCTCAACAATCGGGTGATCTCTTGAATAGTCCGCAAAGGCGATTTTGAGCAGGGTTGCATCTGGTGGGCAGTTTGCATTGAACCGGACCGTTGAGAAGAGATAGAGGGTACAGCTGAAGAGGTCATGGCTTTCTCGTAATCTATAGACGTAATTGCAATGATGAATTGTCCCTGGCAACCATTCATCCTGTCGATTAATTTTCAGTTCGGCAGTTGAGCCGGCAATAAGCTCCGACAATTTCAAAGCATCCCAGTGCAAAAAATTTAAGATTCAGGCAGTACACCGTATTCTTTGGCCTTGTCTTTGTTATAGGCAGCCTTTCGTGCCTCGCAGTTTTTAAGCGGACAGAGCTGACAACTATAAAAACCGATTTCCGTCGGAAAAAAAAGGCCGGAGACCGATTTTCTCGGGAGCATCAAGAGGCTCTCGTTCAAACGCACTCCCAGGACCCCTTGTACATCTCCGAGCAGGGCAAAAAGCTTTTTTTGTTCTTCTATAGGCCAGTCCGGCAAGGAACCGGGACTCATTCTGGAAAGGTTTTTCAGGGCGTATGCCGTCTGCAAATGCTCCTGCAGCTGCTGCCTGGCTTGACGCAAAATAAGATCACCTATTTTATCAAGGAGATATGTATCAAGAAAGTCTTCCAACCGGCCTGTCTCGGCTTCCAGCTGTTCTCCAATGGTGACCACAAACGGAAAAACCCGGTTCACTCCTTCCAGGTTTTTTCTGAGCACTGTGCTCTGATACAGGCTGCCCGCGATGACCACGGCGGTGTCCGTCTTTGACTCCGGGTGGGCAACAGCGTATACCGCTTTCGGATCCATGAGGCGCAAAGCGCTATCTATGAGCGGCTGCACCCTCTTGGGTTCTTCAAGGTGAATTTTCTTTTGCACGTCGTCAAGTGTGAGTTCGATGTGCATCTTGTTGAAAAGCGGCATCATGCCCTCCTGCCTATTCAACTACAAAGGCGGAAATTATTTGTCAAAGGAAACCTGCCGTTGCCTTGTCTTGCCCCCGGTATTGAAATAAGCTATCTTTTCCACCGGTCATTATTGCCTTACGGTACGCGGCTTGAAACACAATGCAGTATAGGAGAATTCCAGCAGGTACGCAAATGACGGTCAATCAGCTGAAAAAGAAACTGGCCTCCCTGGTGGGGGCGGACAATATCCTGGCCTCCCGGGAGGATCTTCTCTGTTACGCCTATGACGCCACAAAACGGGTCCATGTCCCCGAGATAGTCGTTTTCCCGGGCTCTGTCCAAGAGGTATCCGGGGTTTTTCGAATTGCCAGCCAGGCTCGGGTTCCGGTCGTGCCCAGGGGGGCGGGCAGCGGGATGACCGGCGGGGCCCTGGCGGTGCAGGGTGGCATTGTTCTGGCCATGAACCGTTTCGACCGAATACTGGAGATCGACGAAGACAACCTCGTGGCCGTGGTCCAGCCTGCGGTGATCACCGGCCGGCTGCAGCGGATCGTGCAGGAAAAGGGCCTGTTTTATCCGCCTGATCCGG
>JAIPDR010000077.1 GCA_021737615.1 Desulfohalobiaceae bacterium | reverse complement strand
GACCGGGAAGCCATCGAAGCCATGAAGATGAACGCCATCCAGATGGCCTGCCCCAGCTTCTCCAAGTTCACCGGATTTGTGCCCGAGCTGCAGATCTTCGACCTGCCGTTTCTGTTCAACGACCGGGACCACCTCTACCGGTTCATGGACAGCGACGTTGGCCAGGAGCTCCTGGAAATGGTCAAGGCCAGGGGTCTGCTCGGATTGGCTTACTGGGATAACGGCTTCAAGCAGATGAGTCTGGACAGCCACGCCCTGATTGAGCCCGAGGACGCCGAAGGCCAGAAGTTCAGGATCATGTCCTCCAAGGTCCTGGAAGCCCAGTTCGAGGCCGTGGACGCCAGCCCGCAGGTCCTGCCCTTCTCCGAAGTCTACAGCGCCCTGCAGCAGGGGGTTGTCGACGGACAGGAAAACACCCTGTCCAACATCTACACCAAGAAGTTCCACGAGGTGCAGAACTACCTGACCCTGAGCAATCACGGCTACCTGGGGTATATGCTGATCACCAACCAGATCTTCTGGAACTCCCTGCCTGACGACCTGAAAAAGGTCGTCAAGGACTGTGTTGACGAGGCCACTGAATACACCAATAACCGGGCCAAGGAACTGAACATGGAGCAGCTGGAAAAAATCCGCGCCTCCGGCAGCGTCGAGATCCACAAACTGACTCCGGAAGAACGGGCCGAATGGAAAGAAGAAATGCTGGAGATCTATCCGGAATTCTACGATGTCATCGGCAAGGCGAGAATCGAGACGGCTCTGGAGCTGGCTGAATAAGCCCGGTTTTGCAGACTGTTTCTTTGCCCGGCAAAGAGACTATAGGGGACGCTTCCACGGGGAAGCGGCCCCTTCTATTGCCCTAACGGACTTGACTTTATAAATGTTTCATTCGGGAAGCATTTGACAGAATGCTTTGATCCAGGGTAACAACTTTTTCTTCGGATCGTCGGCACAACCTCGTCTTCAATAAGGTGTCAGTCATGAGCATGAAACAAAAGTTGGAAGAACTAGAGCGGCGCAGGCAGACAGTGGAAAACGGCGGCGGCCAGGAAGGCAGAGCCAGACAGCACGAAAAGGGCAAAAAAACCGCCCGGGAACGGATCGAACTGCTCTTCGATGCCGGCAGCTTCAAGGAGTTGGACGTCTTCATCAGCCACCGCAGCACCGAAAAGGGGATGCAGGGGGTCAAGACGCCGGGGGAAGGAGTGGTCACCGGGTACGGGAGCGTCGACGGCCGGCTGGTCTATTGCTATGCCCAGGATTTCACGGTCATGGGCGGCTCCCTGGGCGAGATGCACGCCGCCAAGATCAACAAGGTCCAGGACCTGGCCCTGAAAACGGGGGCCCCGGTCATCGGCATCAACGACTCCGGCGGGGCCAGGATCCAGGAAGGCGTGGCCTCCCTCTCCGGCTACGGCCACATTTTTTTCCGGAACACCATCGCCTCCGGGGTCATCCCCCAGATCTCGGTCATCATGGGCCCCTGCGCCGGAGGAGCGGTCTACTCCCCGGCCCTGACCGACTTCATCTTCATGGTCGAAGGCAGCAGCAAGATGTTCATCACCGGTCCGCAGGTCATCAAGGCAGTGACCGGGGAAGACGTCAGCGCCGAAGACCTGGGCGGGGCGGCGACCCACACCGGGACCAGCGGCGTGGCCCATTTTAGAAGCGAAAGCGATGAACACTGCCTGCAGCAGATCAAGAGGCTCCTCTCCTATCTCCCGGCCAACAACCTGGAAGACCCCCCTGCTCTGGAAATAAGCGATGATCCGGACCGGATTGCCCCGGAGCTGGACGAGATCATCCCGGACAGTCCCAACAAGGCCTACGACATGAAGGCAGTCATCTCCAGGGTGGTCGATGACGGCGATTTCCTGGAAGTCCAGCCGGACTACGCCCGGAACATGCTGACCATCTTCGCCAGGATGAACGGCAAGACCATTGGGATCATCGCCAACCAGCCCAAAGCCCTGGCCGGCTGTCTGGACATCAACGCCTCGGACAAGGGGGCCAGGTTCATCCGCTTCTGCGACGCCTTCAATATTCCCATCCTGACCCTGATGGACATCCCCGGATTTCTGCCCGGTACCAACCAGGAGTTCGGCGGGATCATCCGGCACGGAGCCAAGATGCTCTACGCCTACTCCGAAGCCACGGTCCCCAAGGTGACCCTGGTCGTCCGCAAGGGTTACGGCGGGGGCTACATCGCCATGTGCAACAAAGAGCTGGGAGCCGATCAGGTCTTTGCCTGGCCTACGGCCGAAATTGCGGTCATGGGGCCGGAGGGCGCGGCCAATATCATATACAGCAAAGAGATTCAGAAGGCGGAGGATCCTGAAGCGAAGCGCCGGGAAAAGATCGATCAGTACCGGGAAGAATTCGCCAACCCATACAAGGCCGGTTCTCTGGGCTATATCCAGGATGTGCTCCAGCCCTCCCGGACCAGGCCCATGCTCATTTCGGCCCTGGAAATGCTGGCCGGCAAAAGGGAGACCCGGCCGGCCAAGAAGCACGGCAACATGCCTCTTTAGGGTTCACGGTTCCAGGTTCACGGTTTGAGATGGAAGAAATTCGTAAACCTTAAATTATATTGGGGGTTTTGAAATTGGACAAACTCACCACCGGACTTCAGATCACGGTCATCGGCATGTCCATCGTCTTTGTCATCCTGATACTGCTCAATCTGGCCATGAACGCGATGAACGCAATCCTCAACCGGAAAAAAAAAGGACCCGAAGCAGCGCCCCGGGTGAAGCCCGCTCCTGCCCCTGCTCCAGTTCCTGCCAAGGAGAATCAAGTTAAAGGCGAACCGGAAAAGAAAGACGAAAATCCGGAGCTGATCGCCCTGCTCAGCGCGGCGGTCATGGCGGCCGAAGGCGGGAGCAGACCGGTGCGTATCAAGTCTCTGCGTCTGGCCGGCGGGCTGGGGGGCGCCTGGAAAACCGCCGGCAAAACCGAAGGCATGCAGCCAAAAGTGTAAGATTGAAAAACTCGAAACTCGAAAAGGGAGTCAGGGACCATGAAACGGTACCGCATCACTGTTGAAGGCAAGACCTATGAAGTGGAAGTCGAAGAACTGGAAAACGATGAGACCGGTCCGTCCGTTTCCGGCAAACCGGCTCCAAGACCGGAGGCCGGACCCGCCAGACCCCGGACCGGATCCTCTCCTGCTTCTGCTACACCGGCGGCTCCTTCCGCTGCCGGCGAAGCAGCCGCTCCTTCGCAAGGACCGGGTGAAGTCACGGCCCCCATGGCCGGGAAGGTGGTCTCTATCAATGTCAAACCCGGAGATCGGATTGCCAGGGACGATGTCCTGCTGATCCTGGAGGCCATGAAGATGGAGAACGAGATCCGGGCCCAGGGAGACGGAAAGGTCACGGAAATTATTGTCAGCGAAGGGTCTTCCGTAAATAACGGTGACCTGCTATTGAAAATCGAAAATAGATACTTACGGGAGGAATAAATTGCAAGGTCGCCGAAATATACGACATCGGCTACCAAGATACCGAATAATGAAAACCTCAATTTATGACGACCGAAAGTATAAAATACAATAGGCCCTATTATGCTGGAAAAATTATTTTTGTTTCTCAATTCCACCGGCATCATGCACATGACCTTGGGGCATGTGGTCATGATCCTGGTGGCCCTGACCCTGCTCTATCTCGGAATCTCCAAGAAATACGAACCCCTGCTTCTGGTGCCCATCGGCTTCGGAGTCCTCTTGACCAATATCCCCCTGACCGGGCTGATGGCCGAACCTGTTCTGGAAATCGCGGAGCACTCCATCCATGTCAAGAAAATCGGCGGCCTGCTGTACTATCTCTATCAAGGGGATGAGCTCGGGATATTCCCGCCTCTGATCTTCATGGGGGTCGGGGCCCTGACCGATTTCGGCCCCTTGATCGCCAATCCCAAGAGCATCCTCCTTGGGGCCGCGGCCCAGTTCGGCATCTTCACCACCTTTCTGGGGGCGATCTTCCTCGGTTTCACCTACCCCGAGGCGGCCAGCATCGGGATCATCGGGGGCGCGGACGGCCCGACCACCATCTATCTGGCCTCGATGCTGGCCCCGCACATGCTGGCTGCAACCGCCGTGGCCGCCTACTCCTATATGGCCCTGGTCCCGATCATCCAGCCGCCGATCATGAAGCTCTTGACCACGAAGAAGGAGCGGCGGATCGTCATGGAGCAGCTGCGGCCGGTCTCCAAAAAGGAAAAGATCATCTTTCCGATCATGGTCACCCTGCTGGTGGTCATGCTTCTGCCGGCCGCGGCCCCGCTCATCGGCATGCTCATGCTGGGCAACCTCTTCCGGGAATGCGGCGTGACCGACAGACTGGCCGAAACCACGCAAAACGCCTTGATCAATGTCGTAACCATCTTTCTGGGGGTCACGGTCGGGGCCACGGCCACGGCCGCCTCCTTTCTCAATTTAAAGACCCTGGGCATCCTGACCCTGGGGATCGCCGCCTTTGCCGTGGGCACTGCCAGCGGCGTGATCCTGGCCAAGATCATGAACAAATTAAGCGGGGGCAAGATCAATCCCCTGATAGGCTCGGCCGGGGTCTCGGCCGTACCCATGGCCGCCCGGGTCTCCCAGGTGGTCGGGCAGAAGGAGCGTTCGGACAACTTCCTTCTCATGCACGCCATGGGTCCGAACGTGGCCGGGGTCATCGGCTCGGCCGTGGCCGCCGGAGTCATGCTCTCTGTCTTCGGCTGAGCCCGTTTGACCGTTTTCTGCCTTGATGGATACTAGCCTCGTTTCTTTCTTCGGTGCAGGGTGTATGCGGCAATCAGGAGCGAGACCAGGACCAGCCAGCCTGAGCCGGAATAAAAGGCCCAGTCCAGGCCCAGGCCGTTCACGACCCCTCCCATGACCAGAGGACTCAAAAAAGCGGCCAGGTTGATGGCGGAAAAGCGGATGCCCATGGCCAGCCCGGAATGACTGACGTCGGAAACCATGACCATGGTCAGGGGCTGGGACATGCCGAAGCCGAGCCCAAAGACCAGAAGCACAGCCGCAAGCACAGTCCGGGAGGCGAACAGGGGCAGCATTCCGATCCCGATGATCAGCAGGAACATGGTTACGGCCAGCAGCCACTCCCTGGAGACGACTCCCATGAGCCTGCCGATGGCGAAGCGGACCAGGGTCATGGAGACCGCGAACATGGACAGCAGAAGACCGATTCCCCCCGGGCTGATCCCCTTTTCCTGAAGCAGCAGGGGCAGAAACGAACTGCGCAGGCTGTAGGCAAAGATAATGCTGAAACAGACCAGAAGGGCCACGGCCAGGTAGGGTCTGGCCAGCAGGGAGCGGATCTCGGTCATGGTTTCTGACAAGCTGGGCTTTTCCTCTTGCGACCTCCGCGACCCCTGTCTGAGGCCCAGCACGCAAAACCCGAGGCAGGCCGCCCCCGCCGACAGGGCAAAGACCGGGCCGTACCCGGCCAGGGACAGGAGCCAGCCGCCGAGGATCGGGCCGATCATCTGACCCAGAGCCGAGGTCAGGGAGATCAGGCCGAACCCCTTCTCCCGGAAGGCGGTTTCTTCAAAACCCGTGACATAGGTCTGGGTGCAGACGATGATCAGCAGGAACCCGAGCCCCCCGCAGAGCTGGGCCGCCAGGAACAGCCCGAGCCCGGAAGCGGAGACGATGAGCAGAAGGGAGTGGATGATGTTGGAGCAGACCCCGAACAGAAGCATCCTCCTGACCCCGATGCGGTCGGTGATCCCGCCGATGGGGATGGCCAGGAGCATGGCCAGGAAGTTGAAACTGCCGATGATCAGACCGATTGTTGACGGGCTGTAGCCCAGTTCATGGGCATACAGGGGGATAAGGGGGAAGATCATCCCGTGGCGCAGGAAATGAAAAAAATAGAGACAGGCCAGGAGCCTGAGATCGAAGATCCGGCTCTCAGTCATGAAGCGACAACCATCCCGGGCCCGGCCCCTTTTCGCAGGAGAATGAAAAAAGTCCTGCCTTCCACTGAAATGGCTACAGCCTTGGTTTGGCGATGATCTCGTGGACTTTGAGATCCAGGCACCTGTGGGAGTTGGCCGGGGTGACCACCAGGGCCGAATCCGCCCCGGAGCCGGTCCCGCCGATGACCGCTGCCTCCTGATCCGTCCTGATCAGGCCGGCATCCGCGGCCATAAGCGAAAGCTCTATGCCCACCTTGACCCCCTGCCCGAACATACGCAGGGTAAAGGCAATGATTTCATCGATCTGAAAAGTGTTCAGTTTCTGGCGCACTCCCCGGCCGACTCCGCCAAAGGCATGGGCCGAAGTAAGGACCCTGACTCCCCTGCTCTCCAGATCCTCCCTGACGGAACCGCTCATCTCCTGTTCATCAACGTTCCGAAAACCGGTGACATGGGTCACCGCCACCAGATTGACGCTTTGGGGATCAAATAGATCCAGGGCCTTGAAGGCGGTCTGACCGGAGCAGGAAGCCAGGACGACACTGGACAGGTTGAGCTCGTCGACCCGCTTTTTGACCGCCTGCAGGCAGGCCTCGGTGTTCTGCGGACCGGGCGAGGCAAAGGAAATGGTTTTCAAGACAACTGTGCTTTCCATGTCGATCTCCTTCGATATTCTCAACTGAATTACTCCAGGCTTCTGAATATCCCCTGGGTTGCGGATAAAGCGCCTGGACAATGGTAGTGACTTTCAAGGGGATGTCAAGAACTCGCGTCAAACGCGAAGTGTGCAGAAATTTCAACGGTACATGTCCACGATATCGTAAAATATCAAGGAGAGGATGACGGTCCAGCCCACGAAGTGAAAAAAAATTATCCCCAAGGGATCCAGAGTCTTGGCGATGGTATTGAGGGTGGCGCTGATGATAAAGATTGTGGATATGAGCAGGAGGATGGCCATGACGTGGGTGAAGACTGTCATGAAGAGATTCTTCTGCTCCTTATAGCTCGTGGCTGTCCAGATATGGATGAGTGTGGACCAGATGACCGGGATAGCCACAAAATACAAAAGGAGATTGTCTTCTTCCGGAAAGGTGTATCTGGTGTGGAACTGAAAGAACCAGACTCCCAGAATAAAAATGAGAAAATCACGAACAATGACAAAAGCTTTCATAAAGCCATCTCGAGTTATTTCCCAAGGTCAGTCAGGGAATCAGAGATTTTTTTTCACTTCTTCCAAGTCGGGTTTTGTTCCCACCACAATAAGCGTATCATCTACTTGAAGCTCGACATCGGCCTTTGGATTGTAGCTCATCTCCCCGTCCTGATTTTTTATGGCGATGATAATCAAGTTGAAGCGGGATCTGAGCTTTGAATCGATGAGGTTCTTCCCCGGCAGTGAAGACCGGGACGTCAGTTCCAACTCTTCCATCTGCAGGGCGATATTTTCTCCCTGTATGGCCATCTCTAAAAAATTAATCACTGTAGGCCTAAGGACCATCTGGGCCATGCGCAGGCCTCCGAACAAATACGGAGTCAGGACCTTGTTCGCCCCTGCGTATTCCAATTTTTGCACCGAGTCCTCGCTTTCGGCCCTGGCGATGATGGTAATGGCGGGATTCAACTGCCTGGAAGACAGGGTGACATACAGATTCTTGGCATCGGTATTGAGGGTGGTGATAATGGCCTTGGCTCTTTGAATGCCGGCCTTCTGCAGGATGAGGTCACTGCTGGCATCACCTTCGACAAAGAAATATCGCTGCTCTTCCATTTTTTCCAAGAGGCTTGTATCATACTCAATGACCACGGTCTGGAAATCTTCCCGCATGAGTTCCCTGGCCACCACGCTGCCGATCCGGCCAAATCCACACACGATGAAGTGATTGTGCAAGGAATCGATCTTTTTCTCCATAGCAGAATAAAAAAAATGCCCCAAAAAAAGGGCTTGAATTCTTTATAGATCTCTTTCGTCTTCTGAATCACATTCTTTTCCTTGGTTCATCCATTTTTTTCAGAGCCCTATGCCCGCCAAATAGCAAAAACTTTTCCTTCTGGCAACCTTTGTTCCCTTGCCGGGCCAGATCCTGATTGCCCGGAATCGTTCCATCGACCGTATGATGTGGTTCATGAACCTCGGATTGCTTACCTAAAAAATTTTTGGCCGTATACCCTGTGGAGTTGCCTTTTTGCTGATTTTTGTTTACCTTGATGTAAACAGGAGGCAGTCATGACATCCAGACAATTTGGGGAGTTCATGCGTAGGGTGGCCCAGGCTACGGGCATCCAGTCACAGTCCGAATTGGCCAAAAGGCTTGATGTGGACCGCTCGGCGGTCAGCCGGGCCAAAAACAGGGACATGGTGCCGGGGCGTTGGATCACCAGGCTCTGTGAACTATTCGACCTTGACCCGGACTGGCTCCGTGAAGGTCAAGCCAGCCTGGATCGATTCTGGGAAATTCCCATTGTCACAGCCAGACTGGGTGCCGGCGGCGGATCGCATATGGTTGATGCAGACGTGCGCGGTCACATCGCCTTCCGCTCGGATTGGCTGCACCACAAAGGCCGGCCCCGGGACATGGTCCTGATGGAGGTCATTGGCGACAGCATGGAGCCTGCGATCCGGGAAGGGGATTTCGTACTCATCGATCAGTCCCAGAAGGAGATCTATGCCGGCGGGGTCTACGCTCTGGGGCTGGAGGAAACCATCATGGTCAAGCGGCTGGACAAGCACCCCAGCGAGCTGGTTATCCTGAGCTCCAATCCCGAATATTCGCCCATCGTCCTCCAGGGGGATGAACTGGAAACCGTCAGGATTATCGGCAGGGTGATCGGAATGTGGCGCGACTTTCGTTAAAAATACCGGAGACCCTGATCGGATATTATGGGGATACGAGTAATGGACTGGGGTGAACCTGGAGCGTTTTCCGGGGATCATACCGGCTTTTCAGCAGCGGGCGCGGATTTCCGGAGCAAGCGCCTCAGGCTGGACGATTTGATAATGGCCAATCCGACCGCGACCTTCTTTCTCCAGGCTGCGGAAGAGTGCAATCTGGGCGGCTGCATCCATCCAGGAGACATACTGGTGGTCGATCGGGCGGCCGATATCACCCATGGCTCACTTGTGGTGGCCGTGGTCCATGGAGAGATGGTTCTTCGTCAGGTAGTAAAGCGCCACGGCCGGAGCTTTCTCCGCAGCAGCCGTTTCCATGATGAACACTGCGACCAATCCGAGAATGCCATCTGGGGAAAAGTGATCTATGTCCTGCACCAGGTTTCCCCCTAACCCGACCTTCCGGGTGTCTTGAAAAAATTATAAAGTATTTCATTTACTATTCACCCAAGGGGTGAATATAACGACACGGAAAAACCGTGGGCATGGAAGCGCTGCTTCGCTGGAAAGGGCCGGACGGCGGTTTTATCCCGCCGTCGAGATTCATTCCCCTGGCCGAAGCGAACGGGCTTATCGTTTCCGAGGATTATATTTTTTCTGACTCAACTGGAATTACCTTTACTCACCTCGTTGACAGCAACTGACATCTAGTGCATAGCTGTAAGCAGACTACCATTTGAATAGTTCAACCTACTAGATTGATTGGATTATCAATATCACTGGCACGTAAGCTACAAAAGTGGACGTTTGGGATGCCCTTGGCAGCGACCGGCCATACCGAAGCGCCTGGCCATTAGAGCAGGTCATTGCTTACATCCTGGAACAAGCCGGAAAACATTTCGACCCCCGGGTCGTTGAGAATTTTTTGAATGTATTGAACAGAGAGGATGCCGGGCATTCGTGAATTTGGCAAGCCCGCTCCAAACGCTCTCCGCAGCTAAACAAAGGGGGCCGCTGCCTGTACCAGGGCGGCGCCATTAACAAAAATACCTGCCCGCTATATATACGGAACATACATTACAGATCTGAAAAGGCGGATAAATACCATGCCCGGGAAACCAACCTATGAAGAGCTTGAGCAAAGGGTCAAGGAACTGGAAAACGATACCCGTCAGCGAAAACTGGCTGAGGAGACGCTCAGGGAGAGCAGGGAAAATCTGGCCCTAACCCTTAATTCTATCGGAGATGCCGTCATCACGACAGATGGGTACGGCTCTATCGTACGAATGAACCCGGTGGCCGAGGAGCTCACCGGCTGGAGCGCCGAAGAGGCCAAAGGCAGGCCGCTGAACGAAGTATTCCATGTAGTCAACGCCCGGTCCGGGAAACAGGCAGTCGATCCGGTAAACCGGGTACTGGAAAGCGGACATACCGTCGGGCTTGCCAACCACACCCTGCTCATTGCCGAAGACGGGATAGAGCGCCAAATCGCCGATTCCGCAGCGCCCATCCAGGATGCCGAGGGAGAAACCACCGGGGTGGTCCTGGTTTTTCGGGATGTGACCGAAGAATACCGCATGCTGGAAGCACTGCGTCAGAGGGAGGAGCGACTTGCCCGCCTTAACCGGATATTGTCTTCCACTCGTCACATCAATCAATTGATCATCCAGGAAAAAAACCGGGAGCAATTGCTGAAGAAAGCCTGCCGGATGCTGGTCGAGAAGCGTGGCTACCACAATGTCTGGATTGTACTGACAAAAGACGGCCGGTTCGTGGAGTCGTTTTTTCAGGCCGGGTTTAACGGCGCCTTTGCTCCGATGAGCGAACGGCTGCGAGCCGGCGACCTTCCGCATTGTGCACGCCTGACACTCGAAAAGCCGGGAGTGCAGGTGATTCCCGATCCGCCCGCCAATTGCGGCGACTGCCCCCTGGCGGCGGAATATGTCTCCAGATGGGGAATGAGCATACGCCTTCAACACGGTGGCCGGGTTTACGGCATGCTTACCGTTTCCGTACCAGGGACTTTTGCCGCAGACGAAGAAGAGCAGCGACTGTTCGAGGAAGTCGCCGGAGATCTGGCTTATGCCCTCTACCATCTGGATCTTAAAGAGGAACGTACCAGGAACGAGGAAGCCCTCAGGGAGAGCGAGGAACACTTCCGTGCGTTGTTCAACAGCAATTATATGGCCATGCTGCTCGTAGAGCCTAAATCCGGAAATATCCTGGATGCCAACAAGTCGGCCTGCTTTTTTTACGGCTGGTCGCGGGCCAAGCTCAAGCAGATGCGCATTTTTGAAATCAATACCCTCAAGCCGACTAAAATCATGGCGGAGATAAAAGCCGCATTAAAAGGCGGCAAACGGCACTTCGACTTCAAACACCGGCTTGCCGGCGGCGAGATCAGGGATGTGGAAGTCTACAGCGGGCCGATCACCATCAAGGGCAAGAACATTCTCTATTCAACCATCATTGATGTCACCAAGCGGAAGAAAACCGAGAAAGCGCTGTTGGCGACCAAGCAAGAGGCTGAAAAAGCCAATCGGGCCAAAAGCGAATTCCTGGCCAACATGAGCCACGAGATCAGGACGCCGCTGAACGGGGTCAAGGGCATGATCGAATTGGCGGACAGGAGGTCCAGCCGGCCCGATGTCAAGGAATACCTGGGGATGGCCAGAAAATCGGCCGATCATCTCGGAGTCATCATCAACGATGTCATCGATCTCTCCAAGATAGAGGCCGGGCAGGCCAGTCTTCATAAACAATCCTTTTCCTTGCGGGAATGCCTGAACGCGACTTTTTATCCTTTGAAGATCGCGGCTACCAGTAAACATCTAATTTTTGAGACCTATGTAAGCCGGTATCTGCTTGACCACATCTCAGGTGATGCCAGCCGCTTGCGTCAGGTCCTGGAAAATGTTGTGGGCAATGCCATTAAATTCACCCACCAGGGCAAGGTGTCCGTGGACATAGAGCCTCATCCGGAGCAAAGCTCCGAAAACCGGCTGCACCTCTTGTGCAAGGTCACAGATACCGGAATCGGAATTTCAGAAGCGAATCAGAAGATCGTTTTTGATAATTTCGAACATGGCCGCCAGCCCCTGCAATCGCAATATGACGGCTCCGGGCTGGGCCTGGCCATCTGCCGGCATTACCTGAAGTTGATGAACGGGGAGATATGGTGCAAAAGCCGGGAAGGCCGGGGTAGCACCTTCTTCTTTACGGCTGTGTTTGATGTCTGCGAAGATGAAAAACCTGAAAACGTGCCCGCAAAGGAGCCCGAAGAAAGCCCATCTATCCTGAAGATCCTGGTTGCCGAAGACAGTCCCATGAACCAGATTTTTACTAAAGAGCTCCTGAAGGACAAAGGCCACGAGGTGGTCATCGCCGGAGACGGACAGCAGGCCCTGCAGGCCTTGGCAGAAAAACATTTCGACCTGGTACTCATGGACATCCGCATGCCGAATCTGAACGGAGAAGAGGCCCTGCGCATCATCAGGCATGATACCCCTGCCGGGATCGACCCGCATATTCCGGTGGTCGCCCTGACCGCCTATGCCATGAAAGACGACCAGGAGCGCCTCATGAAACAGGGCTTTGATGGCTACCTGGCCAAACCTATCGATATAGCGGCATTCGAAAAGGTCGTTTCCGATATACAGCGGCTGAAACAACACGGTCAAACAGGGCGAAAGTTTTAATTGCAGGGTGATCGCATTTGGATTTCAACTTTCCATGGCTGTTATTCATAGTGCTTCAGGTAACAGACCAATAAAATTTCATTCGTATCAAGAGAGGGCCTCGAGGGCGGTTTGCATTTGATCCATGGCTTTTTCCAGCTGTTCATAGAAATTGGCATAGGATATGCGTATCGTTCCCTGGGCGAATTCACCAAAGGCGTCCCCGGGAACCACGGCGATCTTTGCGTTGTCGAGAAGATAATCGGCACATGCTTTGGCACTCATCCCAAGACCCTGGACTGAGGGCAGCGCATAGAAGGCGCCGCTGGGTTTGACCAGCTCGATTCCCGGCATGGCCTCTAAACGTTCGCAGACCAGTCTTCGCCGTTTTTCAAAGGCCGAGACCATATTTTTGGCCTCTTCCTGACTTCCGCTCAAGGCTGCATATCCGCCGGACTGGGCAAAGGTTACCGCACACACGGTGGTGTATTGATGCACGCGAACCATGGCCTCTGCCAGCATTTTCGGCGCCGCTGCATATCCCAGCCGCCAGCCGGTCATGGCATAGAGCTTGGACAGACCGTTGATGGTAATGGTGCGCTCACGCATATTCGGGAGAGTGGCAAAGCTGATATGGCGGTGCCCGTCAAAGATCAGTTTTTCGTAAATCTCATCAGAAAGAACGAACAGATCATTGTTGCCGGCAAAAAGGGCCAGACTTTCAAGACTTTTTTGATCATACACAGCCCCGGTTGGATTGTGCGGGGTATTGTTATCCAGGGCCTGTTTAGCAGCAGATTTGATGTGGGCAGGGGTGTCGAAATCGGGACGGCCGATCTCCAGATGGATGATCTTTTCACCACTTTTCTCCCGCCTGCCGATTTCCTCAAAGACTCGGCGAATGCCGGAAAAGGGTATGTGCTCCATGCGCCGGGCTGTTTTCACTGCTATCTCCTTTCATGTTATCCATTACGGCCTTCAATAAACAGCCCGGATTCTTTGCCCAGGTTTCAAATATCGTTCAAATATTTTCCTAAACCGAGTATATCATAAATCGATTCGCCGGATAATATTCTTTTTTTCATCAAGACTTCATTTTCTTCAATCGACTTGGCTTTTTGTACTGTCTTTTCCAGCTTGGAAAAGGGAATAACAACCACCCCATCATCATCGCCAAGAATAACGTCACCAGGCGAAACAGCTTGACCGCCGCAACATACCGGATAATTGACAGCACCGGGGTTCTTTTTGACGGTGCCCTCCGCCATCACCCCGTTGGAAAATATGGGGAAACCGATTTCTTCCAGTTCACTGACATCGCGAACCGGACCATCTATCACCAAACCGGCCAACCCTTTGACCTTGGCCGCCAAGGACATTAATTCCCCCCAACCGGACCCACGCTTACTTCCTTGTTGTGTCACCACCAGAACATCACCCGGGTTGGCATATTTCAAAGCATAATGAGCCATTAAATTATCCTTGGAATAATTCATGACGGTATAAGCGGGTCCTGTTACCTTCACTCCTTTGAATAAGGACCTGATATTAGAATCCATGCCCCCAAAGCGTCCCAAGGCATCTGAAACATTAGGTGTCGACAATGTACTCAACACTTCAAGTATACCTGCTTCCGGCCTTTCAAAATCATCCTTTATTAAATACATATTCAGCTTTCCAATCTAATTGATATTAAAAGTTTCACATCAAAGTATCTTGCTGCGTCTTAAGTTGATTCTCAAAATCGAATAAATGCTCCACCATAGCTTGACGGGATTCAATCTCTTGACTGCTTTTGATGCATTCATAGATTTTTTTATGATTTTCAAAATCTTTCTTTCTGTGGGCTTCCAGGGGCCTGCCTATTTTTCTGAAACTTTCTTTGGTCTCTTTTAAGAGAAAATGGATTTTTTGCATTATATTGGCCATGACCTGATTGCGGGCAGCATCGATAATCGCCTGGTGAAAAAAATTTTCATTTTCATTATACCTTTCCCTGTTATCCAGGTTCAACTCCATGCCGTCCAAGGCCTTCTTCATGACAGCAAGATCCTCTTTTGTTCTTCTCTGTGCAGCCATACCGGCCAAAGAACCTTCAATGCTCTTCCTTGCTTCAAAAATTTCCAACAAGGCATTTTTGTTAATATAAAAGAGTATGCTGAACGAGTCATTTGGCCAAACATTTTCCTTATCGCTGAGATAGCTCCCGCTCCCTCTCCGATGTTCAACTATTCCCAGCAGGCTTAAGGCACCGAGGGCCTCTCTGACCGAAGGCCTGCTGACTCCAAGCATTTCGGCAAATTCCCTTTCCGGGGGCAGCTTGTTTCCAGGCTGGAGATATCCGGAATCAATCAAAGACCTTATTTCATGTACGATTCTTTCAGGAATCGAACAATGCCGAATCTGCTTTACAGGAAGTTGTCCCTTTTTTGTCTTCATCACAGGTAGCAAATAAGATATAATAAAATTAGACAGATATTAACCTCCGAGAAAAAAAGCGCGACAAGGAAATGGCCAGCAAAAAATACCTGCAATGGAATCCAACCCCAAATTTTTGGTTAGTTGGCCTGACCAATCTTGATTAATTCGTACTTTAGGCTGCTTAAGGTTGTCAAGCAAAAGTTTCTATTTATTATAATTTGCTGAAAAGAACAGAAGCCCATGATCACCTAATGGAGGCGAAGTGATCGGTTCCGTTCCGCAGAACCTGAAAAATCCGTTGACGTGGTCTGGCTCCATCCTCCAAGCGTTAACAATTGCTGCCCAAGCTCATTGAAGCTTGGGCAAAACCAAGTACTTGACAACTGATGCATGTATTTGCAATATATATAAATGATCAAATGGGAACACGTCATTGGGTTTGCACCTTCACACTACGTTCGGATGAAAGGCTGATCCGGATGATATCACTCATAAAAGACTGGCTCTTCGAAAATGTCGATCAGCACAGAATACAAAAATAACAAAAAAAGAGGACGTCATGTTGGAACAACAAAAAGCCTGGCTAAACGGTCAGATGGTTCCCTGGAATTCAGCCACTGTGCCGATACTCAGCCATGGATTCAGCCGCGGATCGGCCATTTTTGAAGCCTTCGGCATTCATCCCGGTACTGATGGGGTCTATGCCTACCGCATGGACAAACACCTGGACCG
>JAIPDR010000076.1 GCA_021737615.1 Desulfohalobiaceae bacterium | reverse complement strand
GCCGTGGGCATCCATGTGGTCACGGCCTGGATCTTCGCCACCCAGGGGGCCAGAGGCTGGTGGCATTCCGCGGTCCTGGCCCCGGACTTCATCGCCCTGGCCATGGCCTCGGGCACGGCCCTGGTCCTTTTGGTCTGCGCCCTGGCCTATGGCGCGGGCGAGACCACCAGACAGCCTTACAGGATCTTGAGCCTGTTCATCGCCGTGCCGTTTTTCATTCATCTCTTTTTCATGTACAATGATTTCGTGATCGAAGCCTGGTACGGCTCATCGGAATCCCTGAGCATCCTGGCCATCACTCTCCGGGAGAATTTGCCGGCCCATGTCCTGGAGGTCCTGCTGCCGCTGACGGCCGTGATCCTGCTCCTGAGTTCCAGGGTCAGGCGAAGCGAGGCGGCCGTGGTTTCCAGCTGCTGCCTGCTTATGCTCGGAGTGGTGGTCCACCGCTTTCTGCTCATGCCCGGGGCCTTCAACCAGATCCCCATGACCATCCAGCCCCTGGGCCTGCAGCACGGCGAATGGTCGCTGCCCATGGCCTCGGGGGAATACGGACCCGGGCTGGAGACCTTCGTCACCTCCTGGGACTATTTCCCCAGCCCGGTGGAACTGGTCATCTTCCTGGGAGCCCTGGCCTTCATGGCCTGCCTGGTCCTGCTGGGGACCAGCCGCCTGCCGGTGGTCAACCAGAATCAAGGATAAGGGGGATGGACACTATGGACAGCCAGGCGATATGCACACTGGGCCGGCTTTTTGCCTATCCGCGGGAAAAGCCGGGAAAAGAAGATCTGGCCCGCTTGGGCGGCTGCGGGAAAAGACTTATCCCCATGCTGGAGCAAACAGATCTCCTTGGTCTGCAGGAGGAGTATGTGCGTCTCTTTATCAACTCCCTTCCGGAGACACCCTGCCCTCCCTACGGATCCTTCTACCTGGAGGGGACCCTCATGGGGCGGACCACGCTGAAGCTCAAAAATCTTCATCTGGAATACGGGCTGGAGTCTGATGAGCTTGCGGATCATGTGGCTGCGGAACTGGAGTTCCTGGGCCTGCTGACCAGACTTCGGGAAGAAGCGGAACAGGTTGAAGAGGACCAGGCAGAAGTTCGGGATCATCTCAAGAGATGGCTTCCGGCTTTTATCAAGCGGGTGGAAGAACATGACAGCACCGGTTTTTACAGGTCCTTGAGCCGGTGCCTGCAACAGATAGAATTTTAGATCGTCAAGTAAAGAGTTCAGCTTTGCGGGGTAGCTCTTGGTCAATAACGCTTGTGGCGTTATTGACCAAGAGCATACCGCAAAGCTCAAATTTGCCATCCCTTACGGGATAAAAGACGGAAACATTCTTGAACCTTCTCTCTTCAGAGAGAGTGCACGATTTTTCTCCGGCGTTCACCCGCCGGAGAAAAAATCTTCCTTTGCGTCCTTGGCGACTTGAGCGAGTCAGCGAGCGGGCGGTTAAAAAATTCTTGTATTTTATGACAGGGTTGAAGGGACAAGGCAACAGCATTTGGATATGAACCGGCAGAAACAGCACTGGGGGAATGAACAGGCATGAATCGGGAGGAGGCCGTCAAGGCCATTGTCGAGGAAAGCGGCTACTGGGACGTCATCGTCATCGGGGGCGGGGCCACCGGTTTGGGGGTCGGGGTTGACGCAGCCTCGCGCGGCTACAGGACCCTGCTTCTGGAACAGCACGATTTTGCCAAGGGCACTTCCAGCCGTTCCACCAAGCTGATCCACGGCGGGGTCCGCTACCTGCGCCAGGGCAATATCTCCCTGGTCCTGGAAGCGCTTCGCGAAAGAGGCCTTTTGATCCGAAACGCCCCGCACCTGGTCATGAACCAGGCCTTTATCGTGCCCAACTACGAATGGTGGGACGGGCCGTTCTACGGGGCGGGCCTGAAGGTCTACGACCTGTTGGCCGGAAAGCTGGGTCTGGGGCCGTCCAGGCACCTGTCCAAAGAAGAGACCCTGAAGCGCATCCCCACCCTGGAGCCCAAGCGGTTGCGGGGCGGGGTGATCTACCACGACGGGCAGTTTGACGATTCCAGACTGGCCGTCAATCTGGCCCAGACCATGAACGACCAGGGCGGCCTCCCCATCAACTACATGCAGGTTACGGATTTGATCAGATCGGGGGGTATGATCGACGGAGTTCTGGTCAGGGACATGGAGAAGGGTTTTGATCACCGCATCCAGGGCCGGGTCGTGATCAACGCCACAGGCGTCTTCACGGACAATATACTCAAAATGGAGAACCCCGAGTCCAGGTCGATCATCACCCCCAGCCAGGGCATTCACCTGGTCCTGGACAAGGAATTCCTGCCCGGGGATTCGGCCATCATGGTGCCCCAGACCGCGGACGGCCGCGTGCTTTTCGCCGTGCCCTGGCACGACAGGGTGGTGGTGGGCACCACGGATACGCCGTTGGCCGAGGCCGAACTGGAGCCCAAACCCCTGGAGGAGGAGATCCAATTCCTCCTGGATCACGCCGCCCTCTACCTGAGCCGGGACCCGGGCCGTAAGGACGTCAAGTCCGTGTTTGCCGGGCTGCGGCCCCTGGTCAAGGCCAAAGACGTGGAAAGTACAGCCTCCATTAGCCGGGATCACTCTCTCGTGGTCTCCAAGTCCGGCCTGGTGACCATCACCGGGGGCAAGTGGACCACGTACCGCAAGATGGCCGAAGAGACAGTGGATCAGGCCCTGCTTGTGGCCGGGCTTGAGGAGCGGGAGGCTGTCACCAGGGATCTTCGCATTCACGGCTGGCAGAAAGATATTGACTTCAACGACCCCCTCCACCTTTACGGCTCAGACGCGGTTCACATCAAAGAGCTGATCAAAGAGGATCCCGGCCTGGGGGAGAGGCTCCACCCCGACCTGCCCTACATCAAGGCGGAAGTGGTCTGGGCCGTACGCGAGGAGATGGCCAGGTCAGTGGAAGACGTGCTGGCCCGCCGCAGCCGGGCTCTGCTCCTGGACGCCAGGGCCAGCCTGGACATGGCTCCGGAAGTGGCCAGGCTCATGGCCAGGGAACTCCGCAGGGACGTGGCTTGGCAGCGGGCACAGGTGGAGGCCTACCGGGAGCTGGCGGCAGCCTATATCCTGGGGTGAATGTCTGGAAGGGAAGTGGCAGCAAAGAGATGATTTTTTGGAACAACCGCTCAACAGTTTTCCCGTCTTGGCTTCTCAGCTACGCCGCGACCGGCTACTTGACGGGAAAGAGATGAAGGCGACAGGAACAGGAATCGTTGGATTCAGATCTGAGAAAAATGGTGACAAAATTTACAGGATCTTCAGGATAAAGAAAAAAATTTCCAGCCTGTCGGAAACCCGCCGGAAAAGTCTTTACTACCGGAGGCAGTTTGCCTTGGCCACTGGCTTTCTGCTTTTGGTCAAAGAACAATAATCCATCAAATTCTGTTATTCCTGTCGAAGAGTTATTTCCGAGTGCGGTTTACCCGCACAGGCAGCCCTGGTCAGCTCAGTATTTTGTATACTTCTTGCTTTTCCCCCGGACCAACTCAACCGGATACCTGGCCGCGTTCTTTTCGATCTTGTCGAAGGCCGCCTCGACCGGGTCGATGCCCAGCCTGTCCGCCATGAGCAGGAGATAGATGAGGATGTCGGCCACTTCTTCGGACATGGCCTCGACTTTGTCCCTGCTTAGCTGCGGTTCGTCTTCCCTGGTCCACTGGAAGTGCTCCAGGAGTTCGGCCGCCTCCAGGGAAATGGAGAGGGCCAGGTTCCTGGGGGTCTGGAACCGGGCCCAGTCCCGTTCATCGCGGAAGGTGAGCAGCCTCTCCAGGAGTTTCTGCAGGTCCTTCTCCATAATGTACTCTCTGTGTCTGTGTCATCGGCGACAGGACTATCTGGTTATGCTTTAGATCCCCTGCACCGGCTGATACCAGGCCCAAGTCCGGAGAGCCGCAGATTCAAAAGCCCAATCCCTGCCGGTTTCCAGGAAGCAGCCCGCCAACGGCCCAGGGCAAACCGGAGGTCAGACCGAAAGACCTTCAGAGCTTTTCCTTGATCATGTCGCATTTCTTTTGTATACAACAAACGGTTTATCCTAAAAAAATCGAGATCCCCGGGAATGATCATGACTCATGAACCAACCTATTATCAATTACTGCTGAGAGTCAACAGGCTCGAAAAGGAGCAGAAAGAACAGCGGCGGATCGAGGAAGAGCTTGTCAAGCGCCAGAAATATCTCGAATCCGTCATCCATCACGCCCCCGACGCCATCGTGACCCTGGATTCTTCGCACCGGGTCCTGCAATGGAACCCCGGCGCGGAGAGCATTTTCGGCTATACCTGCGAGGAAGTCCTGGGCCGAGATCTCGACGACCTGATCAGCCGGGCCGATGTCATCCAGGAAGCCAGGGACGTTACCCGCCTGGTCATGTCCGGAAACACCCTGCCCCCTTTGGAAACGGTCCGCTACACCAGGGACGGAACCCCGGTCCAGGTCATAGTCTCCGGGTCCCCGATCACCCTGGACGGCGTCCTGCAGGGTGTCGTGGCCGTCTACACCGACATCACCAGACGCAAGGACATGGAAAAGGCTCTGGAGAAGAGTGAACAGATATATCGGGCAATTTTCGAGAACACCGGCTCGGCGACCTTTATCGCAGAAGAGGACACCACGATCCTCCTGGCCAACAAGGAGTTTGTAAAGCTCTCCGGCTACAGCAAGCAGGAATTGGAAGGCCGCAGGAGCTGGAAGGATTTCGTGGCTGATGAAAAAGAACTGCAAAAGATGGAGAGATACCATTGCCTGCGGAAACAGGACCCTAGACTGGCCCCCACCAACTACGAGTGCCGCATTCGGGACAAGCAGGGGCTGATCAAGGATACGGTCATTACCGTGGACATGATCCCCGGCTCCACGCAGAGCGTGGCCTCTTTTCTGGATATCTCAGAACACAAAAGGCTCCAGGAGAGCCTGCGGCAGGAGAGGGATTCTCTGGACAATATCCTGGAAAACTCGGCCGACGCCATCGTCATCGTGGATGCCCGGGGAAGATTCACGAGGTGGAACAGAAGGGCCAGCGAGCTGTTTGGATACCATCATGAAGAAATGCTGTCCAGAAAGGCCTTCGACTTTTACTCCGATCAAAAAGAAATGGACCGGATGCTGGAAAAGCTGCGCCGCGCCAGCTTTGTTCGCAATTACGAGATTTCCTATCAACGAAAAGACGGCACCGCGGTGCCTTGTTCCCTGTCCATCAATCTCCTCAAGGATAAAGAGAGCAGGGTCATCGGGAGCGTAAGCATCATCCGCGATCTGACCGAATGGAAAAAGGCCGAAGAGCGGCTCAACTACATGAGCTTCCATGACTCCCTGACCGAACTGTACAACCGCAACTATTTCGAAGAGGAGATGAAGCGTCTCCAGGACGGCCGCCACGCCCCGCTGGGGATCATTGTCTGCGACGTTGACGGGTTGAAATCCATCAACGACACCCTGGGCCATGAACACGGAGACGATCTGCTTGTCAACACGGCCTCCATCCTGAGATCAAACTTCCGGGCCAGCGATATCATCGCCAGAATCGGAGGGGACGAGTTCTCCATCCTGATTCCCCAGACCAGCCACAAAGACATGGAAAAGCTGGTACAGCGACTTAGAACATACGTTGAAAAATTCAACAACAGCGGTTCGAAGATCCCCATATCCCTGTCCATCGGGTACGCTGTCTGCGAAGAACAGCCGGCGGACATGCAGGAAATCTTCAGAAAAGCGGATCAAATGATGTACAGGGAAAAAATGCAGAGGGACAAAAGCTCCCGCAGCGATGTCCTTCAGGTCCTGATGAAGTCCCTGGAGGCCAGGGACTTCATTACCGAAGGCCACTGCGACAGGCTGCAGGAACTGATCCTTCCTCTTGCCCGGAGCCGGTCCCTGTCTGAAGAGACCATCAACGACCTGCTGCTGCTGGCCAAGGTCCATGACCTGGGTAAACTGGGCGTTCCCGACTCCATTTTGTTCAAGCCGGGCCGGCTGACTGCGGATGAAGCCCGGGAAATGCGCAAGCATTGTGAAATCGGGCAGCGTATTGCCACGGCCGTGTCCGATCTGGCTCCGATCGCCGACTGGATCTTGAAGCACCACGAATGGTGGAACGGCCGGGGCTATCCCCTGGGTTTAAAAGGGGAAGAGATTCCGCTGCCCTGCCGGATGCTGGCCCTGGCCGACGCCTATGACGCCATGATCAGCCACCGGCCTTACCGGAAGGCAGTGCCCCGGGATGAGGCCGTGGCCGAACTTCGCAGAAACGCCGGAACACAGTTCGATCCGGAACTGACTGAAAAATTCATCCATATTCTAACCGGAGAGACACAGTCCCGGCCAGAGTCGATAACGGGCTTGACGCCTCCATGACCCGCCCAGTATAATCAGTAAATGAAGGAAAACGGTGCTTGGAGGCAAATTTGCCCGGATGCGGGGAACGAATAGCTTTGAAACCGCGGTGTAATCAAGTACATGAGCATTTCAAAATCTTGCATGGACCGAGTGGATGGGTGAGTTTACCTTCGGGCCCCAGGCATCTCTAACCCTTTGACAGTCAAGGAGGTCGGACATGGCAAACTGCAGCGACATGAAAGTCGGCGATGTGTTTTACTGCAAGGTCTGCGGTTTGGAGATGCAGGTCAACAAGGCCTGTACCTGCGAACCCGGAAAGGAAGGGTCCTGTTCCGTTCCCCTTCAGTGCTGCGGCCAGGACATGACCAAGAGGTAAGAGGTAAACGCATATTGGGCACTCAGCAGGTTTGACAAAAGCCCGGCCACCGGGCCGGGCTTTTGTCAAACCTCATCGTAAGACAATCAGGGCCTAGATCCCGGCCGTGCCCTCGAAGACCGTCACCGCCTCCCACCCAGTTCAATTTCCAGTTCGCCGGCCGGGGTGAAAATCCTGGCCCGGTCGTCCGGAAAGACGAAGACCGTCTCCGAAAGGTTGGTCCAGTTGGCAGACGCTGCATGCAGGCCTCGTAAAGGTCTTCGGCCTCCAGGACAACAGCCACAGGATTGCCGTAGGCCGGCTGATGGGTGAAGACATCGACCTGTTTGGAGGGCCTTTTTGGACTTGTCTGTGTCATCATAGCCTCCTTCCTGCTGCTGGTTAGGATCCGGTTTCCGGATCCTTTCCCCTGGTTCCGAGCTTGCGGGCCAGGGGTGCGTCCCCGGTCCAATCTCTGACTGCCGCCAGCCTGGCCAGGGACCTCGTCCTTCCCGGGTCGCTTTGGTCCTCTTCCAGGGATTCCGCGTAATACAGGATGCGCAGGCCGAGGAAGGCGTGGAGGAGTTCATTGCTCCGAAGCAGATAGTCTCGATTCCGGGGCTGGCTGATGGACGGGCGGTCGCTCTCCCTGGTGGACTCAAAGAGCAGCACTCCGGAGGGCCTCAGACTCTCCCGGATGTAGGGAAAGAGCCTGCGGTCCAAGAAATAGCAGCAGATGACGAGGTCGAAGGTCTGGCTGGGCAAGGGGAAACAGTCCAGGTCGGCCTGGACCGGAAGGATACCGGGATGGCCCAGCTCCCGGAGGCTGCGCATGGACTCGTCGGCCAGGTCAACGGCCGCCACCCGGTATCCGAGACGGGCCAGAAAAACGGCGTTGCGTCCGGTTCCTGCGGCCAGGTCCAGGACAAGCTTCCCCGGGGCCAGGGAATGAAACTCTTCAACCAGGGAAGACGGGCGTCCCAGGCCCTTGTCAGACTCGTATTTCCTATTCCAGCGGATCCGATCCTGTTTCACGCCGTTTCCTTCCCGGGGGTTAATCGAACATATTGCTATATTCTGCCCTGCCTTGAAGTATTTGACAACCTCAGCCGTCCTGCATGATATAGGTGTAGAGGTCCTTTTCTTTCTTGGTGAGACTTCTCTGCAGCTCCAGGGTCTGATAGAGAAAGTAGTGGAAGAAATCGTGGCGCAGGCTGTCCCTGGTCGAGGTCACCAGCCAGTTGTTCCGGCCCCAGTTGATGGGGGACATATCCTCGCTGCCCTCCTCCAGCAGGCCGCCCAGGACTTCCTGCCTGTCGACCACCAGGTCCAGGGTCCTGCCCCCGAGGGACTCCTGGATGGTCTCGTGCCCGGGATGGGTGATCTGGCAGGCAAATTCAAGGGGCAGCGGCTGCATGGCGATATACTTAACCATTACCCCCCGTTTTTCGGCCCGGGTCAGATGCTCTTGCAGGACCCGGCCCTCGGGCGGAAAGACCCTGATATAGACCTCGTCTGCAGCCGTGTCCACCATTTCCCCGGCCTTGGCCATGACCTCGGCGTAGCCCCGCATGATCCAGACATAGTCGTAGCTCGACTCCCTAGAAGCCTCCCGGAACCGCTCCTGCAGCACCTCCAGCTCGGATTCGTGCCGCAGGCGAAGCCGCTTGATGAGTTCATCCGGGGGCAAGGGGACATAAAGCCCCTCGTCCGATTCCGCGACCACCCCCTTTTCCTTGAGGGAACGCAGGACATCGTAGATTCTGGCCCTGGGGATCCCGGAATTCCTGCTCAACTGGGACCCGTTGACCGGATGCTTCTGGAGCAGAAAGAGATAGGCCGTGATTTCGTAATCAGAAAGCCCGACGGTCTGCAGGTTCAATTTTATAGTCATGGGCATCAAGGCTTTGCTCTGCAAAGCCTATAAAAGAGATTTTTCTGATCCACTCCTAAGGGTTCGTTATAAAATAAACACGTCAAAATAACAAAGCACTCCATAGCCGAAAAAGTCCGTGTGGATCAGGAAAAATCTCTTTTGAACAGCTCCACCGAGTTGATCTTTATCCCCAGGAGTTCGGCTATCCTGGACTTGGCCCGGATGCCCTTGGGGCTGCCGGCCAGGGAAGTGACCACCCCGATCCCCAGGTCCTCCCTGAGCGGGCGCATGACGTCTTCGTTGGTCAGCTCGATAACATCCACTCCCAGCTTCCCGGCCACATACTGCTTGGCATGGTCTATCTTCATCTTTTCCGCCATCTGCATCCAGGCAACCAGATCTCCGGCTGTCCGAATGCCTCCCATACCCGCGGCCATGATGTGAGACAGATGCATGCCAAAGGGATCACCCACGCCTATCTACAACCCGTCCGCTTTGCCCAGTTCAACCAGGGACTTGGCCACCCTGGAGACCATGTCCACCGGCGGCTGCTCCAGCATGGGCACGCCACCGACCCCCATGCCCACATTGACGTGAACCGGAATCCGGCCCTCCTGAACTGCGGCCCGGGTAAAGGTCACGGCCCTGGCCAGGTTCCAGGGGACGGAGCGGCTGCTGTTGGTGCTGACGGCCAGCCCGAAGATGTCCGCCCCTGCGGCCTGGACCACCTTGACCTGATCCTGGGGGTAGAGCCCGGCCAGCCTCGTCCCCTCGAACTCAGCCCCGCCGTGCATCCCGAGGACGAACTCCCCGGAGCAGCCCAGCATGACCGGCAAATCGGGCAGCTTCCCCTTGATCTGCCGCACGGCCTGAAGGGCGGCCAGGAGATCGGCGTCCCCGGCTGACCCTGAGGTGTCGAAGTTGATGCCTTCACAGCCCACCTCCGCCAGGTTGGAGGCCACGAAGACCAGGTCCTCCCTGAGGTGGTCGGCCGCTTCCATCTGGGTCTGCCTGGCCTCGTCGATTTTACCCAGAGCCATGAATTCGGACGGGTTGTCGCAGGGGCCGTCCGGCCTGTAGTACAGGCCGAGGTTCGGCTGGGCCCCGTAAAAAAACGGGGCCGTGCTCTGCTGCGAGATGTTGTAGTACTCGTTCATCTCGAAGTTGATGATCGGTTTGACCGGCTTGTAGCTGTAATCGCTGTGTCCGAGGGAGGTGGTGTCCGCCCCGCAGGCCCGCTCATAGGTCAAGACCGCCTGCATACGGCCCATGGACACCCCGATGCCGCCCCCGTCCTGGCCGGAGTAAAAGCTCATGGTCCCCCCATCGTCGGTGACCACGACCTCGTTTCCCGGAGCCACGCTCACCGAACGGGAGGGATCGGTCATGATGGCCAGCAGCCGCTCCTGGTCCTCCCGGCTCAGGCCCGGGACGTTCGCCCTCTGGGCCGCATCTTCGGTGCCTTCTTGGATGTCGTCCCGGATTTCCGAGACCTCCATCAGGAGCCGTTCACCGTCTCCCATTCTGGTAAACACTTTGTTCGTCATAGTCAGACCTCGTTAATTTTTTCTATTGTGCTCTTCGTCCGGAACTCCCCTCCCTGGCCAGGGAGGGGTGGGGGGAGGGGCGATCCGGACTTTTGTACTGATCCAACTTAGCTTTTTGCGAAATTTGGGCCTGGGCCCTTGGGGTAGACAGTCTTTGTTGTAAAAACCAAAATCGGATCAGTATGAAGACTTCATCAAAAAGTGCCAGTAACTCAATTGGAGTTTGTCATTGATCAAACTGGGCGTCTGCGGCCAGAGGCAGGGCTGATTACTGGCCACTGACTATCTATGGTCCACAGTTCACTCCTCTTGTTCGGTTTCAGCGACTATGGCCCGCAGTTCTTCCCGGACGCCGTCCGGCAGCGGTTCCGGTTCGTGGGTCTCGAGGATATGCCTGACCTTGTCCATGGCCCTCTCGCGGATGTCGGGCCGGCCGGAATTTTCCCAGGCGCTCCTCGTCCTGCGGTCGATGAGCTCAGGCCGGGACTGCCCCCGCATCCCGCGGAAAGTGTGCTCATGGGTCAGAAACTCCCCGAACTGTCCGACCTCCCTGATCACATCCAGGGCCAGGGAGTCGTCCGTGACCGCGAAGCCCTGGATCGTCTTCTTGATCATCCGCGCAAACTCGCAGTCCAGGACCAGCTGGCCGTAATCAAAGGTGATCCCGCTCTCCAGCATCCCCAGTCCGTAGAGCATATTGGCGCCTGCCAATGCCGGAATGAGGCCGGTGAGCGTCTTTTCATGACCAACCTGGACATCGCTTATCTTGGCATCGCCCTAGCCGCCGGCCACATAACTGGGCAGGGAGTAGTACCGGGCCAGCCTGGCCACGGCGCCGCTGATCAGGGCGCATTCCGGAGTGCCCACCGACGCCGAGGCCAGCTTGAGGTCCATGGCCGTGGTCGAGCTGCCGTAGATGACCGGGGCCCCTTTCCGGGACAGCTGAGAAAGGGTCAGCCCGCCCAAAATTTCCGCATTATGGGTCACCAGGGTCCCGGCCAGGGAGACCGGGGCCGTGCCCCCGGCCATGGCCATGGATAAAATGTTGCAGGCCAGGCCGGACCGGGCCGATTCCATGATGATTTCGCAGCACTCCCGGATCAGCTTCAAGGGGCTGACCGGACAGGTGGTGAAGGACAACAGTGGCCTTTTCTTCAGCTCCTGCATGCCCCCGGCAATGGCCGCGCCCATCCGGACAATCTTCTTCAGCAGACGGCCGTTCCCCGGGCCGAAGGCGCAGTGTTTGCTTGTCCGGGGCAGGATGGCTTCGGCGTTATGCACCGGAGCCGTGTCCTGGGAGACATCGTGGGCCCCCAGGGCCTTTTCACAGAAATCGATTTCATCCAGGGCGTCGATGACCCGGGTGGACTGGGAGAGATCCGACTTGAGCGGGCTCCTGAACTCCCCGGAGTAGGGATCGACCACCTGGACCCCTTCACTGAAATTGGTGAAATGGACACGGCTCCCGGCCAGAGACAGGTCGTGCTTCGGATTGCGGCCGGCCAGGACCACCCTGGAAGGGGCCGAACGGATGGCTCCCTCGACCAGGTACTCCGGGATCCTGACGATCTTCTTTTGCAGATCGACGTCCGCCCCGTGGTCCCCGAAGAGTTCCAGGGCCTGTTCGTCTTCCACGAACAGACCGGTCTGCTCCAGGATCTCCAGGGTCCCCTCATGGATCCCGGCCAGTTCGTCTTCACTCAGGATATTCAGGCTCAAACCGGCCCGCAGATTGAGTCCGGCGTGTTGGTTGCGCTTCATCCGCACCCCCTTTCCATTGAATATTTAGGATGTCCGATTGAATATTGCTGCAGGACACCTGAATTATCAGAAAATTGTCAATGGCTCTTGTGTATTGGGAATACAAAACCAGCCGGTTTCAAATACAGCAACGAGTTGTAACGTATTCACCGTTAACCATTAACCATTACAAATGCTTCTCCAAGTAGCGATACCCAGGCGTCAGTTCCCCCCTGTGGACGATGACCGCCCGCATCATCTCCGGGACAAGGCCTGAAGCCTGCAGAGGCTTCTGCAGATCCGCCTGGAGGAGGGAGGGCAGAAACCCTTTGAGCTGATTGCTGAAAAAGGTCGAGGAGTCGTTGGGCAGCTCCGCTGGAAGGTTGTCCACGGCCAGGACCACGATCCCCTCCCCCAGGTGTCCGTCAGTCACCCGCCCGCTCCTGGGTTCGACCAGATAGGCCGGCTTGCCGGTGTCCGTGGTCTTGACGGTGCACTCCACGGCCCCGCCCACATCGCAGCTGATATCGGCAATGGCCTTTAATTTCATCCGCTTGCCCTGCTTCTCCTTTGTCCTGCGCAATCCCTCCCAGGTCACGAATTTCGGGTAGCGGCTGTCCCAGTACACGGCGTTGACCAGGATGGTCACATGCGGCAGGTAGTCTTCAAAGCAGCTTTGGTAATTCTCGGGGTGATCATAGTAATCCCTGAGGGAAAACTGCCCTTCTTTCGGTCTGACCAGGTCCTTTTCCTTGAAGACCGTCAGATAGACTGCGTGCGGGTCGGGTTCCTTGTCTTTTGCCAGAGAGTGCAGGTCTTCAGGGGCGATGCGCCGGACAGGGAGGCAGTCGAAGATCTGCTGGGCCCCGGCCGAGACATTGCCGTACCCCAGGACCCCGATCACCAGGGGGCACAACTCCCGGGGCAGCCCCTTGTCCAGGATCTCCCGCCCGATCCGGCGGAGGTGGTCCTTTCCTTCCTGCACCGAGGCGTAGTCCACGGCCCGCCTGCATTCGGAAAAAGGGGTGGCCAGGCCCTGCTGCTTCCAATGCTCCCCCATGAGGGCCAGGATGTCCAGGGCCCCGGCATCACCGGCGTACCTACCGAAGTAGACCAGCCTCCTGTTCTGATCGTCGACGATGCGCTCGTAGTCGATCAGGGTCGAACCGCCGGCCATGATTTTCTTTAGCAGCGGCATGTTTCCGGCCTGGCCCTTGATGGTGTGGGAAAAGAAGAGATAGGTCTTTTCCGGCAGCAGTTTATCTTCCGGGATCTCCTTGATCCCGAGGATGATGTCCCCGGGGGACATGTCCCGGCAGACTCCGGCCCCGGCCTGCTGGTATTGATCTTCCCGAAAGAATCGCTTGGCTGACTTCTGGACCAGGACCTCGCCTCCGGTCCGGGCCATGATCTCACTCACGTCCTCCGGGACCAGGGGGGCCCTTTTCTCCCAGGGGTTCTTGTCTTCGGCGCGGATCAAAATCTTTTTCATGTCAAGCCTCCTCGTCTTCGTCGACGACCCTTTCCTGAAAAGCGATGCCCAGCTCTTCCAACTCCTCGAGGACCGGCTCGTAAATCTCCGGGATCACCGGTCTGAGCACCCCTTTGGCCCCTATTCGGCCCTCCAGGGCCAGCCTGGCCCCGATGGCCGCAGGCAGGCCCACGGTGCGGGACATGGCGCTCTCCCCGCCGGCTTCCCCTTCCTGGACCAGGGTGGAGGTCAGCTTCCTCCTCTTCCCTTCCGGACCCCTGGCAATGAACTCGTGGTGCTGGACGATCATGTCCGTTTCCCCGGGCTGGTAGCCGAGCCTGTCCAGAAGCAGCCGGGAAAACAGGTCAAAGGGGGTCCCCTTGGTGAGCCGCAGGGGCTCATCCATGAAAAACCCGAGCCATTCCAGCTTCTTCAGGGTCACCGAATGTTTTGGGACACCCAGAAAGCGGCTCAGATCCCGGGTCAGGTCCTGTCCGTCGCTGCCGGCGAGCCGGGCCAGAACCTGCCTGGGCGACGTGCCCTCAGGATCGAAACCCGGTTCAAACTCAAGAAGGCCCAGCTTCCTGAACAGATCCCAGGATTCGCAATGCCCGATGTTTCTGAGGGTCCCCCGGTAAATGCCCCGGGCCTCCGGGATGGAGTAGATCTCTTTGTAGGGCAGGGCGTCGCGGTTGACATAGGCCTCGAAGACCCCGGCCCCGGGGACTTCCTGAAACCAATAGTGTTCAAAGAGCTCTTCGGCCGGGACATCGACCGTCTGGCCCCCGGACAGGTAGCGCCCGTCGTTTTTTGCAGCCAGCATGACCCCGCTCGGACTCCAGGAAAACTTGTAGCCCAGGGGGACATTGTTGCTGGCCCTGGAAGGAAGGCCCCCGCAATAGGAGAAAAACTCGGAGATCTCCCCCCCTTCGGCCTTGACCCGATCGATGACCCGCATGGCGGCCATGTGGTCCAGGCCGGGGTCGACTCCCATTTCGTTCAAGAAGATCAGCCCCTTTTCCCTGAAGGCCTGATCCAGGGCCTGCAACTCCGGTTTGACATAGGAGGCCGTGATCAGATCCCTGCCTTGATCGAGACATACCCCGGCCACCGCGGGATGCAGGGTAAAGGGCAGGAGGCTGACCACCAGATCCGCAGCCGCGATGAGCTCAACCAGACCCGGCCGGTCCTCTATGTCCAGCTGCATCCATTTGCCGCTTGGATGTTCGTCGATCAGTCCCCTTGCCTTTGCCGGATCCTGATCCGCCAGGACCAGTTCGATTCCTGGCCGGTCCAGCAGATACCTGACCAGGGGTCCGGCCACCAGACCGGCCCCCAGAACGCAGACTCTCTTGTTCATGGCCACCTCCTCTGAAACGGGAGACCCGGGAAACCTCTTACCGGCCGTCCCGGAGCCGTCCTAAGATTATGTTGCTAAAGCAGTAGCAACATAATATTCCAGCCGGAATCTGTCAACCCTTGTCAACCTCGGATCAGTTTCAGATCATTTTTCTTTTTGTGTTGACAATTTACTCATTTACATTTACGTGAATACCAAAAACACCTTACATCCGTGTTTAGGTCTGGCTATCCTGACGAGAAGCCGGTAATTTTTCCAACCAAGACAAAAGGAGGAAGGGGATGACTACTTTAATCATTGTGGTTGGTTTTCTGCTCTACATGTTCTTTTACTTTACCTACGGCAAGAAACTGGAGAGGGATGTGGTCAAGGCCTCGGACAGCAACGAGGCCCCCTCGAAGCGTATCTTCGACGGGGTGGATTATATCCCGGCCAGAAGAGAGGTCCTCTTCGGGCACCACTTTGCCTCCATAGCCGGCGCCGCTCCGATAATCGGTCCGGCCCTGGCCATATGCTGGGGCTGGGTGCCGGGCCTGTTATGGGTCTGGTTCGGAAACATATTCATCGGGGCCGTCCACGACTACCTGGCCTTGATGGCCTCCACCCGCTACGACGGAAAATCGATCCAGTTCGTGGCCACGGACCTGATCGGAAAGAGAACCGGAACTGCCTTCTACTGGATCGTCTTCTTTCTCCTCATCCTGGTCGTGGCCGCCTTCGCGGCCATTGTCGGCGGGATGTTCGTCAAGACCCCGGAGATCGCCTCGGCCTACGCCTGGAAAATCCTGGCCGCCCTGATCCTGGGAGTTTTGATGTACCGGGCCAAGATGAATTTCGCCCTGGCCACCATCATCGGCATAGCCATGCTGATCGCGGCCATTCTGCTTGGCTCGCTGCAGGGCATCAGCCTGTCCTACATTTCCTGGATGTGGATCTTCTTCTTCTACATCATCATCGCCGCCTCCATTCCGGTCAATGTCCTTTTGCAGCCGCGGGACTACCTGAACTCCTGGCTGCTCTACGCAGGTCTGATCCTGGGCTTCATCGCCGCCATCT
>JAIPDR010000075.1 GCA_021737615.1 Desulfohalobiaceae bacterium | reverse complement strand
GGGGTAGAGCATTTGGTCACAACCCGGACTCATCGCATTGACACTCCAACTCATCGAGGAGCATATCATGCCTGACATACTCAATTTTGATAAGTTTTTCCTTCCCGTGGACACCTGGATTTCCGCATTGGTCGACTGGTTGGTGGGCAATTTCCGGCCTCAGTTTCAAATGATCAAATGGCCGGTGGATGTTACCCTGACGGGAATCGACTCTTTCCTGAACTGGCTCCCTCCGATCATCATGCTCCTCTTTATTGTCCTGATCGCCTGGAAATTCTCGGGAAAAGCGGTAGCCATCTTCAGTTTGATCAGCTTCCTGTTAATCGGATATATGGGACTGTGGTCCGAGACCATGACCACTCTGGCCATGGTCTTTTGCGCCGTGATCTTTTGTACGGTGGTCGGCGTGCCCCTGGGGATCATCGCCTCCAGAAGCGACGGGTTCGCTGCCGGGATCAGGCCGGTACTGGATACCATGCAGA
The DNA here is from genome assembly GCA_021737615.1 of Desulfohalobiaceae bacterium. Taxonomy (GTDB): domain Bacteria; phylum Desulfobacterota; class Desulfovibrionia; order Desulfovibrionales; family Desulfothermaceae; genus JAABTT01. The sequence goes on along the minus strand of JAIPDR010000075.1, from coordinate 15,413 downwards.
CCACACCGGCTTTCGTCTATCTGGTTCCGGTGGTCATGCTCTTTTCCATCGGCACCGTGGCCGGGGTTATCGCCACCATCGTCTTTTCCATGCCCCCGATCATCCGCTTGACCAATCTGGGCATCCGCCAGGTCCATCCGGAACTCATCGAAGCGGCCCTGGCTTTCGGGTCCACCCCCAGGCAGGTCCTGCTCAAGGTCCAGGTCCCCCTGGCCCTGCCGACCATCATGGCCGGCCTGAACCAGACCATCATGCTCTCGCTGTCCATGGTGGTCATCGCCGCTTTGATCGGGGCCGGCGGACTGGGGGTGCCGGTTTTTCAGGGCTTGAACAGCCTGCAGGTCGGATTGGCCGGGATCGGAGGCATCAGCATCGTGCTCATGGCCATGGTCCTAGACCGGATCACCCAGTCTCTGGGAAGTCTGGGGAAACGCTGATGACTTAAGCCGTCAGGCTTTAATCATAATCCTCTGCCTGCACATGGGGTGCGGCGGACAAACTGCAACTGAGAAGGAGGTTGTATGAAATTTAAGGGATACTTGAAAACAATTGTAGTAGGACTGGCCTTGACCACGATGCTTGTCTTTGCCGGAAACCTGACCGCAGCCGACATGCCCGGAAAGGGCACCACCGTGCAGCCGGCCAGGGCGACCTGGACCACCGGGTTCTTCCTGGAAGCGCTCTACAGCCGTGCCTTGTCCGATCTTGGCTACGAGGTCCGCACGCCCAAGGATCTGAGCAACCCGATCTTCTATCAGGCCGTGACCCAGGGAGACGTTGATTACTGGGCCAACGGCTGGTTTCCGCTGCACGACGCCCAGCTGCCCGACAATTTCGACGCGAAAGCGGAGAAGGTCGGCTACGTGGCCCAGGCCGCGGCCCTGCAGGGCTACCTGGCCTCCAAGGACCTGGTGGAGAAGTACGACATCAAGTCCCTGGAGGATTTCAAACGGGACGAAGTCAAAAAGGCTTTTGACGACAACGGCGACGGCAAGGCCGACCTGGTGGCCTGCCCTCCGGGCTGGGGCTGTGAAAAAGCCATCACCAAGCATATGAAAGCCTATGACCTCGGGGACCATATCAATCTCATCAAGGCAGGCTACTCCGCCAGCATGGCCGATGCCGTGGCCAGGTACGACGGCGGCGGCCCGGTCTTCTTCTACACCTGGACTCCGAACTGGACCGTGTATAAACTGAAACCGGGTGAAGATGTCCTGTGGCTGAACGTGCCGGAAGATCTTGAAGGTGAAAACACCGATGCCACCGGGATCGAGGGCGCGGTCACCGATCCGGTCAAGATGGGATTCATTCCCAATGACATCGTCGTGGTCGCCAACAAGGACTTCCTGAAGGACAATCCTGCGGCAGAAAAATTGTTCGAGGTCATGTCAGTTCCGATTCAGGAGATCTTCGCCCAGAACAACAAGATGTTTGAAGGCGAGAACAAGCAGCGGGATATTGAACGCCATGTGGACGAGTTCATCGCCAAGTATGAGACCGAGTGGAATGAGTGGCTGCAGGCCGCCAGAAAAGCCGCCAAATAAACTTCATCTCCAACCGGATACCGGTCCGGGCAGGACTGGACTCATGCCTGTCCGGGCCGGTGCGAGAATGGATAAGAAACCTGATCCCGGAGCGGGGTCAGGTTTTTTTCATGACAACCAAAGAAGGATTTGAGAACATGACCCTATCCATAGGTGTGCTGCTCTCCGGTGGCGGGAGCAATCTGCAGTCCATCATCGATCACATCGAACAAGGGGTCCTGGAGGCCAGGATCCGGGTGGTCCTCTCCAATGAACCGAAAGCCGGCGGTCTGGAAAGGGCCGGGAAGCACGGGATCCAAACAGAAGTCCGCGATCATCGAAGCTACTCATCCAGAGCAGAGCATGACGCAGCTCTCTTGAAGGTACTGCAGGCGGCTGGTGTCGAGGTGGTCTGTCTGGCCGGATACATGCGTCTGCTAGGCAAAACCCTGGTCCGGGCCTATCCCGGCAGGATTCTGAATATCCATCCGGCCCTGCTGCCCAGTTTTCCAGGCCTGGACGCTCAACAGCAGGCCGCTGATTATGGGGTTCGCATCTCCGGGGCAACGGTTCATTTTGTGGATGAATTTCTGGATCATGGACCGGTCATCATCCAGGCGGCGGTCCCGGCCTATCCTGAGGAGGACAGGGGCGAGCTGGCCCGCAGGATCCTGGCCCTGGAGCACCGCATCTATCCCCAGGCCCTGCAGTGGCTGGCCCGCGACCGGCTGCGCCTGGCAGACGGCCGGGTTCATCTGCAGCCTGAGGACGACGGTCTTGTGCTAGACAGTTCTCCGCAATCGTTTTTGGTCAACCCGCCGCTGGAGTGGGGGTTTTAACCTGGTTCACGGTTCACGGTTCACGGTTCACGGTTTGAAGATGAAGAGGAATTATACCAGAAGATTTTTGTTGCCATGATGCCGGAAAACCTTTGCAAAATAAATAAAATCATCGTCGATCCCGGGGTCAAGGACAGCCCTCTGGCCAAACGGGTCAAGTCCCGGCTTCCGGAACTCGAATGGGAGATGGTGGAGGAGGGCGGACAGGTATCCATGGATCACGATCGGACCGTTCTCTATCTCAAAGAGTACAAAGGCAGGTTTCTTCGTTTCTGCCCCGGAACAAAGCATTACCGCTGCTGCGGCTATCGTATCATCCATATCGGGGAGAACTGCCCCTTGAACTGTTCCTACTGCATCTTAAAGGCCTATTTTAAGGACCGGACCCTGAAAGTCTGGGCCAACCAGGAGGACCTCTACAGGGAGCTGGAGGCTAATTTCTTAGGCAATCCCGGCAGGCGATTCAGAGTCGGCACCGGTGAATTCGCGGATTCCCTGGCCCTGGAATCGATCACAGGCTACAGCCGGGATCTGGTCTCTTTTCTAAAGGAATACGACAATGTCTGTCTCGAACTCAAATCGAAAATCGTGGATCTTTCCTGGATGAAGCGGGCCGGGCGCAGCGACCGGATTCTGCCGGCCTGGTCCCTGAACGCTTTTGATGTGGTTAAAACCGAGGAAAGGGGAGTTGCCTCTCTGGAAGAGCGCTTGATGGCAGCCCGGACCTGCGCCGGAAATGGTTTCCGGGTCTGTTTGCATTTCGATCCGATTATTTGCTATCCTGAATGGGAAAAAGGGTATGCCAAGACCATCGAGATGATCTTCGATTACGTGAGACCCGAAGAGATAGCCTACTTCAGCCTGGGCTCTTTTCGCGGCATGCCCGAACTAAAGGCCTTCATCGAAAAGAACTGGCCCGACTCCGATTACATCTACAACGAATTCATCACCGGCCTGGACGGTAAGATGCGTCTGCTGCGGCCGCTGCGGGTCAACCAGTTCAGATTCATTGCAGACCGGCTCAAAAGAGGCGGGCTTGAGCGGCAGCTCTACTTCTGCATGGAATCGGATGAGGTCTGGCAGGCGGTGCTCGGCTATACCCCGAGAGATCTCGGGGGATTGCAGAACCATCTTCTGGAGCAGGCCTTTGGGGAGAAGGCCTGAGACAAGCAAAGATATAGCTGGAGGGCTGTTAAAAATGAAAAAATCAAGCTGTTTTTGGATTTTTTGGCTGACAGTGATATTTTTGAATCCCATAAACCTATACGGAGGTGAGGTTATGCAGCTTCAATCAAGAGCCTTTGAAGACAAGGAACAGATACCGGTCAAGTATTGCATGCCCGGAGCAGGCGGCAAGAATGTTTCCGTTCCCTTGCACTGGGCTGATCCGCCGCCGGAGACCAAGTCCTTCGCCCTGACCATGATCGATCCCCACCCGGTGGCCAACAATTGGATCCACTGGATGGTCATCGACATCCCGGCGGATTTCCTGTCCCTGGAAGAAGGGGCTTCCGGAACGAACATGCCCCAGGGGAGCCGGGAGCTGACGAATTCCTTCGGCAGGGTCGGTTACGGAGGCCCCCAGCCGCCGGCCGGCACCGGCGAGCATCCCTATGTCTGCACGGTCTACGCCCTGAACACCCGGTCCCTTGATCTGGCTAAGGATGCCAGCCTGTCCGATTTCCAAAAGGCCATCCAGGGCAAGGTCTTAGAGAAAGCGGAATATACAGGAGTGTTTGAGCAGAAGTAGGAATTCTCTTTTTCTGATGCTGCTTAAAGGGAGTTTGCCGGACTGGCTGAACCCCTTCGCCGGCTGTCTTTATCTCTACAGAAAAAAAGCCGAGCTGCCGTCTGACCGCCTTCAGGTCATAAAACGTGCAGTTCGGCTTTTTTTATTGGAGGCGGTGTCAGGTGTTTTATAAAAAATGAGTCAGTGCTTCGGGATTTCGATCCTTTGCCTGCTGGTCAAGAATTTTTGGAGTTATTTATCATTAGGTCTCAATGATCACGGCCAAACCAAGGTCTTGATTCAGTGTGCAGCAAAGTTCCGCTTTGCACAATATATTGGTAATTGGTTTCCTATCAATATCTTTTTAAAGAGCCAAGAGCTTTGCAAGAAGAATAAGATTTCAGGTAATTAAACCTAATAGAGGCATGCGGCAATTTTGGCATCGTTTTTGCTTAAAAATTGTGAGCAAAACAATGAGTAATACCGGAAAAGAAAGATTTTTGCTTTTTTTTTTGAGAAAATGAGAAATTCAGACATATAAGTCAACATGCTCTGCCATCCTGCACTTGAGGGCAATCAAATTTACGAATTTCAGAAAGGCAAACGAAAAAAAACAGCAGTAAAGGAGGTGAAGTAAAGCATAAGATCAATAAGCAAGGCAGGAAACACATTGTTTAGGGTGAACCAATAACGACCAATAACTTAAAAAAGGAGAGAGACTGACATGAAAAAATTATTCCTATTGAATTCTCTATTCGGGGCAATCTTATTGTTTTTATTGGGTCCTGCTTCAATGGTTTACGGTTTAACGGTAACCACCACTACAGATGCAAACACTATGGTCAACTCCATTCTTGGTACAGGAATCAGCACCAGCGGGGCTACGTATACAGGGGCCGCTGTTGCCTCCGGCATATTCAGCGGAGGATTCGGCTCCGGAATAAACCTCGATTCAGGCCTGATCATGACCACGGGAGACGCTACTGATGCCGCAGGTCCAAACAGCAGTGACGGAATAAGCACAGGTAATGGAGAGCCGGGAGACGCCGATTTAGAGAGCCTTATTTCTGAAGATACGAATGATGCATCTGTCCTGGAGTTCGAATTCGAATCAGAAGGCGGCGATCTCTTTTTCAACTACGTATTTGCCTCTGATGAATACAACGAATTCGTAGATAGTTTTAACGATGTTTTTGCCTTTTTTCTAGACGGCGAAAATATTGCCCTTATACCGGGGACTTCGATTCCTGTATCTGTTGATAACGTGAATAATGGAGATTTTCCCTCTCTCTATAACGACAACGATCCAAGTGATACGTCAACACCTTTCAACATTGAATATGACGGCTTTACCGATGTCCTGCAGGCCCAGGCTCTGGGTCTGACACCTGGGTCCCACAGCATCAAACTGGCCATTGCCGATGCTTTAGATTCTGCACTGGACTCAGCTGTCTTCATACAGGGCGGCAGCTTTTCCGACATTCCTACAAACCCCATCCCCGAACCAACCACCTGGCTCCTTTTCGGTACAGGTCTGTTCGGCCTGGCAGGTTTCGGCAAGAAGAAGATGTTCAAGAGAAGTTGATAATAAACAGTGCAGCATTACAAAAAGGCCGGAGCAATGCTTCGGCCTTTTTTTGTAATGCTGGCAATGAGGCGATTGGCGGTTTGCGGTTCTGATCGATTTTCGGTTATCAGACTCCGGATAAACCGATCAGTTTCGATTATCACTATCAGTTTGAGTATTTTTTAAGTTCAAGGGTGTGTTTAAGATCAGAAAAAGCAGTTAAGGACGGTATTTGCGCTGTGGGCAGCGGCAGATTTCGATTTCTCTGCGCTTCAAACGAAAACTGGTGGAGGCGAAATTTGGTGGAGGCGGCGGGAATCGAACCCCCCCTCAATAGATAAATTATGTGAAACTAAGTGAAACTTCAAACCTGAAATTATTGGATTTATTTTTTTGAACTTTCACTTTTCATCACTTGACTTACTATTTAAGGTGGGATAATAATGGGACAGCCGAGGCGGCGGGATTCAAAACCAAACACCCTGCTTCAAAGGTGGGATAAAGGGTGGGACAACTTCGATTCCCCGCTTTGGGAACCAAAACCCAAATCCATCATGGGGGGGGATTTATGGCTGCCTGGATCAAGACACAATACCCTGGAGTCCGATACCGGGAGCATCCAACAAACAAGCATGGGAAAAATCCGGATCGTTATTTTTCGATTCGATACAAGATCAACGGCAAGCCCAAGGAGGAAGGTTTAGGTTGGGCAAGCCGTGGCTGGACCGTCCAGAAGGCGGCGAACTTGCGCTCAGAGCTCTTGGAAAATCAACGCAGGGGTGAAGGCCCTACAAGCCTTAAAGAAAAAAACAAACTGGCTCTGCAAGCCAAAGAAGAGGCTTTAGCCAGAGAGGAACAGGCCAAACAGGAAAACATCACTTTCAAAACGCTGGCCGGCAAGTTTTTGGAATGGGGCAAACGAAACAAGGGGGACTGGAAGCACGATCAGAGCCGATTCAACAACGTTATCCTACCTATGATCGGAGATATGAGGTTGAAAGATATTCAACCTGCCCATATCGAACAAGTCAAAAATGCCTGCCTGGACAAAGGCTTTTCCGCAGCAAATACCCGGCACTATCTGCAGACGATCCGGGCCACCTTCAATCATGCAAATCGAAATGACTATTTTGATGGCAAGAACCCGGTTCAGCACGTCAAATTCCCCCGGCAGGACAATAGGCGCCGACGATTTCTTACCTATGAGGAAGCAGACATTCTGCTTCAGGCTCTTCTAAAACGTAGCCAGGATGTGCACGACATGGCTTTGCTTTCTCTTCACACTGGAATGAGGATGGGGGAATGCTTTGATCTTTGCTGGCACAGTATAGACTGGGAAAACGAGATCCTCCATGTCATGGACACAAAGAACGAGGAATCCCGGCCGGCCTATATGACCGCGGCGGTCAAGGACATGCTGCAACGACGAGAGCAGACCGTAGACAATGCTCTGGTTTTTCCTTCCCGGGACGGGGACCGCTATACAAAACTCAGTCATTCATTTTACACGACTGTCAAAAAACTTGGCTGGAATAATGGCATTGACGACCAGCGGCAGCGGGTGGTTTTTCATACGCTGAGACATAGCTTTGCCTCATGGCTTGCAATGCAGGGGGAGCAGCTCCTGACAATCAAAGAACTGATGGGCCACAAGACGATAGAAATGACTCTCAGATACAGCCACTTGATACCAGATCAGAAACGGGCCGCGGTTGACAAGTTGGGCCAAAGGGCCAATGGCAAGGTGGTCGATATGGAAGAGGTTAGGCAAAGGAAGGCAGGATAAGTCCGTATTTCCCCGGCATAGGATAAGGCCATCCGAAAAGGCGGTCACTCTCAACCGCCCTGGCCGGGGTTTCAGAATGAGAGCAAGCGAGAGGGGCTTGAGATGAGCATTTGTTTACCTAATTGGCTGCCGAAGAGATTCCATCACATAACTGTGAACAAGCATCATCCCCGTTACGACAGATTGAAGGCCTTACTGACCAAACAAGACATGAAAAGCGTTTGGCAAACGCTTGAAAGTGAAATGAAGGCGCCGGATGACCTGCCAGATCATCCCTTGGATGCGTATCTGTTGGCAGCTCAAGCAGACAGAATTCGAACCTTGAATATGGGGTCAAATCTTCAAAAATCTCGAAATAAAATGAAGGACCTGGTGCAGTCCATTAAGATTATGCGTGAAAAGATGGATTCATTACTATATGATTTTCAGGAAGGGGCTACCTTTTTTGATGTTATGAGAGCGGCAGGTTCTTTAGGAATTAATACAAAAAGAATTGAAGCTGATATATATGCAGAAAAAACAACAATAGGCCCAGAACATCCCAACTTCCATCCGGTTGGTAATACGTTTTCTTATTGGCTTGAGAAGGCTCCAGACATTGAATCCTTTTTTTCGGAATTTGAAAATAAACTTTATAAAAAAGAACAAAGTATCTTTAAATCAGGTCGAAATTCCAAGCAGGAACATAATGAAAGCAAAGAAGGAGAGGACGGCAGAAAAGCAAGGATCTTAGCCGAATCCCTGATACGGTGCACAGATAAATATTTTACAAGACCCTGCAATAAAGAAATCAGTTTGACGATATGGGTTGCGACTGGACTTGATTATGAATGCAATACCATAAAGCAGCGTAAATATAAAATGAAAAAGGATGGGCTCTTGGATTAAATGCCGGCCGCTTTGTTCCACCTATGGCCGAAAGGTGATTGGAATTGCAGGACAAAGGCTTTTCCATCGCCGTGATGTCGGAAGATCACTGGGTGGATTGTTTTATTCCGAAACCAAAAGCAAAAAAGGAGAGAATCATGACGTTTGAAAAGTTGTTCTGGTCTGTATGTCTGATCCTGTTTGTTTGTCCTATCGTCCAGGCCGGTGACATTCCTACTGACGTGCTATCCACGATCAAAGAGCGGGCGGCGACCGAGTATCCTGACGACTTCTCTACCCAGAAATACATTATCGACCAGCAAATAGCGGCCTGGCAACAGCTGCAGGGTTCTGTATGCCCAGGGGTTCCCGAAAAGGTGTCTACGGAGATCAGGCAGAAGGCGTCACAAGACTACCCTGGCGACTTTTCGACCCAGAAATACATCATGGATGAGCAGTGTCGGGCCTACAAAACCATTTCCTCGTTTTCACCCAAAAACGTTCCAGAGGCAATCGCCCAGAAAATAAAAGAAAAAGCCGCCGGCGAATACCCAGGCGACTACAGCACTCAGCTTTATATTATCAAGGAGCAAGTAGTGGCCTACAAAGAAATTCAGTAAAAAAGATTGCCGGCAAATTATGGTTAGTAAAATTTATAAATAAGTAGTCTTTACTAACCGACAAAGACAACAACAATAAGTAACCTCTACTCGTGTTATCAACGTGAGTGGAGGTTTTTTTATGGTTCCGAAAAAAGCTGATCTGTCCCACCTGGCCGAAAAGTGGCCATCCTCAATTGTCGCTCGCGAAAAAATCGCTGAATTCACCGGCGGAGCTCTGAGCTCTGGTAGGATCGCTAATCTGGACTCAGCTGGGGATGGACCTCCAGAACGGATCAAGATCGGCAGAAAGACTGCTTACCCCATTTCCTCTTTGATTCCCTGGCTGGAAAAGAGAAGCCGTATATTGGGCTGACGCATCCAATTTAAAAGTTGTCATAGGGTAAAACATCGTGAGGTTACACCATGACCCGTCCGAGATCTAAAAAATAAAAGCCCCTGCAGGCCTGGCCGGGCGCATTGAGGGGCTTTTGGAAAAAGGATGTCAACACCTTACATCTCTACCTTTCCATCGTCAAGTCCCCTCCATACCTCTACGGCCAGTTCCTGGAGAAATTCCAAACGGAATAATTTGTGGAAATTGTGGAATGTGCGCTTATCCAGGGAGCTTATCGCAACCACTGGCGAGTGATCCGATATCCTTTTTGCGGTTGTCTACACGTCCATGTTGCTGGCCTCCAGGGTGAGGATCCAGACCAATACCCGATGAACGCGATTATCCCACTGCGGGCGAGGATAAGGGGGATTCGTGGCGTTGCCAAACAGCCAAAAGACAAATCCCCCCGACCCCCTTCAGAAAAAAAGCAACCTCCAAAGCTGCCAAATAGCCAAGGACGAGAGCGCAGGCATTATGGGTCCTTCCTGGGCTTGGAAAGTAAACGGGTACGGTGAGGCTCGGGATTCGCGCAATTTGGGGGAATTTTTTGGCGTGGAAAAATGGAATATAGGTATTTCGGTAGCTTAGAAAAACAGGATTTCGAATATGGCCAAAAAACAAGATCAAACGGCAGCGGGACCGGAGCAGCAAAACGCGGAAACCAAAAGCCGGATGCCGGATATCAAAAAACGAATTGAAAACCTGCCCCTATCCTTTATTGAGGACTGTTTCAATGCGAATTACCTCGGGGATGGAAAGCTCTTTTATGAGCTCCATTACGATATGTTTCTGTTTGATGAGGCAGTGGGTGAAAGCAACAGGCAGGAGATCCCCTGGTACGTTTGGGCCGGACATTACTGGAAAAGGGACTTGATGGGGGAGGTCTATCACGCAGTTGAAAACCTTGTTTCGTGCTACAATCGCTTGATCGAAGAAATTGATCAAAAGCTCAAAAAATTAGAGGACGGCTCGAAGGCAGCCAAATCCCTCTTGAAAAAACGAGAAGCGATTATACGGCGCATTGACCGAATCCGATCCCCAGGTGGCCGCAACGGAGTCCTCCACTTTGCGCATACCATTCCAAATGGCGGATTTAGTATTGATGGAGGGTTATTAAATCAGAATAAGATGCTTTTGCCTTTGCCAAACGGTGTTCTCGATCTCCGGACAGGTGAACTCTGGGCTGGTAAACAAGATCAGCTCATGACGAAAGCACTGCCTGTCGAGTGGCGCGGCATCGATGCCCGGCGCGATCTGTGGCTGTCCACCTTGTGGGAAATGTTCGAAGACCAAGAAAAAATTAATCTTTTGCAAAGGTGGTTTGGGTATTGCCTGACCGGTGAAGTTTATGAGCAAAAATTCGTTTTTTTCTACAGTCCTTCTGGCAGAAGCGGGAAAGGAGTGATCTGTGAAATCTATTTTAAAATCATGGGACCATTTGCAGCTCCCCTGCCTGTTGAACTGCTACTAGACCAAGGAAGAGTGAGGAGCCCCGATTCTCACAGCAGCTCTCTTGCCGATGGCCAAGGCATTCATGGATGGATCGCTTCGGAAACCAATGAAAATCAACGCTTTAATCTTTCCAACTGTAAGTGGCTCTCCGGAGGGGATACTATCATTTGCCGGCGGGCTCATGCTGCCAGGTCCATTACATTTGAACCAACCCACAAGTTGATGATGATGACAAATCATGAACCCTCTGCATCGCCAGGTGACACGGCATTCTGGGACAGGATGCTCCGCATCGATTTTCCGTACATGTTCGTCAATGAACCAACGGATCCGCATCATAAGAAGCGGGATCCTAACCTGATTGAAAAACTCAAGGAAGAACTCCCTGGCATCCTGGCCTGGATGGTGGAGGGGTGCCTGTTATGGCAACTTCACGGGTTGAATCCACCACCATCTATCTTGGAGGCAACAAAGCAGTACCAGGAAAATGAAGAGGATCCAGCTGCTGATTTTATAGCAGAATGCTGTTATGTTCCTGATAAATCAGAACATAAATTTGCATATTCGGTCTCTTCCAGTGATCTCTATGAGAAATTTAAGGAATGGTACATGGATAAGATCGGGCCGAGAGTCCCATCTAAGACTTGGTTTGGCCGGCGTATCAATAAGCGTTTTACACGAAAAAAGGACGACAAGGGCCGGGCAGTGGTCTATGGAGTGGGGCTTTTAGCCTGAATACTCAGACCAGGTTCAAAGCAGTTTCACAGCAAGTTGTGTCATGGCTGTAAACGCAGAGCCCACAAGGGTTCGGACAGTTCAGATAGTTTTTTACATAAAACCATGTGTGATTGATTATAAAATATATAAATAACTTATATATAGGGGGCAAGTTGTGCGCATCAACCCTCCGGACTGTCCTTACAGTCGAAAATTATTAAAAATCAGTGAGATAGAACCAGAGGTATTAAGTAAAAACCTGGATAAAGGATTTTGCAAACCTGGTCGGTTGACCAAAAAAGAGCTCAAACCAGCTCCGGCGGGTCTGCTTTTTGGAAGTTTATAAGGGGGGGCGGGGCAATGAACCATGACCACCAAGAGGCGCAACGCGGCAGTGTTCTCGATTTGCTGCCTATCATTGACGAGGGCCTGTCCAGGCGGCGGCTTTTGGATCTGATTCAACCGGGCGGCCTGGTCTGTCCTGGTTGCGGGGCAGAGGTTGATCAGGAGCGGGCCGTCAGGGCGAAGCGGCTTGGCCGGGTGGCCTGCCGGGCCTGTGGCAAGCGGTTCAGCGCTCTGGCAGGGACTGCTTTTGCTCACACAAAAATGACGGCTTCCAGGATCGTCCTTCTCCTGGCCCTGCTCAGACTCGGGGTCCAGGACAGCATGGCGGCCTTGATTCTGGATATCGAGGCTTCAACCGTCTGGAAATGGCGCGAGAAGCTGCGGGGGGGGCGGTATAACGACAAATTCAGACTGAATGAGGATTGAAAAATGGAAGAAGGACGCGTTTTCCAAAACCGGCTGCAGGCTCAAAAGCATTTATTAAATTGCGGCTATAAGATCAAAAAATCGAAAATTTACAGTGATGTTGAAAAAGGCCTTCTGCGGATCCGCTCGGATGGTTCTGTTTCAGAATCCGATCTCGTTGAATATGTCCACCTGGCAGATCTAAAGAGGCCGGAAGAGGACGGTCCGGATCATGGAATGGTGGTTCAGGGCCATGAAGAAAAAAGGATTTTGGAACGCGAGAAGCTGCGTCTGGAAGTCGAGAAACAAAAATTCCAGCTGCAGAAGGACCGGGGCCACTATCTCCCGCGTGCGGCCTTTGACTCGGGGCTACGGACGAAAATCAATGCCCATGCCCGGGATTTGGTTTACCTGGTAGGCGGAAAGCCAGAAAAGATCCCGGAGTTTTTGCAGCGGGTGTTTGAACTCTTGGACGAGCAGATAACCGAGGTGACCCTTGAAAAACCCGAAGAAAAAATCTTCTAACACTTTTGGGAGGCCACAAAATAGACAAAAGTACTGTTGATATTCCAGAGGCTGCAAAAAGGCTTGGTCTTTCCAGGGCTTCGGTTTTCTCATTGGTTCACGCCGGCGAACTTCGACTTCTCAGTTTTGGCCCGGTCAAAGGCATGCGAATTTCAGAGTCCTCTTTGGATGCGTATGAAACATTGAAACTCGAAGAGGCCGGAATAGTGCCGGTTTGATGGAGGGGAAAGTGCAGCACTTAAAAGATGTTGTTCGGCCTGATCAGGCAGCCCGGCGGTTAAACTGCAGCCGGAATATGATATACAAGCTGCTGTCCCTCGGAAAGTTGGGAGGTTTCAAGGTAGGTGCGTCTTGGAATGTCTACGTCAAGAGCGTGGAAGATTATAAAAATTCTTCCCACACGTCCCACAGCTCACATACATCATACTGACTTTTTCCATTATTTTTGTTGTAGTGTATCTGTCATTGGGTATATGACACCCTTCGCGATGTCGCTCCCGACTTGTCGTCGGGAGCGACGCCCCTCAAACACAGGAGGTGTAAAAAATAATGATACATGTTCCCAAAATAGAGGCTCATCCTCTGAAGTCAGCCCTGCGAAGCCGGGGGGTCAGGCAAATCGAAGCGGCCCGGATACTGGGGGTTTCAGTATCGACCCTAAGCCATTTGCTTAACGGGTATCGACCTATCCCCCCTGACATGCAAGAACGACTCGAAAGAATCCAAAAATCTTTGGAAAAAGGAGACACTAATGATTCCTGAATTTTACGGGTACTCCTGGGGGATTACCCAGGAGGGCCTGGAACGCATCATGGTCCAGGCCGAAGACGTGGACCGGGCCCAGGCGCTCTTGTCCAAACCCGGCGAGGCCATGCGGAATACGGGGCTTGTTCGGATGCGTGGGGACGTGGCCATTCTGGACATCATCGGGCCGATCTTTCATTACGACAACATCCTGACCTGGATCCTGGGCTGGCCCTCGGCCGAACAGGTGGCCCTGGACCTGCAGAAGGCCCTGGACAACCCGGCCGCCTCCTCCATCGTCCTGAACATCGACTCCCCGGGCGGCCAGGCCGGAGGGATCAACGAGCTGGCCGGAATGATCCGGGAGGCCGGAAAGAAAAAGCCGGTCCAGTCCTACATCGGGGATCTGGGAGCCTCGGCCGCTTACTGGTTGGCCTCTGCTGCATCGAAGATTACCGTCGATGCCACAGCTCAAGTGGGGTCCATCGGCGTCGTGTTCGGCCTTCGGCGCAGGAAGGATAACATTTTGGAAGTCGTAAACACCGAATCCCCGGACAAGCGGCCCGACCTGAATTCCGAGGAGGGCATCCAGCTTATCAGGCGGCGGGCCGACGCCCTGGCCGAAGTCTTTATTTCCTCGGTCATGGCTGACCGTGGCCTGACCCGGGAGCATGTCACCCGGCATCGCGGCGGCATCTTGGTCGGCCAGGCGGCAGTTGATGCCAAGTTGGCCGACCAGGTTGGCAGCATGGAGGGCCTGCTTTTGGGTAAGGGCCAAACACAGGGCTCAATGAATAGCGTCACGACAACTACAATCCAGGAGAGCCCTTTGACTGCCGATGCGCAATCCAGGGCAGGACGCGTAAAAAGTGATGGCAGGCAGGAGGTGCCTGCGGGTGGATTCGGCCAGACAGAATCTCCTCTTTTTGTAAACGCTCAGCAAAGGGGGCCGGATGAAAGTGACCAACAATTCGGCCCTAAGTGCAAAACGACTTCCAAGAGCCCGCTCACTAAAAATGCCCAAGAAAGGAGGGCCGCATGGAAATGAAACAGCTAAAAAAGGTGGACAGTGCCCTGGAAAAAATCTCAGCCAGGTACGACAAAACAGCCACGAAGCGGGACGATCTAAAAACCCAACTCATAGAAATCCAGGCGCAGCGCGATAGCGTCATCGAACAGCTGGCTCGTGATGAGGGGGACCCTGCAGCCCTGGAGAAACACCGGGAAAGTGTCCGAGGGTTTGAGGATCGTATCCAGGTCCAGGATGAAGTCCTGGCTAAAATTGACCGGGAGCGACAGGCGGCCATGCGGGAGGCCTACCAGATCGAACAGGCCTTGGCGGTCGAATGGAAAAAGGCCTGGCTGCAACGATACGAAGAGGCCTTGAGGTCCCTGAAGGATCTATTGTCCCAGGCCAAGCTTTGCCAGGTCATGTCTGGAACAGGGACAGGTGGATTCGAGTTTGCGGATAAGGTCCGATCCATGGCATTTATGGCTGATCCTGGCGAGCCCACAGAGCAAAAGCCGGCTTCGCAACATTTATCGTTTTCAGACCGGGAGAGGATCAAGGAAGAGTTGGATCAGGAAGAGGCCGCACGGCTCAGCGTCCCGCCTTCTCCTCGCAAAAATGAACATCACTCAATGGATTACTCGAGGCGAGTGTAAGGGCCATGTTGATCACACAAAACATTACGATCAACACCACGGCCAAGCTCCTTTCACGCTGCCGGGTTTACTTCGACGGAACTCTTCCACTCGGGGTTGCTGATGCCTGGTTTACCTGGACCGGTTATGGCCTGAGTCTGTCTCTATTCTGGATAAAATCGAATGGCAATCGACCACTGTTGTACAAGGCCACAGACTGCCACCTGCAGCTCCGGGGAGAAGAGTACGGTTTTCCAGTAAAGGCTGCCCTGGA
>JAIPDR010000074.1 GCA_021737615.1 Desulfohalobiaceae bacterium | reverse complement strand
TCATGGGCGTTCTGATCTCGTGGCTCATGTTGGACAAAAACTCGGACTTGGCCTGGCTGGCCGCCTCGGCCTCTTCCTTGGCCCGGCGCAGGGCCTGCTCGAGCTCCTTGGTGGGGGTAACGTCCTGAAAAACACTCACAGCCCCCAGGTGCCTCCCGTTTTCGCTCCGAATGGGCGCGCTGTTGGCCATGATCCAGCGGTGTCCGCCCTCCGGCCTCTTGACGAGTAGCTCCTCATAGCGGCAGATCTCCCCGCGCAAAGCAGAGCGGGAGAGCGGGAGCTCTGCCGGATCGTACAACCTCCCCTCCGGGGTCAGGATTTCAAGAAGGCGGACCAGGGTTTCGATCTCCTCATTGTGCGGCACCGGCTGGTTGTAGATGGTTTCCGCGGCCGGGTTGGACATGGTGATCCGGGTCTTTTCGTCGCAGACCACAATGCCCTCGGGCGCGCTCTCGAAGATGGCCCGAAGCAGGGCCTCGCGATCCGAAAGCTCTCTGAGGAGACCCTCCCGTTTTCTCTCGTTTTGCTTGTGCTCGGTAATGTCGGTCAGGGAAACCACCCAGCCGAACCTCTCGCCTTTTTCGTTCTGCAGCCAGCTGGCCGAAAGCAGGAGGTCAAAGCCCCGGCCGTCTTCGCGCAGGAAACTGGCCTCGGAATAGTATGGCTGGTCGCTTGGCAAAAACGTTGTATCGAAGAGCTTCTTTTCGCCCCCTTGGGGTGCCGGCACCAGGACCGGCAGGACATCATGGAACCGCCTGTACAGCGGCAGGCAGTCGCAGAGCCTGAAAGCGGCCTTGCTGGCCCGGATGATGCCGCCTTCCATGTTGCAGACCACGATGGCCTCGGCCACGTGGTCCAGGATGTTGTTGGCCAATCGGCCCTCGGCTATGATCGCTTCATTGATCTTCTGTCCGGTAAGGTCGGTGACCAGCATGGAGACCACGCTCGACGACCCCAGCTCCAGGGGATTGATGGAGGTATAGGTCGGGATGATCCTCTCGTCGAACGTGGTGAAGGCAACTTCTTCCCTGGTCTTGGCCTGCCTGCCCTTTTCAAATAGCTGCTCAAATTCCGAGCGTCGTTCGGCAGGGATGAAGTCGAAGACGGACCGGCCCGTGATCCGGTTACATTCCTCTGCCACGAGGCGTTCGAAATTCTTGTTGCAGTAGAGGATAATTCCCTCCGCGGTCAGGGTCAGGGCGGCCTCGTTCATCTGCTCCACAAGGAAGCGGTAGGTCTGGTCGGCACTGGACAGGGTAAAGACCTGCTCGCCCTCCTGGCTGCTGATGACGATGGCGTCCACTTCGCCCCGGCGCAGGGCGTTGATGGTTTGTTCGGCCTCGCCCAGACGGGCGCGCAAACGTTCGTTCTCGGCTCGAAGTTCGGCTCGGCTGTCATTCATGGGTCTTTGTCCTGTCCGGTATCTCTAACATGGTTGCCATTAACGACGAAAAAATTGTCCGGATCTTGTTTTCCTGGTTTTGAAACATGAACCCGGAATTTTTTCACTTTGAACCTTATTCCTTCTTGTCCGGCCTGGGTTTCTTGGCCACCAGTCCCATTCCCTTGAGCAGGACCTCCTCCCTGGAGAGATCGCCGATGAATTTGACCAGGGGCTGCGGCAGCTGTTTGATCAGGGCCGGCACCGCCACCAAGTTCTCTTCCCTGGTTTTCTCCGGATTCTTGTAGATGTCGATGATCTCGATCTCGTAGCGTCCGGCCAGGTGTTTCTCGCAGAATTCCTTAAGCTCCTGCATTGCTTTCAGCGAGCGCGGCGTCATGCCGGCGATGAAAAGCTGCAGTACGTACCCGCCGCCTTCCTGTTCGCCTTCTGCCTTGTCAAATGCCTTTTGATTTTTTCCGGACTCATTCATAGAAGACACCTCGGTCCTCATTTGTCGGCGGATTTGATGTCCAGACCCACGAGGACCCGCTCCTCGTCGGCCAGGGCGCCGATGATCTTGCGGATCGGCGTGGGCAGCTTCCGGACCAGGGTGGGCAGGGCCACGATCTGATGGTCCCGGGCCAGCTGCGGATTCTCCAGGAGGTCGATGACCTCGATGGAGTATCTGCCCTTTAGATGCTCCTCGCAGATCCGCCTCAGGTTCGCGACCGCCTCTCTGGATTTGGCGGTCTGCCCGGCCACGTAAAGACGCAGCTCCCAGGTCTCGGAATCCTGTCCACCCCGGACCTGGTTCTGATTGCCTTTGGAAACGGTCATCTCTTTTCTCCTTTATTCCGGGCTGCAGCCGTCTGGTGACTGTACGCGGCCGTTTCGCTTTCTGCGGCCTTCCGGATTTCCCGGCCCAGTCTGAACTCCTGTTCAGCCAGATCGAGCTTTCGGCTTTCCCTGGCCAGCTCCGCCTCCAGAGCCTTGATCCTGGCCTCGACCTCAGCCCGCTTCTGTTCGAAATGGAAAAGCCGCTTTTATCGATGAGAAAAGGATAGCTGTTGGTCTCATGGGCCGAGCCCCTGTACTTGAGGATCTGCAGCCTGCGGGTGTTGACTTCCTCCTCGGTCCTGCGGCTCAGCTCGATCACGCAGTCCGAGACGTACTCCTCCAGGCCGTGGCGGGTCAGGCTCCTTTCCCCGCTCTCCCCGGTGATGATTGCGGTCAAGCCCTGGTCCTTGATCCAGCGGAAGAGACGGCGCAGCTCCGAGCGCAGCAGGGTCTCGTTGGGCAGGGAGGCGAAGAGCGACTCCACGGTGTCCAGGACGATCCTCCTGGCCCCCACGGCCTGGACCGCGCTCATGATGCGGATGAAGAGGGCGTCGAGGTCATAGGTCTCGGTCTCCAGGATTTCATTGCTCTCGACCGTGATATGATCGATGAAAAACCGCTCTTCAGCAATCAGCTCCCGGAGGTCCCAGCCAAAGGAGCCCACGTTCTCGATCAGCTCCAGGGCGGTCTCCTCGAAGCAGATAAAGACCCCGGGCTCGTCCAGCTCCGCGGCGCCGCGGTAGAGAAACTCCAGACCGAGCAGGGTCTTGCCGCAGCCCGGGCCGCCGCTGACCAGCACGGTCCTGCCCCTGGGCAGCCCGCCCCGGGTGATTTCGTCCAGGCCCCTGATTCCGGTGACCGCCTTTTCGACTCCAGCCGCCTTTTCTTCGGTCTCCATGGTCATGAAAACGCTCCTGATGCTTTAAGCGTGCAAAAATATTTTGTTCTCAACAAGTCCAGGCTGAGCTGACTGAAGAGGGATTCTTCACTCGAAGACTCGTTTCAGAATGACAAACAAAGGCTGCGGGTTATGACGTGTCATTCCTTCGAAGGCTCAGGACAGGCTCTGAGTGAGTCTGCGAACGAAAGATCTCTCTGCCAGAACTTTTTGAGCAATTATGAAGGCGGACCTTTTTCGCAAAAAAAAAACCGACCTTGAGTGATTTGACGCATGATCGGTTCGGTCCCTGGACAGCATGCAGAACGGCTCGCCGGTCCTGATCAGGCAGGTTGAATCAGGCAATACCTCTTTGCCGAAAACAACTATGACTGAACTTATTTTGCTGTATTTTCCCCAAAAAGTAAATGGATTTGACCTCGAAAAGACAACAGGCTATGCAGGGATCTCCCGGGTGAGATGAAATAGCATGAACCCTTACTTCAGAGCTTTTTCCCGAGAGCTATAATTTGTAAATTCAATGCAGCCGGTTTGATCGCTTTGAAACTTCAATAAAAAGACATGCCCCTGAATAAAAGCAATAAAACTATATCGACCCCTGATTTCCGGGCCGTGGTCTTCGACTTGGACGGCACCCTGCTCAACACCCTGGACGACATTGCCGATTCCATGAATACAGTCCTTAAAAACCGCGGCTGGCCGGACCATCCGGTTGAGCGCTACAAGAACTTTGTCGGCGACGGGGTCTACAAGCTGGCCGAGCGAAGCCTTCCCCCACAGATAGCAGGCCAAGAGGCGATCAGGGAATGCGCCCAAGAGTTCAAGGCGGTCTACGGCCACAACTGGAAGGTGAAGACAGCCCCCTATCCGGGCATACCCGATCTGCTGCACCGTCTCGGGCAACTCGGCCTGAAGTTGGGCATACTGTCCAACAAACCACATGAGGCCACTTTGCAGGTTGCGGCCTATTTTTTTCCCGAGCAGCCCTTTGACACGGTCCTGGGACAGGAGGACCACCGGCCCCCCAAACCGGATCCGGCCGGTCCCCTGGAGATGAGCCGGGGACTCGGAGTCTCTCTTACCCGGATCCTCTATTGCGGGGACAGCGGAGTGGACATGCAGACAGCGCTTCGCTCCGGCATGCATCCGGCCGGCGTGTTGTGGGGGTATCGCTCGGCCGGGGAATTGCTGGCCTTTGGCGCGAAAACCCTGGTCCGGCGGCCTCTGGAGTTGATGGGTCTGCTGGGCCAAAAACCCGGTTAGTTTTTTACAAATTATAGCTCTCGGTAAAGAGCTCTGATGTCTGGAAGGCACGGACGTTTGAAAATGCACTCGCCGTGGACTGCAGGAATATTCATATTGACAACGACTCTTTTTTTCACCACTATAGAAAAGTTTTTACTTCAATTCGAAAAGAGGGACATAAGGGAATACACTGGTTCCTTTTTGTCGTTCCGGCCAGGACTCTGACTCATCGACCTCAGCAAACTGTAGCAGCAATTCTGGCGGGAAGTTCAACATTCTTTATCAACAGAGGTGAGTTCATCAATGTTTTGAAGCCTGATTTTTATGAAAATTTCCTTGAAGGATGCCGGCGGCCGGATCATCGAAGCAGTGGAAACCGCCATTAAAACCACAAAACGCAAGAAGACGGAGCAGGCCCTCCTGGACGGAAAAAAAGTGCTGCACCGTCGAAACGACGTCCTGGAAGGCATCAACCGGATCTTCCATGAGGTCTTGACCTGCCAAAGCGATGAGGAAGTGGGCAGGACCTGCCTGGCCGTGGCCGAAGAGATCACGGGCAGCGAGTTCGGGTTCCTGGCTGAAGTGTCCTCTTCAAACCGGCTGACCGACATCGCCATCAGTGACCGGGTCATGAAGATCTGCAGGATACCCGGAACCGAATCCCTTGTCCTTCCCAATGATCTGCATGTCCATGGCCTTTACGGAAAGGTGCTGCTGGACGGCCTTCCCATGTTCACCAACGACGTAGGCTCGCATCCGGACAGCTGCGGCGCCCCCCAGGGGCATCCTGAAATCCATTCTTTTCTGGGCATCCCCCTGAAGCAGGGCAAACGGACCATCGGCCTGATCGGCCTGGCCAACAAACCCGGCGGCTTTGGCCGGCTCGACCTGGAGGCTGCAGAGGACGTCTCGGTAGCGATTACGGAAGCCCTCTTTCGGAAACGGGCGGACAGGATCATGCGCGAAAGCGAAGAAAAGTTCTCCAAGGCCTTTCATAACAGCCCTACCTTTATGACCATCAGTGAAATCGAGGACGGATCCTTTGTTGAAGTCAACGACGCCTTCTGCCACCTGACCGGGTACTCCAGACAGGAGCTGCTCGGAAAGACCGGGGTTGAACTGGGCATCATCAGCCCGGAAGTGAGAGAAATCAGTCTTCGCCAGCTTCGCGAAACAGGCTCGATCATTCACCAGGAGCGGAAATACCGGACCAAATCCGGTGACTGCGTCTCAGTTATTCTGTCCTCGGAACAAATCGAACTGGGCGGTAAGAAACGGATGATTTCCACCGGCATGGACATAACCAGACTCAAAAACAATGAAAAAGCCCTCCAGGAGGCCCTTGAAGCCGCCGATGCCGCCAATCGGGCCAAATCCGAGTTCCTGGCCAACATGAGCCACGAGATCAGGACCCCCTTAAACGGGGTCAAGGGCATGATCGAGCTGGCCAACAGGCTGACCCGCCAGCCGGAAGTCAAGGAATACCTTGAACTGGCCGGGCAATCCGCCGAACACCTCAAATGCATCATCAACGATGTCATCGATCTTTCCAGGATCGAGGCCGGTCAGAGCGAGCTGCACCCGCAGCCCTTTTCCCTGCAGGAATGCCTGAAAGCAACCTTCTATCCTCTGAAGACCGCTGCCGCAGACAAGGGCCTCTGGTTTGAATGCGAGGTCAGCCCGGAACTGCCGGATCGCCTTGTCGGCGACGTCAGCCGCTTCCGCCAGGTCTTGGAGAATATCGTGGGCAATGCCGTCAAGTTTACCAGCGAGGGCAAGGTGTCCGTTGTTTTGAAGGCCTCTTCAAAGCAACCAGGCGAGGGCCGCCTGCGCCTGTTGTGTTCGGTCTCGGATACCGGCATCGGGATCTCGCAGGAGAACCAGGACGTCATCTTCGACAATTTCCAGCAGGTGGATCCCTCCATACCGGAAATGTTCGGCGGTTCAGGGCTGGGGCTTGCCATCAGCAAACACTATCTGGAGATGATGGACGGCCAGATATGGTGCACCAGCCGGGAAGGCCGGGGCAGCACCTTCTTCTTTACCCCGGTTTTCGGGGTCATGAGCATTGAGCAGGCTGAGCCCGCCCCAGAAGGGTCAGTCAGAGAAAGCAGAGGATCCATGAAGATACTGGTGGCCGAGGACAGCCCCATGAACCAGATTTTTACGGAAGAAATCCTCAAGGAGCAGGGACACGAAACGGTAATCGTAGCGGACGGGCAACAGGCCATCCAGGCCCTGGCCAAAGAGCGGTTCGACCTGGTGCTCATGGACATCCGCATGCCCAACCTGAACGGCGAGGAGACCCTGCGGATCATCAGGCACGAGCCTCCCGCAGGAGTCGAACCCGGGGTTCCGGTCATAGCCCTGACCGCCTACGCCCTCAAAGAGGATGAAAAACGGTTTCTGAAGCAGGGCTTCGACGGATACCTGGCCAAGCCCATCGATATCCAGGCTTTTGAAAAGGCCATCTCCGAAGTGGAGAAGCAGAAGAGAGTGAGGAGTGAGGAGTGAAGAATGCTGAGATGCTGAGATGCTGGGATGCTGGGATGCCGGCATGTTTCCCCTGAAACAAGGCTGAAAGCGTTCCTATATACCGGGTTACAGCAATGAAATCAAACCCAAACGCATTTAACCCGGCTAAGCAGGCTTTCACCGGAGCTGACTTGCCTCAACCCGTACCTTGACCGGCCTTGTGAAATTCGAACCCCAGGACGGAAACATCGTCGTCCGGTTTAATCCTGTCTCCGAAATCCAGGGCCGCATTGAAGACCTCCTCTATGACCTCGGACAGGGGAAGGTCTTTTTTTCGGCCGAACAATTCATACAGGCCCTCCCTGCCCAGGAAGCCGCCGGTTTTGCCCCTGTTTTCAAAGACCCCGTCCGTATAGAGAAACAGCCTGTCTCCATGACCGAGAAAGGCCTGCCCTTCCTCAAAGGGGATAACACCCCCCAAACCGATTATCGGACCGCCTTTTTCCAGCAATTCCTTCTCGCCGTTCCTGCGAAGGATCAGCGGAGGCGGGTGGCCGGCCGAAGAGTAACTGAGCTCGCCTGTTCTGCAATTGCAGATGACATAGCTCATGGTGAAATATTTTTCGAACCTTTCAAAAGGATAGAGCCGGTCCAGTTCCGCAAGGAGTTGGGCCGGGGCCACAGGTTCCTGCGCAGAAGTCGTGTCTGTTGATTTTTTGATCAGCAGGCCGGTCCGCGGATTGAGCAGCTGCGAGACCGAGATCATGGCCGAGGGAACGCCGTGCCCGCTCACATCGAGCATGTACAGTGCCCAGTGTTCTTCATTCAGAGGGAAAAAGTTGAAGATGTCACCGCCTACCTTTTCACAGGGGGTAAACGACCAGGCCAGGCGGCCGAAATCAATCTCCGGGTGCTGCAGGGGGAGCAGGGATTTCTGGATGACCGCCGCGGCCTGGAGATCCTCGTCAATGCGCTTTTGTTTTTCCCTTAAAATGGCATTGGCGGCATTGAGGTCCCTGTTCAAGTGATACATCTTCAATTGCGTCCTGATCCGGGCCAGGATTTCGCTTTTGTTGAAGGGCTTGGTGATGTAGTCGTTGCCCCCGATTTCGAGCCCTTTGACGATATCGTCCGTGTCCGATCTGCCCGACAAGAAAATAATCGGCACCTGCCTGGTCGACTCGTCCTGTTTCAGTTCCGTGCAGGCCTGAAAACCGTCCTTTCTGGGCATTGAAATATCCAGGAGAATGAGGTCCGGCGGAAAGGCAAGGGCCAGGTCCACACCCTCCTGACCGTCCCCGGCCACCTGGATGGTATACCCCTCACGTTCCAATATCCGCCCCAGCATCCTGGCATTCGTTTCCTGGTCCTCGACGATGAGTATCTTCTCAGCCATAAAAATTTCTCTTCCGGCAAGCCTTGAGTAAATTCGATATATTTCTAAAATCTGCACCCTTTTCCCGGAAGTGCCTCTCCCGAATCCGCCTCCGATAAGCGCAGTCCCGGCTTAATCCACTGTAAACAGTCGAGCCGGATCAGTAAACATCTTTCTTTCATTTTTTTAAAAAGGGCTTGACTTCTCAAATGGTCTTTGCTCTCATAGTATTATGGATTTGAATTAAGCTTCAAATTCTGGTGTAATTTCTGGTTCCCTGTTCATTTTGAAGCCGCAGCTTCTGTCGTTGGCCAACAATCACTGTGTCCATACATAAGGAGGAAGGTATGCGTGCCCATAACTCAATCCTTTTCCTGGGACTGGCCGGGCTGGTCCTGTTTCTCGTCGGCTGCGACACCCAGACCGCCTCGGTCGATGTGGAGGAGGTGACTTCCAGGGAGAAGTCCTTTGTCGGCTCCGATCGCTGCAAGCAGTGCCACCTCGAACATTACGACTCCTGGAAAATGACCCAGCACAGCCGAATGCTCCAGGACGTTCAGAAAAACAGGGACGCCCTGGTGGCGGAGATCGACCCAAAGCGGATCAGAAACGATTTACAAAAGATCGAGGAAAACCTCAAAATCCCGTCTGAAGACGTCCTGATACCAGAAGTTGAAGAGATCAGGTACACCATCGGCAGCCAATGGAAACAGCGCTTTGTGATCGAAAAAGACGGGGTGTTGTACATCGCCCCGATTCAATACAACGTCCACACCGACCGCTGGGTGAACTACCATGAAGCCGACTGGCAGGAACGGCCCTGGATGGTCAAGTGCGGGGGATGCCATGCCACCGGGGTCGATCTCGAGAAGCGGACCCTGGTCGAACCCGGGGTCGGATGTGAGGCCTGCCACGGCAAAGGCTCCTGGCATGCGGCCCTGCCCAAGACCCAGGTCTTTGACAAACGCCGGACCATAGTCAACCCGGCCAAGCTGACCGCCGGGGTTGCCGCCCAGATCTGCGGTTCATGCCATAACCGGGGACAGGCCACCCAGCACGAGAGCGCAGGATGGCCCGTAGGCTACGAACCGGGCCAGGCTCTGTCAAGATACTATGAATCCACAACCTATGAAGCCGGCGACGTCAAGCACGTCTATGCCAACGAGTTTGCCAAGGGGCATCACCAGCAATACATCGACTGGGTCCAGTCGAAGCATTTTACTGAAGGCGTGACCTGCGTCTCCTGTCACTACGTGCACGAACTCGGTATTCCTTCCACTCAGTTTCAGACCAAGCGGCCCGGCACCCAGCAGTGCCTCAACTGCCACACCATGTTCAATCCCAATCAGGCCCACTCCATCCACTCCTTTGGCAACTGCCTCGGCTGCCATATGCCCAGGATCGCCAAGAGCGCCGAATCCGGGGACATCCGCAGCCATGTCTTCAAGGCCCTGCTCCCGGCCGATACCTTGCGTGATTCTCGGATCCCCAACTCCTGCCAGACCTGTCATCGGCACGAGGATGACGACCTGGAGGAACTGCAGCAAAAGTACGATCTCCTGACCGTCATGCCCAAACCCCGGGGAAAGGTCATGCAGCCCGTTTCCAGGCAAACCGGGGAAACTGGGGAAACAGCGGAAACCGAACCGGCGGAGGAACCCGAGCAAGCCGAGAATACGGAGGACTAGAGGAGGACTCCCATGCGCCTCTTACGCCTGTTCGCTGCCGCGATGTGTACAACTCTGCTCCTGTCCGGGACTGCCGCCTGGGCCCAGCACGAAGTGGCCGGCGATATATACCGCTACAAGTCCATGGAGATGAGTACCGGCTACTATGAAGAGTATGAGGTCAAACCGAGCCAGATCCAGCCGTTTCTGGAGTTTCCCGGTCCGGCCCAAAAGCGCTGGTTCAGGCTGCGGCCCGGGGAGGACCCCCTCCACTACAAGACCAGGCAGGCGGACTCCCATACCGGGCTGAAGTTCTATCAAGTCAAGACCTGTGAGCAATGCCATATTGAGCAGGCCCGCAACAACCTGCACGTGGTCAGATTGGGGACCACCTGCAGGCAATGCCACGGGCGGGAGCCCATCCCCAGCAACGATTTCTATTTCTCCCCCATCAACCCCATCCGCAGACATGCCTATGTCTGTTCCAAGTGCCATGAAGGTTCTACCGCCTCCTTTGCCTCCTACCAAATCCATGTGCCTCCCCCGGGGACATCCGAGGCCCGGATGTCCTTCCCCGGGCTTTACTATATTTACTGGCTCATGTTCATCCTTTTTGTTGCGGTTATGGTCTTTTTCGTTCTGCACTCCATCCTGATCGGGATCAGAGAGATCATAGCCATCATAAAAAGGAGGTCTTCCCATGTCTGAAGTTTACATCAAACGCTTCACCATCCTGGACCGGGTTTTTCATCTCGGCCTGATGATTACCTTCATCATTCAGGGCCTGACCGGGTTCAGCCGCATTTTCATCACCTCTGTCTGGGGAGAGCGGCTGGCCTCGATTTTTGGCGGTTACGAGGGTGCAACCGTGGTCCACAAATGGGTCGGCCTCCTGATGATCATAGGATTCGTGCTGCACACCATCCATATGCTGCTCAGGATCAACTGGTCCGGATTGAAGGACAGCCTCTTGGGACCTGACTCGATTCTGCCGGTTCCTGAAGATTTTCGGGATCTATGGAAACGGATACTCTGGTTTTTCGGCCTCGGCCAAAAGCCCAGCCACAGGCGCTGGACCTATTGGGAAAAGTTCGACTACTGGGCGGTGTACTGGGGATTGCCCCTTCTGGCCCTGACCGGTCTGATGCTCATGTACCCCATTGCCGCCAGCCGCCTGGTACCCGGATGGTTGCTGAACATTGCCTCACTGCTCCATCAGGCCGAAGCGGTTCTGGCCGTGGTCTACATCTGCATCATTCACTTCTATATGGGCCATTTCCGGCCTGCGAACTTCCCCTTCAACGCGGCCATGTTTTCCGGTTCGGTTCCGTACCAGGAGGCAGAAAGAGAGTGGCCGGGCTGGGTGGAACGGCTCCGGCGGGAAGAGAGGCTGATTGAAAACACCACCAATCCGCCGAAAAGAGGTCTTCGCATCGCTTCCTACATCATCGGCTACCTCGTCGTCATCTGCGGCCTGTTCCTGGCCATTGCCATCCTGGGTCAGGGCCACGGTATCTTGGGTCTGCATTGAAGATGCTGGGATGCCGGGATGCTGGAATGCTGGAATGCTGGAATGCTGGAATGCTGGAATGCTGGAATGCTGGAATGCTGGAATGCTGGAATGCTGGGATTTGAAGAAGAGGACTGAGGACAGAGGTCAGCCCCGGCCGCTGGCCGAACAAGGCATATTGAATGTTCGATTAAAGAAGAACCAAGTATCAGGTTTCCAAAATATTTTCGGGTCTAATGAATGCGGTTAGTTTGATCAAAATGAAACTCCAATTTGAGTCACTGGTCCTTCTTTTCGAACCGGGAAACAGGGTCCTCTTGCGCGACCTCGCTGGGAGGTTCTCAGGTTTTCTTCGGTTCGCGAAATGGGGGAAACCGGACCGAATCTACGGCTTCAAACCATAAGACTGTAGAAGATTCTCGTTCAGGCAACATCAAGGTTTATTGCAGAGTCTAAGAGTCCGGAGGGGGCAGGGATCCCCCATGAGCGAGCCTTAGAAAACCGTGAGCCGGAAGCGTTTAAGCGCAAGAGAACCCTGTGACCGGTTCGCATCCTGTGATAAAGTTTCTGGCAAACTGGACAGTCTGCCCGCCGGCGGCCGGACTGATAACGTACTCACCGGCAGCTGATTCCCTGACTCACCAACCTGGCGTTTCCTTCCGGCCTCCAACCTGGAGGTCCTCTTCCCGCTGATGCCGGCTGGCGGCCGGTTCCACCTCTTCCCTGGACGGCCAGGTCTGCCGGCGGATCCTGAAAAGGACCAGGCGCAGGTCGTTTAAGATGGTCAGCAGGCTCGGGATCAGGACCAGGGTCAGGACCGTGGCAAAGGCTACCCCGGCGGCCAGGGACAGGGCCATGGGGATCAGGAACCTGGCCTGGAGGTCGGTCTCCAGGATCAAAGGGGCCAGTCCGCCGATGGTGCTCAGGGAGGTCAGGAATATCGGGCGGAAGCGCCGGGCCCCTCCGTGTAGAATCGCATCGAAGAAGGACATGTCCTGGGCCAGGTTTTCATTGATCCGTTCGATGAGGACGATGGCGTCGTTGACCACCACACCGGTCAGGGCCACCATCCCGAAAATGCTCATCAGGGAGAGGTCGAAGCCCATGAGCAGATGCCCGGCCACAGCCCCGATGATCCCGAAGGGTACGGTAAAGAGCACGATAAACGGCTGAATGTAGGATCGAAACATGGTGGCGATGATGATGAAGATTCCGAAGACAGCCAGGGGGAAGCCCATGTAGAGGCTGCCGAAGGATTCGCGCATCTTCTTTTTCTCTCCCTGCAGGGCCACATAGATCCCGGGGTATTTTTGCTGAAGATCCGGGAAAAAATCCGTGGACAGGACGGCGAAGACCTCGTTGGCATTGGCCCTCTTGGAATCGACGTCGGCGCTCACCGCGACCCGGCGCATGCCATCCGTGCGGGTGATGGTGGAGTATCCCGGTCCGAATGACACCTCAGCCACGGACAACAGGGGCACCTCCTGCCCGCCTGCGGTCCTGATCCTGACCTCGTCCAGGCTGGAGAGGCTGCTGCGCTCCTGTTCCGTGTAGCGGATTTTGACCCGGATATCGTGCTCCCCTCGCTGCAGCCTCAGGGCTTCTTCTCCGTAGTACCCGGCCTGGATCTGGCCGGCCAGGTCGCTGACGGTCAGCCCCAAGGTCCTGGCTTCGGGCTTGAGCTCCAGACGGATTTCCTGTTTTCCCGGCGAGAAGTCGGAGCGGATCTGATAGACCCCGTCAAACTCCTGCAGCCGCTGCCTGAGCTCATCAGCCGCACTCAGGATGGAGTCCATCTCGTAGCCCTGGATCCAGACCTCGATGGGAGCCCCTGGAGGACCGGCCTGCAAGCCCTCAAAAGTCAGGGATTTCACCCCGGGGATGGTTCCGATCTCTTTTTCCCAGGCCACCATCAGGTCTTGACTGTGAATGCCTCGTTTCTCCGAGGGCAGAAGGATGGCCTGGACCGAACCCACATTGGGTCCAGACTCCGGAATCTCCTGCAGGGTCCTTCCCACCAGGGCCAGCCTGCTCTCGATGAGCGGTTCTCCGGATCTGGTGTCTGTTTGCCCCTGCAGCCTCAGCAGGGAAGCCTCAACGCGGTCCACCGCCTCCTGGGTGACTTCGACCGGGGTCCCTTCCGGAAACTTAACCACCGAGGTGATGACGAATCCGTCGATATCGGGAAAGATCTCGA
Source organism: Desulfohalobiaceae bacterium (assembly GCA_021737615.1). GTDB lineage: Bacteria > Desulfobacterota > Desulfovibrionia > Desulfovibrionales > Desulfothermaceae > JAABTT01. Next base: position 2,333 of record JAIPDR010000074.1, on the reverse strand, counting down.
ACTTGAGAATGCCTCCCTGAAGAAGCCCGATGGTCAGAAAGAGAACGGAAAAGGCGGTGCACATGGAGATATAGCGCCATCTAATGGCCTTTTGCAGAAAGGGCCGATACACCCGCTCCACGATCCACTCCAGGCCCGAGCCGATGCTCTGGTGAAAGCGGTGTAGCCTGCCGGAGACAAAGCCCTTTGGGCTCTGCCCGGCCTGTAAGTCCGGGAGATCGTTCAAGTGGGCCGGCAGGAGAATGAGGCATTCCACCAGTGAGATGAGCAGGCAGGCGATGACCACCACCGGCAGGATGGAGATGAACTTGCCCATGATCCCGCCAACATAGAGCAAAGGGGTGAAGGCGACAATGGTGGTGATCACTGCGGCCGTGACCGGCATTCCGACCTCGACCACCCCTTCGACCGCGGCTTTGATCGGCGGCAGCCCCCGCTTTCGATGCACAAAAATCGATTCGCCGACCACGATGGCGTCGTCCACCACGATCCCCAGGACCATGATCAGTCCGAAGAGGGAGATCATGTTCACCGTCCCCCCCTGGAACCAGAGGATGATCATGGCCCCGGCTATGGAGATGGGTATGCCCATACCGCTCCAGAAGGAGAGCCTGCCGTTCAAGAACAGCCATAACAGGAAAAAGACGATGCAGATCCCAATGAGCCCGTTCTTGAGCAGGAGGTTGATCCTGGCCCTGAGCATGTCCGTGTTGTCGTAGAGCACCTCCAGCTTGATGAGGTCCGGAAACTCCTGCTGCTTCTGTTCAACATACCCCTTGACCGCATCGGCGATGACCAGGGCGTCCTCTTCCTTGGTCTTTAACACGTTGATGAGCACCGAGGGCTGGCCGTTGATTCGGGAGCGGATGGGATCTTCGGTGAACCCGTCCCTGATCCTGGCCAGTCGGTCCAGGGTGACGATCTCACCGCCCGGTCCGGCCAGGACCACCACCTGAGCCAGTTCCTCACCCGTGTACTTCCGGCCCAGGGTCCGGAGCCGGATTTCCTGCCCTTTGGTGCGGATGGTGCCCCCTGCCAGATTCAGGCTGGAATCGCGCACCGCCCGGACCACCTGGTTCAGGGTCAGGCCATATTGGCGGAGCCGCTCCTCGGAGAGCTCGATGTTGATCTCATAGTCCCTGGTCCCGAAGACTGTCGCCCTGGAGACCTCGGGGAGCTGCTTGATCTCGTCCTTGATCCGCTCCGACCACTCCTTGATCCTGCGCTCGGACATATCGGCCGAGAAATTGAGCATGATCACGGTATCTTCGAGGGTCAGCTCGGAGATGACCGGTTTTTCGGCGTCCACAGGAAAGGTGGAAATGGCGTTGATCTCTGTGCGCACCTCTTCCAGGACCTCGCCGACTTCATAGTCCTCCTCGACCTCCAACATGGCCGTGGCGACATTTTCACCGGAATCGGTGGTGTACTGCTTGATCCCCTCGATATCCTCCACCGCCTCCTCGATCTTCCGGCTGATGCCTTCCTCCACTTCCTCGGGGTCCGCTCCGGGATAGGGCACGGTGACGGTGATCATGTCCAGGGAAAACTCTGGGAAATTTTCCCTGATCATGGCCGTGGAGGCGATAACGCCTCCCACAAGAATCATCACCAGAAGAATATTGGCAAAAACCCTGTTGCGGGCGAAAGCGGTGAGCAAAGACTTGATCACGACGAACTCTCTTCGCTGGGTTGTGAATAGGACAGCAGGGTGTTTTCCAGGGGACTGACCAGGCGGGTGGTGACCACCAGATCCCCCGAAGCCAGACCCGAGACAACGGCCTCTCCGGCCTGGTTTCTGAGAAGCTCGACGTTGACCGTCTTCAGCCGATGATCGACCGCCTTAAAGACCGTACCCTGGAAATCAACCGCCGATCCGGGCAGGCGGAAGACATCCCTGAGGGTTTTCCCGGGAATGGAAACCTGGCAGAACATGCCTTCGACCAGGGGAAAACGGTCCTCCCCGTTGTGACCGAGGGCATCGCCCCTGATGCGGACAGCCAGCTTCAGGGTCCTGGTTTCAGGTTCGAAACGGACGACCCGGTGCAAAGAACCCTCCCAGACATGTCCGTCCGTGTCCTCGGTCCAGCGGACCTGGCAGGGAACCTGCCGGATACCCTTGAACCAGGTGCTGTTGCGAAGCGCGGTTTTGTCGAACTGCAGCCATTTTCTGGCTTCCCGGCTGTCCATGGGTACCATGATTTCGAGGATGGAGTCGTCGGCCAGGGTCAGCACGGACTGCCCCGGGGTCACGTACTGCCCCTTTTCCAGCTGAACCGATTTGACCCTGGCCTGAAACGGCGCCTGCAGGGTGCAGCGCTTCAAATTGGCCC
>JAIPDR010000073.1 GCA_021737615.1 Desulfohalobiaceae bacterium | reverse complement strand
GGTCGATTCAGCGTACTTGTGGAGGCGATCACAGAAATTACCGCTGAAAAATTGCACCCGCAGGGCGCGGCGGACATAAATCGTGCTACTTTTTTTGTTTTGAGTAACACCATACGGGTGAATCGCTCAATTTAGGAGGGAGAAATCTGCCATACTCTTTGAAAAACAATCCTCGTACAATCTTCCAAACCACCCGCCACACACGCTCAGCATCGAATCGTTTCGCCACTTTTCCAGGTGGCAAATATAACCCAGACGGAAGCCTGTTGTTAAACTCTTTAAAAACCATATTGCCCAGTCTTTCACCCTGAGGACGAGCAAACTGATGAGCTATATCTTTCCAAAGCGAATTTCCTGGACTGGTATCCATAGCTAACGAGCCAATGGCCATAACAAAGTAATCCTCATCACATTGATATGCTTGATTACATACAATGTGTGAAGGCAATGAAAATAAGTTCGGAGCACCTTGCTTCCGCAGGTCTTTTGGATAAAACTGTTTTGGGGGAACATGATCACGACTAATTTTGTCCCCCAATACTTTTCCACACAGATAGCAAATACTCTCTTGTTCCTGCATTGTTTCCTCAATTTGACATAACGTCGGGCATCAGTTGCAGCCTGGATCGAAGGGATCATCCGGAGAGGCAGATTGCCCCGGTGGCTTTCAAACGACCACCACAGGGGTCCAGCAGCCTGACAGGGGTTGCCCCTAATACCTCCCCTGCTCACGGAAATTTTGAAGCTCAACTTTTTCTTCGAATATACTCATGACCACCAGCCAAGCAAAGTGCTAAAAGTAATAGGATGTCCTGAGGTACATCTCAATTACATGCCATAAAACATAGAAGATAGCTCCACCTACAAGTAGTATAAATTGCCAATGTCCATATTGGTTAGATCTTTTCGAATTGTGATCAATTGCTTCTCTTATACCCAAACTGGCAGCTTTGATTTTAATTGTATCGGAACCAATCTGGGGATGAGAGCCAGAATTAATTTTAAGCATTTCGAGGTTTCCGTAAAGTGTGGAGTTGACATAAAAGAGGTTATAACAACCACAAAAAAAGCTTGCTCCCCATAGCAATACAGCGATCCCTAATGGGATTTGACTCCATGCAAGAGTCGCATCTTGCGTCTTTGTAAGTGCAAAGCCAATAGCTGCTCCTACTGCGGCTAACAAAAAATACGTTGATTTGCTTTGGGATTCTCGCAGTGCACGAAACACTTCTCGCTGTGACTCCCTGGACATGTTTTAATCAGACCTCTTTGAATATTTTGGCAGTCAAAAAAGGTTTCATATGTCACATTGGATCAGCCATTACTTCCCGAAGGGGACCAGCAGAACCTTTTAAACTAAAGTCAAGAACAACATCTGATCCGACTTTAACTTTTAATTTATATCCATGCACAAGTGCCTGCATGACTTTAGAGTCAAACAAAGCCAAACAACCTTCTGGGTTATTCTGAACAACATCACATATATATGAAGTCCCATCAACAATAACACTTATTTGTTTGGCATCGATAAAAGAATCTGTGTATTCAAATTGCATCACGTTTATTGCATATTGACCATTTTTTACTTTCATAATAATACAACAGTCCAGACCACTGGTAATATTAAAAGCAGCCAAGATGTTCTTACTCCCCAAATGTGTAGTGATCCACTTATTTTTTGGTTTTTCTAGGAAGAAACCTTCATCTATAACTGCTGCAAACATAAGAGCAGGGATAAAGCATAATAAGATTACGATCAAGATTGCTTTTTTCATCACATTAACCTCCTCCCAAAAAGGTTGTTGTTCTATTGAAGACCAAAATTCTAAGCATCATGCCATTTCCCTTGATACCAATCATCATAATCCACCTTCTGCTCTTTTATTAACTCTTCATATCGCAATCCATATCGAAGCATGGCTACAAGCGAGTCGGCATCGCTCCCCAACATGCTAAAATGCTCATAAGCATTTTCAGAATCATTGTAATGATGCTCAATATTATTCATAAACCTCCTTACTAATTCAAGTGAATCCTCAATCATCTGATTGGAGATACCAGGAAGCGGGTAATATTGACTCTCCATATGTGTATTTAGGTCTAAGTGGGCAAGCCGTTTGTTCCTCCAAGTGCGGAAAGGTTCACATTTTGAATGTAGCTGATCCAGTATCGAACGGTTTTGAGACGAAAGATCTTGATCTCCATACTCTTCCAATTGAAGCTGAAGCTGCTCAAGAGAAAGATTATCAAATCTCCCTGAAGCTGCTTGATCAGTAAGTTTACTTAGGGCAACCAGAACATCACCCAAGAGAACGTCCTGGACGATGTAGAAAAAGACAGGTGCACATTCGTTGAGAAGGTCAATACGTTTCTCCGATTTACCATATAGCTGTCTGTATATTTTCCAGCGTCCATGAAGCCACGTTATCTCAGTTTTAAGCTCTTGATAGACAACGTCATTTTCTTTTGGGATACATGGCATAGTGTGTCTCCGCCGATCGTTCTGGTCTTGCTACTCGCCGTATCAAAAATGATTCTGAAATGCAACCCCCAGCAATCAAATGAGTAACTTGCCGGACAACTCCGGGATTCACAAAGCCACCAAAGATCCACAGAGAAAGCAGAAGACAGGCAAGGATGAAGGGGAAGAAGCAGGTGAGAGCAGGAAGGATGAACAAACCAGAATTTGGATACCTACCCCTCACCTCACTCCCCGAATACCTTCAAAAGCCCCCCAGTGGACATCGGCCCAGTTGGCCCCGGCCTGATTGTAGCTACTGCTCGGACTCGTTTTCAATTCAGGTAGCTGGTTATAGCTGGGGTCGGGCCGCAGCATCCTATTGATTATTCGATGTTTAGATCCCAAAGATAGGTGTTTTCGGGACCAATATCATCCTTTTCCGCCCTGAAAAGGGCCATCCGTCTTCGGCTTATTCCCTTTTTCAAGTTCTTTGACAACTCTGTCGAAATCGGATTCATACAAGCGGTCCTGAACTACCCGGTACTTTTCGAACTCTGTTTCAGCGTGTTCCTTGGCGATTTTTGCGGATATCTTGCCACCGTTTTGGAGGATGTCACGCTCATCAAACTCAAGGAACAGATCCAGCCTTTTGGCCCAATCCTCCATGGTCATGGGAATCTTTCTTCGGGCACGTTCTTCAGCCAGATCCAGATAGGCATTGACAATCCGGCCCAGGGACTCGAGTTCCTCTTTGTTCAGATAATTCTTGGCAATGGCCACGTCAGTTTTCATTATTTTTCCAGCCGGACCTCTCTCCCATGTGGTTAAGCCCATGTTTTTCCTTGTGCTGTCGGCCCGCTCCATGATCAATTCCGCCGCGGTATGGCCATGGATGGCAAAATGCAGCTTGTTCTGCACTTTGGCGAAAAAGGCTTTTGTTGTCGGCGCCGCCGGGTTGTAATCCACGCTTGTGGCATAGATGTCCGTAATTTTTTGGTAAAAACGGCGTTCACTGATGCGGATTTCCCTGATTTCCTCGAGTAAGCGCTCAAAATAGTCCTCCCCGAGAAACATACCGTTCTCCAGACGTTTTCTATCCAGCACATATCCCTTGATGGCAAATTCTCGGAGCACCCCTGTCGCCCATTGTCGGAATTGGGTTGCTCGGATCGAATTCACCCGATAGCCCACCGAGATAATGGCGTCGAGATTATAAAATCTTGTCTGATAGCTTTTTCCATCGGACGCAGTTATTCGGAATTTCCGAATAACTGTGTCCTGCTCCAGCTCACCTATCGCAAAGATGTTTTTCAAGTGTTCATTAATCGTCGGCACCGTTACATCGAACAGGCTGGCCATCATTTTCTGACTCAGCCAGATTGTATCGTCTTCATACCGAACCTCAATGCTCTCCTCGCCAGCCTGCGAAGTAAATATAAGGAATTCGGAGGTGCTGTTCCGGATCTGAACTTTATTGGAGTTGTTTTTTTTCATACTCAACAGTGACAGGTTAGAGGTGATGCGTTCAGGAATCACGCGGCTTTGGCATACTTGTTCAGTTTTAGCTTGAAGGTATGTTCGACCTGTTGCTTATAAACCTCCCAGTTAAGCTGTTTTTGAATGGTTACATCCTGTTTGCGCACCCGGGTCCCTTTCCAGCTGGTCAAGGCCATATTCGGCTCGTCGGGATTGGCTCTGCCGGCAACGATCTCGGCGGCGGTCTGCTGGGTGACAGCATAGAGCAGCTTGTTCTGCACCTCGGCAAAAAAGAGCTGTGCGTCTTGATCACCTGCCCGGTAGTCGCTGGATAGGGCAAAGAGGTCGCGGACTTCCTGGTAAAAGCGCTTCTCAGAAGCACGGATGTCCCTGATGCGGGCCAATAGCTCATCGAAGTAGTCCCAACCACGGGGTTCTTTGAGACGCTCATCGTCCATGACAAAACCCTTGACCAGATATTCATTCAGATGGGCCGTGGCCCACTGGCGAAACTGGGTACCCCGGGGTGAGCGGACCCGGTAGCCAACTGCGAGAATTATTGGCAGGCTATAACTCTTAAGCCGCCGTTTGACCTGTCTTTGCCCTTCCTGTCGAACTTGTAAGTAATCGTTACAAGTTGCCTCCGGATCCAGCTCTCCTTCGGCGTAGATGGCACGGATGTGCTGAGTGATGGCCTGGGGTGTGGTCTCGAACAGCTTGGCAATCTCGGCTTGCGTGAGCCAGACGGTATCGCCCTCGGCGCGGAGGTGGATCTTCGCCAGACCGTCACCTGTGCGGTAGAGAATCAATTCACCCGAACTCATGAGGTCACCTTATTGAGCCTGTCCAGGATATCTTGCTCCAGGGCATGAACAATGCTTCGCCTTCCAAGCCCCTGGTCTGAAGTTTGTCGTATTCATGCAGCACATGTTCCTTGGTCGGTGCCAATACACAGTCAAGTCGACGGAGAACCGTCATAGGCAGCATGACTTTACGATATTGCGGGGGCTGAATATCTGGGATGGTAATATCTCGATAGAGAGCGGGAAGAACATAGTTGGTGTTTGCCCGTTGCAGTGTGTCAAATTAGACTTTCCTCGTCAAGTGAGAATGTTTTTTTACAGAACAAGAATGAGTTGCGACAATCACCGCCCCGCGATTGCTTGATTACGAGAAATGGCAGGAATTTCCTATTTGTTTGCACAGACAGTATCATTTCGATCAAACTGACCGGTCTGTCTACCCAGCGGCCGCCCTGCCCCTTGACGCGGTTCGGGTGCCTGCTCTACTGATTCAACCTGATTTTTATCCCCCGACTGTGCGGGGGACGAGCCGCCCCACCAGCTCCAGCACCGGCGCAGGGATGACGCCGAGCCAAAGAATCAGCAGAAAGAGCACTGCCCCGGCAAACCCGGCAACTCTCCCGCCTGCAGCCACAGCCGCTTCTTCCTGCGGCGGTTCCATGTACAAAAAGACCACCACCCGGAGATAAAAAAAGATGGAGATGATGGCCGTGGCCATGCCGATCAGGGGCAGGCCTGTGAACCCGGCCCGGATCGTTGCTTCGAATAAAACGAGTTTGCCGAAGAAACCGCCGGTCGGCGGGAGGCCGGCCAGGGAGAACAGGCAGAGGGCCAGCACAGCAGCCCAGCCGGGACGGGAGCGGCCAAGCCCATGGTAGTCCGCCAGGGCGTCCCGATCGCTGCCCTTTTTATCGGACAGGGCCGCGATACTCCCGAAGGTACCGAGCTCCATGGCTGCATAGATTGCAGAGTAGAACATCACAGCCTCAGCCCCGCCCTGCCGGACCGCAAGCACAGCCATGAGCAGATAGCCCATATGGGCCATGGAGGAATAGCCCAGAAGCCTCTTGAGATCGGTCTGTGCCAGGGCGGTTATATTGCCGGTAATCATGGTCAGGGCCGCCGCAGCCCACAGAACCGGAACAAGGAGCTCGCCGCCTCCCTTTGCCCCGGCCAGGGCGAATCGGAGCAGGGCCGCCACCAGGGCGATCTTGGAGCCCGCAGCCAGAAACCCGGCCACCGGCGCCGGTGCGCCCTGATACACATCCGGGGTCCAGAGATGAAAAGGCACCAGGGAGATCTTGAAGCCCACCCCGGCCAGGATGAGTCCGAGGCCTGTCAGAATCACGGGGCCGCCTGCAGCCGCAGCCGGTACGGCCAGGCTTTCGGCAATATCCAGGGTTCCGCTGCCAGCGTAGACCAGGGCGATGCCAAAGGTGAGAAACCCGCTCGAGACCGCACCCATGACAAAGTATTTGAGAGCCGCCTCCTCGCTTTGCTCGATCTCGAGCCCGGCAATGAGGACATACAGAGAAATGGACAAAAGCTCCAGCCCCAAGAAGAAAAAGAGCCAGTGCAGGGCCGAGGCGACCATGACCATGCCCAGGGCGGCGAAAAGCAGGATGGCGTAGAACTCGTCCCTGCCGCCGCCCCGGTCCCCGGCATAACGAAAGGTGAAGAGAACCGAGAAGGCAGTGACCATGGCAATGAGGACCATGTAGAACCGGGCGTACCCTCCGAAAGCCAGCAGACCGGAAAAATCGGTCCCTGCCGAGAGCCTGAATCCGGCCGAGGCTGCGCTGCCCAGGGCGGCGATCAGAGCCAGCCCCGGCAGCACACAGTCCGGATACTGCCGCCTGATCGCACCGAGGGTGAAAATCAGCAGGCCGCCTCCGGCCAAAAACAATTGAGGCATGATGGCCAGCCATTCCAGATGCATGCTTCCTCCTGCGCTGTCACCTTCCTGCAGTCTGCAGGGGGCTTGCCTGCTCGAGAAGAATCCGGACCGGTTCCTGCAGCATGTCGAGCAGGGGTTGGGGGTGGAGCCCCAGAAAGAGAACCGCCGCGGCCAGGGGAGCGAGAATGAGCAGCTCCCTGGCCGTGAGATCTCCTGGATTCTGCGTACCTCGAGACGGACCGAAGAAAATGTCTTGAACAATCCTGAGAACATAGACCAGGGTGAGCACCATGGCCCCGAAACCGAGCGCCCCTACCAGGGGCCGCTTCGTAAAGGCCCCGACCAGGATCAGGAGTTCGCTCACGAAATTGTTGAGCCCGGGAAGCCCGGCCGAGGCCAGGCCGAAGAAGAGAAAACAGCCGCCCAAAAGGGGCATGGATTTCCAGAGACCGCCCGCATCGGCCAGTCTCCGCGTGTGCAGCCGTTCATCCAGCATGCCCACCAGTATAAAGAGGGCCGAGGTGCTCAGCCCGTGATTGACCATCTGGAGCACGGTCCCGGACAGGGAGAGCTCATTCCAGATGGCGGTGCCGATCACGATGAACCCCATGTGGCCGATGCTCGAATAGGCCACCAGCCGCTTCATGTCTGTCTGGGCAAAGGCGATCCAGGCGGCATAGTAAAGACCGATCAAGCCGGCAGGCAGTAAAAGAGATGCCGAGCCAAGAGCCGCCGCCGGGAACAGGGGAAAGGCGAAACGCAGCAGCGCGTAGGCGCCGGTTTTGAGAAGTATCCCGGCCAGAATCACACTCCCTGCGGTGGGCGCCTCGGTATGGGCGTCGGGCAGCCAGGCGTGGACCGGAAAAATGGGCATCTTCACGGCAAAGGCCAGAAGAAAGGCGGCATAGAGCCACATCCCGGTCCAGGAGGTCAACACGGTTTCCCGCAGGGCCGCAAGCGAAGAGGTGTAGACGCCAGTCTGGGCCCCGTGAATCGCATAGAGCCCGATGATGGCCAGAAGCATCAGCAGGCTGCCGCTCAGGCTGTACAGAAGAAACTTGACCGCCGCCCGGACCCGTCCGGCATGGCCCCACAGGCCAATGAGGAAGAACATGGGGATGAGCTGGACTTCCCAGAAGAGATAGAACAGGAACAGATCAGTGGCCAGGAAGACCCCCAGGGTGCCTGTTTCCATGACCAGGAGAAAGAAATGAAAGCCCCCTGCACCGGCTTTGATCTGACGCCAGGAAACCAGGACGCAGACACAGGTCAGAAAAGCCGTGAGCAGAATCAGCAGCAGGCTGATGCCATCCAGGGCCAAAGTGTAGCGGATGCCCAGCCGCTCGATCCAGGCGTAATCTTCGACCAGGAGCCAGCCGGTTCCGGGCTGCGGAGCCAGGTCGAAAAAGGGGACGGCAAGAATGAACCCCAGCACGACCAGGGTCACAACCAGGCTCAGCCAGCGGCAGGCCTCGGCGTACCGGTGCAGGACCAGGCACGGCACTGCTCCCAGCAGGGGCAGAAACACGATCATGGTAAGGATAGGCAATGCCTGCATGCTTTCACCGTCTCACTCTGAAATTCAGACAGGTCCCAGGTTGCTTGTTCACAGGCCAGAAAACACCGCGGCGGCGGCGGCCAGGATGACCGCCACACCCAGGAAGATCATGGCCAGATAGGTTGACAGCCGACCGCTGGTCCAGCCGCGTAGGACCAGGGCCGAGGCCGGAAACGTGTTGGCCCAGCCTGCAACGCCCCGATCGATCACGGCCTCGTCAACACCCTTCCACAAGGCATTGGCCAGGACCCGGTAGGGCCGGGCCACCAGGCTCTCATAGATCCGGTCGAGACCCAAGCCGCTGAAGAGAATATCATGCATTGTCTGCGGGAAAACCACCGGCCGCCGCCAGTTCCAAACCGGCTGCGGGCCGTAGAGCAGATAGGCGGCAACCAGGCCGGCAATGCCGGCGGCCATATCCAACAGGCTGATCCCCCACTGCGCGGCCATGCTCACCTCCGGCGCCCTCTCAGCGCCTGGAACCGCCCCAAGATAGTGGCTGAGCCATTCTCCGCCCAACATGATGCCTGGCAGATCCAAGAGACCCCCAGCCAGGCAGAGCAAGGCCAAAGGCCAGAGCAGCCTTGTCATGAGGCGCGGCAGGGGCCGCATCTCCTCATATGCCCCGGGGGTTGCCGGCTCCCCGGCAAAGACCAGGAAGATGAGCCGGAAGGTGTAGAAGGTGGTCAGAAAAGCGGCAACAGTGCCCAGGGCCCAGAACAACTTGTAGACTCCGGCCGGATGGCCGTAGGCGGCGATGAGGATCTCTCCCTTGCTGAAGAACCCGGCCGTGGGCGGCAGGGCCCCGAGGGCGAGCCCGCCGGCCAGGAAAAGCCAGAAAACTTCCGGCAGACGGCGGCGGAGAGCCCCTCCCATGCGAAAGATGTCGTGCTCTTGGTGCAGGGCCTGTATAATGCAGCCGGCGGCCAGAAAGAGCAGGGATTTGAAAAAGGCATGGGAGAGGAGATGGAACATCGATCCCGCCAGATCTCCAGCGCCCACGGCCAGAAACATGTAGCCCACCTGGCTGATGGTCGAATAGGCAAGGATCCGCTTGATATCCCGCTGCACAAGGGCAGAGCAGGCCCCGTACAGGGCGGTGACCGCGCCGAGACAGGCAATGGCTGTCATGACAGAGGAGGACATGACGATGATCGGGAAGAAGCGGATCAGCAGATAGACCCCGGCGGTGACCATGGTTGCGGCATGAATCAGGGCCGAAACCGGGGTCGGACCGGCCATGGCATCAGGCAGCCAGACGGCCAGGGGGAGCTGGGCCGATTTGCCCACCGCGGCCCAGAGAAGCAGAAACCCCAGCAGGGCCGCAAGCCCTGGAGTGAGTGTCGCCGCCTGCGCATTGATGGAGGAAATGGACAGGGTCTGACCGGCTGCGAAAAACAGGGCCACCGCAATGCCGAAAGCCACGTCCCCGATCCGGGTCAGGAGAAAGGCCTTGTAGCCGGCCGCAGCCCTGCCGCTGTCTTTGTACCAGAAGCTGATCAGTCCGTAGGAGCAGAGCCCGACCCCTTCCCAGCCCAGAAAGAGGAAAACCAGATTGTCGGCCACGGTGATGACGAGCATGGCCAAGACGAAGAGGTTCAAGAAAAAGAAATAACGGGCGTAATCGGTCTCCTCGCGCATGAAGCTGACGGAGTACAGATGAATGATGCAGGAGACAAAGGTGACCATCAGGGCCATGACCCTGGCCAGGGCGCCGAAATGACAGGTCATGGATGCGGAAAATCCGGCCGCCGAAAACCAGTGGAACAGGGTGACCGTACTCTGCTCACGGCTGACAAGGAAAAAGGCTGCGGCCGCCGCCAGGAGCGAGATAAAAACGCCTGCGCAGGCCACTGCCTCCACCAGCCGGCGCGGGGCCAGGCGGCCGGCGAGTCCGTGAAAGAGCGCTCCAAGCAGCGGCGGTGCCAGAAGAAGCAAGAGCAGTGTGTGCAGGCTGGAGGCGCTGTCCATGGATCAACCCCTGAGCTGATTGAAGGTGTCGCTGTGCACCGAGCCCGTCCGGCGCCTGGCATAGACCACCAGGGCCAGGCCGACCGCAACCTCTGCCGCGGCAACAGCCATTATGAAGATGACGAAGGCCTGGCCGTCCAGCTCCTGCCAGTGCAAGGAGGCGGCGATAAAGGCCAGTCCGGCCGCGTTCAGCATCACCTCGACGCCGATCAGGATCATGAGGAGATTGCGGCGGGCCACGGCACATCCAGCCCCCAGCAGCAGAAGGAGTCCCGCCAGCACCAGAACATGGTTAAAGGGAACGATCATGGCCTTCTCCGGAATCGTTTGCAGGCGTCTTGTCTTTGGGCCGCGCCAGATACAGAGCCCCGGCCAGAGCCACGAACAACAGCAGGGACACGGCCTCGATGGCCAGCCAGTAGTGATTGAACAGAAAGCGGCCGAACGCGGACGGTGAAGCCATGGCAGCGGCGAGCCGGGTCCCGGCTTCCGGGGCGGCAAACAACAGGACGCCCCCGGCCAGGAGCGAGACAAGGCCCGGCAGAAGCGGCCAGGCCCATTGACGAAGGAGCCCGCCCTCCCCGGGAAGCGCCTCCCCGCCCAGGGTCATGATGATGAAACAAAACAGCACCATGACGGCCCCGGCATAGATGATGACCTCGAACACCGCCAGCAGCGGAGCCCCGAGCAGGAAAAAAATGAGCGCCGTGCCCACAAAGGAGACGATCAGGTAGACCACCGCATGGATCGGATCGCGCCTGGTCACGGCCAGTCCTGTTGCAACCAGGACAATGGCCGCGAGGATATAGAAGATCGTTGCCAAGAGGGTCATGGCAGCAGGCTCTTGGGATCCACAGGGGGTTTCTCCTTGGCGTGGCTCCCCTTGGGGCCGCCTTCGCTGACACCTGCAAAGCGGTAGAAATTGTATTCCCTGTTTTTGCCTCCATGCTCCACCAGCAGGTCCTCCTTTTCAAAGACAAGCGAGCCCGGATCAAACCGGCTGAACTCGAAATCAGGGGTCAGCTGGATGGCCAGGGTAGGGCAGGCCTCCTCGCAAAGCCCGCAGAAAATGCAGCGGCCGAAATTGATCCGGAACCAGGGCGCGTACCTGCGGCCGTCCCCGCGTTCGCCCGATTCCATGGATATGCAGCTCACCGGGCAGGCTGCGGAGCAGAGATAGCAGGCCACGCAGCGCTCGTCTCCGTCCGGGTCCCTGGTCAGAATGATCCTGGCCCGGGAGCGGGCCGGCAGCGGCCGTTTGTATTCCGGATATTGTTCGGTAATGGGCCTTCGAAACAAATGCCGCAAGGTGACGCCGTAGGAGCCGGCCAGCCCCCGCACCATTTCCAAACCGTTTATGAGAGCATTGCTTTGTTTCTTGTCCATTTATCCCCCCATCCAGAGCAGCAGCCCGCTGCTGAGAACGATGTTCAAGAGGGCCGCCGGCAACAGGAGCTTCCATCCCAAACGCATGAGCTGGTCGTAGCGGGGACGCGGCATGGAGGCCCGCGACCAGATCAGGAAGAAAGGGATGAGCATGACCTTGATCAGAAACCAGAGCAGGGGCGGCAGGACCGGTCCGTGCCAGCCGCCCAGAAAAAACACGGCGAACAGGCTGCCCAGGACAATCATGTTCATGTATTCGCCCAGGAAATAGAGGGCGAAGCGCATGCCGCTGTATTCGGTGTGATACCCGGCCGCCAGATCGTTTTCCCCTTCCGGCAGGTCAAAGGGCAGTCTTTTGGCCTCGGCCACGGCGGCGCACAAAAAGATGATCCCGGCCAGCGGCTGATAAACGATGAACGGGCAGCGGGCCTGGGCCGCCACGATATCGACCAGGCTGAAGGAGCCGGCCATCATGACCACCGGCACCAGGGACAGGGCCAGGGGAAGCTCGTAGCTCACCAGCTGGGCCGCGCCGCGAAGGGAGCCGAGGAGGCTGTACTTTGAATTCGAGGCCCATGCTCCCAGGGCCACCCCGTAGACACTGAGCGAAGACACGGCCAGGACGTATAAGAGCCCCACATTGAGATCGGCCAGGACCATTGGAATGCGGCGGCCCTGAAAGCTCAGGTCGCGGCCAAAGGGTATAACCGCCACGATCAAAAGCGGCACCAGGGCCACCAGGGCCGGAGCGTACTTGAAAATGAAGCGGTCGGCTGCAACCGGTACGGTGTCTTCCTTGAGAAGCAGCTTTATGCCGTCTGCAATCGGCTGCAGCAGTCCGTAGGGACCGGCTCGGGTGGGCCCGAAGCGGATCTGCATGCGGCCCAGCAGCTTCCTTTCCAGGAGAACGAGATAGGCGGAGCCCAGCAGCAGGCCCGAGAGGGTGAGCGTGAGCTTGGTCAGCAGCAGGAATAATCCCAGGGTCCACATCGCGTCTCATCCTCCCTGGCTGTCGATTTTCCGGATTCGGGCAGCCGGAAGCCGCACAGGCTGCTTGCCGAACTGCTGCCAATCCAAACGGCGATGGCGCGGCAGCAGGATCGCCCCGGCGGCCATGTGCGCTTCAAGACGAAGCGGGATCTCGATCCCTTCCCGACCTATGGGAAGCCTGACCCGGTCCCCGTGGCTCAAGCCCAAAGCGCCGGCCTCATCCGCCTGCATCACGGCACATGGCTCCTCCTCCACCTCTTGGATAACTTCCGAATAGGAAGCAAGCTCTTCGCTGCCGAAGGTCTGCTCCACCAGCAGGACCTCCAACAGATCCGGGGAAGCGGGCCGCCGGCTGTCCCCGGCCGACTGCGCGTGAGAGCCGGGGGGTCCCGGCCGGCCGGCAAGGACCCGCGCGCCGTCAAAGGGATACAGTTTTGGCGCCAGGCCGGCCAGAGCCGGAATTTCTCCGGCTACCGCCTCCCAGGCAGAGGCGGTTCCCATTTCTGCGGCCTCGAGCCCGCAGGCCCTGCCCAGGGCCTGCAGCACCTCCCAGGCGCTTTTCGGCTCCCCCGGGATCTCGTTGGTAAAAATCCGCGGAGGGTGGCCGCCCCCGCTCACCTGGCGCACCGGCAGGCCGCCCTGGTGGACCGGCGCGGCAAACTGCAGCCTGCCCTCCTGATTGATGAAGCTCGCCCCGCACTCAAACAGGCAGGCGGTGGGCAGGAGGTGATGGGCAAGGCTCACGGTGGCCGAGGGCAGGTAATCAAGCACCGCCAGGAACTCGAGGCGGCCGAAGGCGCGCTCGAGGCGCTGCCGGTCATGATACATTGCCAGGGGATCGCTTTCCACGATCAAGAGTCCGCGGATCTCTCCCCTTTCGATGGCGGTCACCATGTCCTCGAACGCGTGGCCGTCCGCGGCAGGGAGCAGGGCCGCCCCGAAACTGTTCACCTCGGGAAGAAGGAAGAACAGACCGGGCACTTTGCCCTGCCCGGCAAGAGACCGAACCCCGTCCGCGGCCGGGTCCTGGATCTCCGCTTCAGGGAGCCCGGTACCGCAGACCACAACCGGCCGCTCGCTCCCTCGCAGCAGGGCGGCGATTCCGGACTCGTCTTCCTCTTTTTCCCAGGTCTTTCCCTCTTCCTCAGCAGAGGCGCAGGCGAAGAGCCGGCTGAGAGCGGACCCGAGTTCAGCGGGCGGGATGGCCAGGTGCTCGAAATCCAGGGGCAGAGTGATCGGCCGCGGGTCCACAACCGCCACCCGGCCGCCCCGGCGAAAGACCTGCCGCAGGGCCAGGGCCAGCATCGGAGCCTCGTTGATGGGATCGGCCCCAATCACCAGAACGAAGTCGCTCTCCTCTATCCCGGCCAGGGAGCAGGCCAGGTCCTCGTCCAATCGTTCGATGGCTCGCAGCACCCGCTTGTGCCTGGCGGAATCGACCGCGACCAGGGGAGAGCCCCAGCCCTGGAGCCGGCTCAATCGCTTGAGCATGGCCAGGGTTTCGAGGCCGGCCCGGCCCGAAGTCAGGGTGGCGATGCCAGCGGCACCGGATGCCTGCTCCACGGCCCGGAGCCCGCCGCTCAAACTCTCAAGCCCCTCTGCCCAGTCCACCGGCCGGCCGAGTTTTTTCGGCTGCCTGGGCCGGTCCGGTCGATTGGCAAAGGCAAAGCCGTAGCGACCCCGGTCGCAGATGAAATGACCGTTGACCGCATCGTTGCGGCGGGCTTCCTGACGGATGAGCTCCCGGTAGCGGGCGCTGGCCATGGTGTTGCAGCCCAGCGAGCAGTGAGGACAGACCGAAGGGGACCGCTCGAGGTTCCAGCGGCGCGCCTTGTACCGGGACGGCCTGTCGGTGTAGACCCCGGTGGGACAGACATCGATGAGATTGCCGGCGAACGGGCTTTCCAGGCGTCCGTCCGTGAAGCGGCCGAAGTAGACGTTGCTCGCGATCTGGAGGGCGCCCAGATCGCGGTAGCCGGCGTAATCCTGGTAGAAACCAGAGCAGCGGTAGCAGTGGATGCAGCGGTTCATCTCGTGCTGGACCAGGAGGCCGAGATCCTGATCCAGATAGGTTCGTTTCGGGCCGGGGTACTTCCTGATCCCGTGGCCGCCGGAGACGGTCTCCTCCTGGAGCAGACAGTGGCCTCCCTCGTCGCAGACCGGGCAATCGTGCGGGTGGTTGAGCATGAGCCACTCGATGACATGCCTGCGGAAGTCGATCGCCTCGGGATCGGAGGTGGAGACGACCATGCCGTCTTTTGCCTCTACTATGCAGCTCATCCGGATTCCCTTGACAGGTCCGTCCACGAATTTGACCGCGCAGACGCGGCAGGCGCCCACCGCGCCCAGAGCCGGATGATAGCAGAAGCGCGGGATCATGATTCCCAGCTGCTCGGCCGCGTCGATGACCTTGGTCCCGGACTCGACCTCAACTGGCCTGTCATCGATGATGATGGTGGGCATTGCCCTGTTTTCTCCTTTTGAGCAAAATAACCGCATTCATGTTACTGGAAAACCCTTTGCCGTTTCTCTTGCTCTCCAAAATGTATACGGCAGCCTCCTTATCCACTTCCTGTACCCTTTCTACTGGATTCCGGCCTCCGCCGGAACGGAATGACGGAGGAGGTGACTCAAAGTTTCTTTTTCGATCAGACTGGGCGTCTGCGGCCAGAGGCAAATCTCATATGAAACTTCATTTAAGAATGCGGAATAATACGAACCGGTCACAGCCCGGTTCGTAAAGAGAGTGCCAGTGACTCAAATTGAAGTTTCTTCCTCGATCAAACTGGCAGCTGTGGACATGAGCATTATTGTAGCAGCATGCCTGTATATTGTAATAAATATTCGATAGTTAAATGTCAGGCCTGCCAGAGGCAGGGCTGACCACTGACCTCTCTGCCTATCCCAGCATCTTGTTCTTCCCTATGCGCTATGCCCTATGCTCCATGCTTCTTGTAGTGACATTCCAGTCTCACCCTCCCGACCATCCGCATTGCCCGCTGGCTCGCGGAAAAGGACAGCCCTTCTGGCTGATGTGCTCCCTGATCTCATCCTGAAAATATTCAAGCAGGCCGAGAACCGGCTCCGCAGCTCCGGGTGCGAACCCGCAGTAGGCATGGGCCATGTAGCCGGCCATGACCCGAAGCTTGGGGATGAACTCCTCGCGTCCCTCCCCGGCCTCGATCCGCCTGAGCAGGTCGCGGATATAGGGCAGCCCTTCCCGGCACGGCGTGCACCAGCCGCAGGATTCGCGAACGAAAAAATCGAGCAGGTTGATGGTCGCCGCTACCAGACAGGTGCTCTGATCAAAGACCACGATGGCGCTGGTGCCGAGCTTGAGGCCTTTCTTTTTAAAAGAATCGAAATCCATGGGCGTATCGTAGTACGAACCCGGCAGAAGACGGGAGGAGGCGCCGCCGGGCAGGCAGGCCTTGAACCGTGAACCCGGTTTCAAGCCGCCGGCCTCCTCTTCGAT
>JAIPDR010000072.1 GCA_021737615.1 Desulfohalobiaceae bacterium | reverse complement strand
ACCAAAAATCTGGCCGGGGAACTGAGCGAAGAACGCCCCAATCTCCATCAGAAGTGGAGCGAGTGAACCGGACTGATCCAGCGTATGCCAGAAGTTGGCATAAACTGCGCTTTTATCTGTCGGCGATGAAAACTTCATTCCTTTCTTCCGCTGTTCCAGGATTCCAGCATTACTGCTCTTCCTCTTCGATCCTCAGTCCTCTGTCATCTGTCATCTTCTGCCAATCCCAGCATTCCAGTATTCCAGCATTCCAGCATCTCTTTTTCCGTCCTCACCCCCTCCCCTGGATGCCCTGGTTCAGAAGCTCCATGACCTCTTCCCTGCTCAGGTCCCACCAATTCCTGTAGGCCTCGGCTACGGCAAAAGACCTGACGTCTTTGATATTGGCGCAGTAGATGGCGTCGGCCTGAGGTTCAACCCTGCTGATGGAGGAACTGGGGGCTGTGGGCACGGCCACAATGACTTTGGCCGCTCCCTGTTTTCTGACCGCATCGATGGCGGCAAGCATGGTATATCCTGAAGCCAGGCCGTCATCGGCGATGATCGCGGTTTTGCCCTTCAGTTCAGGCAGGGGTCTGTCATTCCTGAAAAGAGCGTTTCGTAAGGTCAGCTCGGTCTTCACCTTGTCGACCTGTTCGTCGATCTGCTCCTGGCTGAGCCGAAGAGCAGCCAGTAAATCCTGGTTGAAGAAAACCTCTCCTCCGAAGGCAATGGCTCCGAACCCCGCCTCCGGATTCCCGGGGATCTGAACCTTACGCACGATGATCAGATCGAAATCCAGCTGCAGGCTGTTGCTCAAGGCCAGACCGACGGGGACCCCGCCGGAGGGGATGGCCAGAACCAGACCCTGGGGATGACCTTTGTGATCCTTTTCGAGCATGCCGGCCAGATGGTTTCCGGCATCGATGCGGTCCTGGAAGAGTCCGCTTTTGTTACGAAGGGCCCTGTCTTCATGCACGGTGCTCATAGAAGCCTCCTGGGCTGCTCCAATTTGTCTTTAAATGGGGGGCTTGCTAGTGCTTGAATCAACACTCACCCCTTTGTTTCGTTATTGCAAAATCTGGACCTGAAAGGAATTTAGCTCGGTTTAAATACTTATTTGTCAGCTTCGCCAGAGGCAGGGCTGACTTTGGAATCGTCCAGGACTGCGCGGATTGTTTTGGCCGTTGCCGCGAAATCGAGGGGCTTCATCAAGACAGCCTCGATTTTTGGATTTTCTCGAAGCCTTGTCAATTTTTCACTGTATCCTGTGCAGAGGATAACCGGCACATCAGGACGGATGTCCTTCACTGCCGCTGAAAGCTTTTCTCCGGTCAGCTTGGGCATGGTCATATCCGTGAAAACCAGATCGAACTTTTGCGGGGAAGAACGAAAGTCTTCCAGGGCCTCCAGACTGCCTGTCTTCCCGGTCACGGTGTAGCCCAGCCGTTCGAGGCTTTGTTTCTGCATGCTCACGATCCCAGGTTCGTCGTCAATGAGCAGGATATGTTCATTGCCCGTAGGCAGTTGTTCAAAAGCATGGTCCGGCCTTTCCCTGGAGGCCTTTTGGACCAGGGGCAGATAAACAGTAAAGGTGCTGCCTGTGCCGGGTTCACTGGAGACGGTGATGTGGCCGTGATGTGATCGGACAATGCCCTGGACAACGGAAAGACCGAGCCCTGTGCCCGTTTCTTTGGCCTTGGTCGTGAAGTACGGTTCAAAGATTTTTTCGATCCGGTCGCCGGGAATGCCGCTGCCTGTGTCATTGACCGCCAGGCGTACGTACTCTCCAGGGGACAGGTCCGGGACCGTATCTTGTATGTTTTCGTCAAAGCTGACTGAATCGAGGCGCACCTCCAGGACCCCTTCCCGGTCGCTCATGGACTGCATGGCATTAGTGGCCAGATTGACCAGGACCTGGTGGATCTGTGTCGGGTCGGCCTGAACGATCAAGGGCTCGCTCGTTATATTTTCCCGGATCTCGATGGAGGCGGGCATGGTGGAACGGAGCATCTTCAGGACTTCCTTGAGCAGGGGATTGATTTGAACAGCCTGCCGGGAATGGTTTTCAAGCCTGCTGACGGTCAATATCTGCCTGACGAGTTCTTTGGCCCTGTTTCCCGCGGCAAGGACTTCAAAGAGGTTGTCGCGCAGCATCGATCCCTCCGGGGCATCATCCAGGGCCAACTCGGCGTATCCGATGACAGAGGCCAGAATGTTGTTGAAATCATGGGCTATGCCTCCGGCCAGCGTGCCCACGGCCTCCATTTTCTGGGCCTGGCGGAACTGTTTCTCCAGATTCTCGCGCTCCTTGGCCTGACGAAGGAGCTTTTCTTCAGCCTGCTTGCGCTCCTGGATGTCGATCAGCATGACCAGCCACTGAACCTCTTCCCCGTTTTCGGCTCTATCCGCCTCGATCTCCATCCTGACCCATTGCGGCTGCTCTTTTCTGTTGTCCAGCAGCAGCTCGACGCTCCGGCGCTCTCCGCTCTCTTTTGCTTCCTGCCGGGACTTTAGAAAAACAGCTTCGAAATCGCTGGCAATGAATCTGGTCAGGCTAGCCTCAAGGAGCGCGTCTTTTTCAGTTTGCAGAAGGTTGACGGCCATGAGGTTGGCCCGGCTGACAATACCCCGGGAGTTCAGGGTCACATACCCGCAGGGGGCGAACTCGTAGAGTTTCTCGTACTCCTTGTGCAGCGAGGTAAGTTCCTCCTGGGCCTTTCTGAGCTGCTGGTTCTGGGTTTCCAGTTCAGTCTGGTAAATGTTGAGTTCCTGGATGAGCTCAAGGATGTCCGAGAACGACTGCGAGTCGATTTCCGGTTGCAGCCGGATCAGCCCTTCTGCTTGTTTCCTGAGTCGTTCGAATTTAGCGGCAGTGTTTTGGAGGCCGGTCATCATGGACGTCCTTTCTACGAAACCGGATTTATGACCGTATTTAAAACGGACATAAATCCGGTCCCCATGAACGATCAATTCTCAATCGATGAATCAACCACTTGTCTGTATTCTATATCTTCCTGCTTATTGTTTAAGGGGTATGGTCAGAAAGCTCTTCTGGCCCTGCCGGTTGATGTGAAGCAGGAGTACTCCTTTTTTCTCGGCTTTTTGCAGGGCTTGTTTGAACTCGCTGATCTGATTAACGTTCATGTTGTTGGCCTCTAAGATGACATCACCGCGTTCGAGACCGTTTTCCGCGGCCAGGCCCTGGGGATGTACGTTGACCACAAGCAGCCCCTGATCGCTCTCGAGCCCCAGGGATTGGGCTTCGCGCATAGTCAAAGGCTTGAGCTGGATGCCCAGGGCTCCGCTTTCTTCATCCTGGGAAGGCCCTTGGATAGCCTCTTCCTGCAGTGCTTCCCCCCTGTCGCCCAGGGTGACCTCAACTTCTTGGCTTTTGCCCTCGTGCCAGAGGGTCAGGCTGACTTCCTCTCCCGGGGGGAGATCTCCGATTTTTCGGGTAATCTCCCGGCTGTCTTCTATCTTTTGGCCGTTGAGCTCCTTGATCACACTGCCGGAACGGATACCGGCCCTGTCAGCCGGGCTTTGAGGCTGGACCGAGGCAACGAGAGCCCCTGCCGCTTCCTCCAAATCCAGGGCGGTTGCCATCTGCTCGTCGATATCCTGCAGAGTGATGCCCAGCCAGCCCCGTTTGACCCGTTTGTATTGCTTGAGCTGGGTGACCACCTCCTTGACGATGGAGCTGGGCACGGCAAAGCCGATGCCCTGACCAGCGGCCACAATGGCCGTATTGATGCCCACGACCTCTCCCTCCAGGTTCAGAAGCGGACCGCCGCTGTTTCCGGGATTGATGGAAGCGTCGGTCTGCAGGAAATCGTCATAGGGCCCGGCCCCGATGACCCGGCCCTTGGCGCTGATGATGCCGGCGGTGACCGTGTATTTGAGTCCGAACGGGTTGCCGATGGCCAGCACCCATTCGCCGGTTTGGATTTCTTTCGACCCTTTCAGGTTCAGGGTCGGGAGACCTTCGGCCTCGATTTTCAGCAAGGCCAGGTCAGTGGCCGAATCCTGGCCCACGATCTCGGCATCAAAGGTTTCTTTGCCGCCCTGGAGATTGACCTTGATCTGCTCGGCCTTGGCCACGACGTGGTTGTTGGTCACGATGTAGCCATCCTCGGACCAGATAAATCCGGAGCCGAGAGACTTCTGCTCCCTGGGCCGGGGGACTCCGCCGAAAAAGCGCTCGAAGAATTCGTGCAGCGGACTGTCCTCGGAGAGCTTTTGGGCCGGATCGACCAATTTGACCGCGCTGATGTTTACGACTGCGGAGGCGGCCTTGTCAGCAATCCGGACAAAATCCGGGGGCGCCGCTGAAACGGTTGCCGCCCCGGTGAAAAAGACGAAAACAAAGAAAATTGCCAGACGTTTGATGAACATGGTCGTACTCCTTTGGCTTGATGTTTCAGGTGTCAGATTTGCCTCTGGCAAATCTGACAATTAATTGTTTGTAATATACAAGAAAATTCATTAAAGCTCTTAAATTATGAGCTGAAGTCAACAACTTCCGGTTTGATCGCGATGGGAACTTCGTGCTTTATGAATTTGGTTTGGGTATTCCTGTTCCGATTTTCACCAGTTGAACCGGGAATGGATGTCGGACTCGGAGCCCGACATCCATTCCTGGTTGCGAAAGGGTATATAATTGACGGAGGGTCGTCCCGATCCTTCCGGGGCATACAACTCCATAAGGCGGTAGACGGATCCCGGCATGTCCGTCGACACCGGAATACCCATTTGCCGGGCGCGGTCGATGTCGATGGGGTAGTCATGGGTGTAATGGCCGGTTGTCAAGAGGTCGGCGATCTCCTTTGCTTTTTCCGCCGGCAGCTTGTCTTTTAGAAGGGAGTAGACAAAGCTTTGGACCTGATCGATGGCTTTGCTTGATATGTCTTCTAAAATCAAGGTATGATCCTGTACTTCTGTGACAGACTTTTGCTGAACCGCCCTGATGATCGAGGCTGCCGGGAATATTCCGATCTGGGGATCAACCGGTCCCAGGACTGCGTTGGGGGCCATGACGATTTCATCGGCGGCCAGGGCGATAAG
The DNA here is from genome assembly GCA_021737615.1 of Desulfohalobiaceae bacterium. GTDB lineage: Bacteria > Desulfobacterota > Desulfovibrionia > Desulfovibrionales > Desulfothermaceae > JAABTT01. The sequence continues at coordinate 11,058 of JAIPDR010000072.1, read as the reverse complement.
CGTTCCTCCGCTCATGGCGTAATGCGGAATAAAGACGGTTACCTTTCCCTGGTGCCGGTCAAGGGCCTGGGCGATCTGCGATGCCGCCAGGACCAGTCCCCCAGGGGTGTGCATGATCAGATCTATAGGTTTTTCCGGAGGTACCTCCCGTATAACTTTGAGCACGGCTTCGGCGTCATTGATACCGATGTAGCTTTTGACCGGTATCCCCAAAAAGGTGATGGTCTCCTTGCGGTGAATGAGGGTCAGGGCTTTGCTGTTGCGTTCTTCCTGCACGTTTTCCATGGCGGCCAGACGCTTGTCTTCAATCGAGGGCAAAAGCAGCCAGCGGACGAGAACAATGATCAGAACCCCGGCTGCGATAAACCAGAAAACGAGTCTGAAAAAATTGGCGACAAAACGAAGCAATGAATTGAGTCTATCGGCCATGGAGTCTTCCTTGATTCAGCCCTGCACCATGTTTTTGGCATACAAAAGTAATGACTTTAAGCTATTGAATATTTTTTTTAATGTCTTCATAATTGCACATAATATAGAATTCTGTGCTTAGCGTTTATCCTAAGCTGATATTTGTCCAAGAAATATCCAAATCTTTGAATACGGGAAGAGTCCTGTAAATGGATCGGTTAATGCTTTCATCTTACCGGCCTTTCAAGAAGGGATAAAGGGGGACTTTTCAGTGAATTTTCAGGGAGAGACTGAGGGCCTGGCTAAAGCTTGGAAACAGGGCTGCCTGCTTAATGTATTTGATATTATACCTTTTTTGTTTGTCATTGCGGCCAGAGGCAGGGCTCATATGAAAATTTACGTAAGATATTGAAATTTTGATGTTGATCTGACTAATCGTTTAAAGTGAAAAGTGACAACGTTTACTCATAAACCGATGTAAGTTTCATACCAGGGATGCCAGAGGCAGGGCTGACATCTAAGGTCTATCCGGAAAAAGGTTGTCTTTTATACTGATCCAGGTTTGTTTTTGAAACAAAGACTGATTGTCCCTTGATTTTAAAGACAGAACTCTGAAAAAGGCAAGTTGGAGCAGTATGCTTGAAAAGCATCTTTGGTTGTGGTCTTATGACAATTCACAACTACAGGAAGATTTTTCAGGGAGGAAGTCCATGTCCGCAGACAGACAATCAGGCGCTTTTAATCTCGATCCCCAGACCGTAAGCAACCGTGAGCAGGCCGAAAAAGCGGTCCAGGATCTGCGCCGGAGGATAAGGTATCACAACCACCGCTACTATGTCCTGGATGCCCCGGTCATCTCTGATGAAGAATACGACCGCCTGTTTCAAGACCTGCAATATCTGGAGGAGCGGTTTCCCGAGCTGGCAAGCCCCACCTCTCCGACGCAGCAGGTCGGGGGTAAACCCAGGGAAGAACTCGGACTGGTCCGGCATCCCAGCCCCATGCTCAGCCTGAAAGCGGTCTACAGCCAGGACGAAGTCCGGGACTTCGATGCCACCTGCCGCCGGGAGCTCGGCCGCGACCAGGTGGAGTATGTGGCCGAACCCAAGTACGACGGGCTGGCAGTGGAGCTTATCTACGAAGAATCAGGGCTGGTCTCGGCCTCGACCAGGGGCGACGGGACAACGGGCGAGGACATCCTGGCCAATGTCAAAACCATCAGGGAAGTCCCCCTGGAGCTCATGGCCCTGGAGGAGGTGCCCCTCCCTTCCAGGCTCGTGGTCCGGGGCGAGATCTACATGCGCAAGGATGAATTCAACGACCTGAACCAGAGGCGGGGAGAATCTGGTCTGTCCCTGTTCGCCAATCCCAGAAACGCCGCGGCCGGTTCCGTGCGTCAGCTCGATCCCAGGATCACGGCCGCAAGGCCGCTGCACATCTTTGTCTACGAGATAGCCGAGGTTAGAGTCCTGACTCTCACAGAGCAGTGGCAGGCCCTGCAAAACTTGCGGGCCTGGGGTCTCAAAATCAACTCTTCCCGGCAGCGCTTCTGTTCCGGGATAGAGGAGGCTCTGCGCTTTTATGACCGGCTGGCCGGGGAACGAGAGGATCTGCCCTATGAAATCGACGGCATGGTGGTCAAGGTCAACAGCCTTCAGGGGCAGCAAAAGCTCGGAGTCCGGCAGCGCGACCCGCGATGGGCCTTGGCCTGTAAGTTTCCGGCCAGACAGGAGACGACCAGAATTCAAAAGGTCGAGGTCCAGGTCGGACGGCTGGGGACCCTGACTCCGGTCGCGGTTCTCGATCCGGTCAAGATCGGGGGCGTTGAGGTCCAGCGGGCCTCTTTGCACAACCTGAACCAGGTGGAGACCAAGGACATACGGATCGGAGACACCGTTATCGTGGAGCGGGCCGGAGACGTCATTCCCTATGTCCTCAAACCCGTCCTGGAGAAGCGGACCGGGTCGGAAAAAAAATTCAACATGCCCGAGCGATGTCCGGTCTGCGGGGAGCAGGTGGTTGTCAGCCAGGACCATACCAGCACCAGGTGTCCGAACCTGGACTGCCCGGCCCAGGTCAGGGAAAGGATCGTGCACTATGCCTCGAAACCGGCCATGGACATCGAGGGCCTGGCCGGCAGAACGACGGATCAGCTCATGCGCGCCGGTCTGATCCGGAGGATACCTGATCTCTACTCTCTGCGCCGGGAGGAGCTGCTGAGACTGGAGCGATTCGCCGACAAGGCAGCGAACAATCTTTTACAGGGCATCGAATCCAGCAAGAAAAAGAGCCTGGAACGCTTCCTCTATGCCCTGGGCATTCCCCACATTGGAAGACACCTGGCCAGGGTCCTGGCCACCAGCTTCCCTGACCTGAAGGCAGTCATGGCCGCTTCCCGGGAAAGCCTGCAGGCTGTCCGGGAAATCGGTCCTGAAGTCGCAGGCAGTCTAACCCTGTTTTTTTCCAACGAACAGAACCGCCGTGTCATCGAGGAGCTCCTTCAGGCCGGCCTTCGGCTGGACAACCCTCTCTACCGGGTAAAGGGCAGAACAAGGCCCCTGGAAGGCCGGACGTTCGTCTTTACCGGGCAATTGTCCCGCTGGACCAGGGCTGAAGCCAGGCAGAGGGTGGAAGATCTGGGGGGGCGCACTGCCGGGAGTGTGAGCAACAGCACGGATTATTTGGTGGCCGGACCGGGTGCCGGCTCCAAGCTGAAACAGGGACGGGATCTGGGGATCACCGTGCTCAATGAAGACGAATTCGCGGAACTGATCGGCAGCGGCTGATACGATCCCCGATTAGATGATCCAAAATGGATGTCCGGGCCCGGAAAGATCGTTTCGCTGTCTGCTCGCTCCTTCCCCTTAGGAACTGCCACGGAATAACCATAGCATAAAAGATTTTGTCCTGGTGAGAATTTGACGTGTTTATGTTATAATGAACCCTCAGGGTTGAACAATGCAATGAACAGACGTTGTTGGATACCCGATATCTCCCCTTTGTCTTTTCCATCGGGGCAATGCTACTGTTTGTAATTGCATGCCGGGAGTTGGCATAAGCTGCGTTTTTGAAATTTTGTTTTCTGCCATGAGAACCGGGCACGGGGCCTCTTACGCTTTGCGCTTCCCGGGTCTCGGTTTACTGAGATCAGGACAGGAGAAGATGAATAATGCCTAAGCAGGCGGATGATGGACGGAAGCGAGCCGTCATAGAGTCGGTCAGTCCGGAGATCGATGGAGGACGTTATCCGGTCAAGCGGGTGGCCGGGGACCGGGTGCGGGTCAGGGCGGATATTTTCTGTGACGGGCACGACCTGCTCTGCGCCCGCCTGTGGCATCGGAAAAATGGAGAGTCCGACTGGCAGCGGTTCTCCATGCAGCCCATGATCAATGACATCTGGGAAGGCTGGTTCACGGTGACCGAGCTTGGCTTCTACGAGTATACGGTCTCGGCCTGGGTGGATCATTTCAGGACCTGGCAGACCGATCTGCAGAAGAAGTTTGCAGCGGGACAGGATGTGCGCATCGAGTTTTCGGTGGGCCTGCACATGATGCAAAAGGCCCTGGAGCAAGCCAGGGAGGGAGACGCCCAGCGACTCGGAGACCTTCTGCAAAGCCTTCAGGAGGAGAAAGACGAATCCCTGGCCGTCGGACTGGCCTGTTCACCTGAACTCGGACTTCTGATGGAGGATTATCAGGAAAGGGGGCTGGTTTCAAAATACCCACGGATTCTCCAGGTTGAGGTGGACAGGAAGAAGGCGGGCTGCAGCGCCTGGTATGAAATCTTTCCCAGGTCCTGGGGCTATACTCCCGGAGAACACGGTACCTTCAAGGAATGCGAGCGGGTGCTTCCGGATATCGCGGAAATGGGCTTCGATGTCTTGTACCTCCCGCCGATCCATCCCATCGGCCGGACCAAGCGCAAGGGCAAAAACAATTCCCCGGTTTCAGAACCCGGCGATCCGGGAAGCCCCTGGGCCATCGGCTCGGAGGAAGGAGGGCATAAGGCGGTTCATCCGGAGCTGGGGAGGCTCGACGACTTTCGGGAATTTTTAAGTAAAGCCCGGGAACATGGTCTGGAAATAGCCCTGGATCTGGCCTTTCAATGCTCCAACGACCATCCCTACCTGCGGGAGCATCCGCAATGGTTTCGCTGGCGTCCGGACGGCAGCGTCCAGTTCGCTGAAAATCCGCCCAAAAAATATGAAGACATTGTGCCCCTTGATTTTGAAACAGAAGACTGGCCGGCGCTGTGGCAAGAGCTTAAGAGCGTCGTTGTCTTCTGGATCGAGCAGGGCGTGTCCATCTTTCGGGTGGACAACCCCCACACTAAGCCCTTTGCCTTCTGGGAATGGCTGATAGGGGAGGTCAAAAACGAACATCCGGAGGTCATTTTCCTGTCCGAAGCCTTCACCCGGCCGAAAGTGATGAACAGGTTGGCCAAACTGGGATTCACCCAGTCCTATACCTATTTTGCCTGGCGCAATTCCAGACAGGAACTAAGGCAATACATGGAAGAACTGACCAAGACCGGGCCCGCAGATTTTTTCAGGCCCAATTTTTGGCCCAATACCCCGGATATCCTTCCGGAAATCCTCCAGTACGGCGGCAGACCGGCCTTTGTCATCAGGCTGGCCCTGGCCGCGACCTTGTCTTCCAATTACGGGATCTACGGCCCGGCCTACGAGCTTTGCGTGGCGGATCCTGTCCCGGGCAAGGAAGAGTATCTAAATTCGGAAAAATACGAAATCAAGGACTGGAAATGGGACCAAGCCGGTAATCTCAAGGATTTCATCGCCAGGATGAATAACATCAGGCGGGAGAATCCGGCCCTGCAGGCCACCAACAACCTCGAGTTTCAGGAATGCGACAACCCAAATATCCTGGTCTACAGCAAATATGACGAAGAATCGTCCAACTACCTGCTGATCGCGGTCAATCTGGACCCTTTCCACAACCAGGCCGGTTGGATCCGGGTCCCTCTGGAGCAGTTGGGCATTGCCAAAGGGAAACCTTACCTCCTCATGGACTTGGTCGGAGATGAAAAGCATGTCTGGACCGAAGAATGGAACCGGATCGAGTTGAACCCACATATCTCTCCGGTTCAGGTCTTCCATATTCACGCCCATCTGCGTACTGAAAACGATTTTGATTACTTCATGTAAAGGAGAGCGCATGTATCCCAGACATGTTTCCCTGCCGGATGATCCGCTCTGGCACAAGGATGCGGTCATCTACCAGGTCCATGTCAAAGCCTTTATGGACAGCGACAAAAACGGAATCGGCGATTTTCAGGGCTTGCTCAGCAAGCTGGACTATCTCCAGGATCTGGGGGTGACAACCATCTGGCTGCTTCCTTTCTACCCGTCGCCGCTCAAGGACGACGGCTACGATACCGCCGATTATTTCGGTGTTCATGCGGATTACGGCACGGTCAGGGATTTCGAGGAGTTTTTGAAATCGGCCCATTATCGCGGAATGCGGATCATTACCGAACTGGTGCTCAATCATACCTCGGACCAGCACCGCTGGTTCAAGCTGGCCAGGACGTCCAGGCCGGATTCGGAAATGCGGGGCTACTACGTCTGGAGCCAGAACCCGGACAAGTACAGGGAGGCCCGGGTCATTTTTCACGATTTCGAGGCCTCCAACTGGACCTGGGATCCGGTGGCCCGGGCCTATTACTGGCACCGTTTTTACTCGCATCAACCCGATCTGAATCTGGACAATCCAGAGGTGAAAAAGTCGCTGATCAAGGTCCTGGATTTCTGGCTGGGGTTGGGAGTGGACGGCCTGCGGCTGGACGCCATTCCCTACCTGTTCGAGCGGGAGGGCACCAACTGTGAAAACCTGCCGGAAACCCACGAGTTCATCAAGGAACTGAGAGCACATGTCGACGCGCACTTCAAGAACCGGGTCCTGCTGGCCGAGGCCAATCAGTGGCCTGAAGACGCCGCAGCCTATTTCGGCGATAACGATGAATGCCACATGGCCTTTCATTTTCCGATCATGCCCAGGCTGTTCATGGCCCTGCGTATGGAGGACCGTTTCCCTGTCATCGATATCCTGGAGCAGACTCCGGAGATTCCAGAGGACTGTCAGTGGAGCATTTTTTTGCGCAACCACGACGAGTTGACCCTGGAAATGGTCACGGACGAAGAAAGAGATTACATGTATCAGGTCTACGCCAAGGATCCCAGGGCCAGGCTGAACATGGGGATCCGCCGCCGCCTGGCCCCGCTGCTGAATAACAACCGCAGGAAGCTGGAGCTTTTGTATGTGCTTCTGTTTTCCCTGCCCGGCACCCCGATCATCTATTACGGAGACGAGATCGGGATGGGGGACAATTATTTCCTGGGCGACCGCAACGGGGTGCGGACACCCATGCAGTGGAGTCCGGACCGCAATGCCGGTTTCTCCAAGGCGAATCCCCAGCACCTGTATCTGCCGGTCATCCTCGATCCGGAATATCACTTCGAGGTGGTCAATGTGGAGAATCAGGAAAAGAACCTGTCTTCGCTCTTGTGGTGGATGCGCAGGACGATCGCCATGCGCAAGAATTACAAGGCCTTCGGACGGGGAAGCATCGAATTCCTCCTGCCGGAGAATCCCAAGGTCATGGTCTTTCTCCGCAAATACCAGAACGAGACCCTGCTGATTGTCATCAATCTCTCTGATTCCGCACAGGTCGCGGCCATCGATCTGTCCCCATACGCCGGGTATTTCCCGGTGGAGCTCTTCAGCGGCAATTCTTTTCCCATCATCAAAGAAACGCCTTATGTCTTCACCCTGGGCAACAACGGCTACTTCTGGTTTTCCTTGTACAAGGAAGAGGAACTGTCCCAGACAGTCGATTCCGAACCCCTGCCCGTCCTGGAGGCAGTGGCTTCCTGGGAGGAAGTGTTCGGGTTTCCCAACCGGAACCGGCTGGAGATGAGGGTTTTGCCGGCTTACATCAAAAAACAGCGCTGGTTCAGGTCAAAAGGCAAGAGCCTGAGTTTTCTGCGCATTCGGGACGATTTTCCTCTGTCCGATGGTCAGGCCCTTCACCATCTGTTCATTGTGGAAACCCATTTCAACCAGGGCGGTCCTGAATTTTACTTTCTGCCGGTCTCTTTCTGCAGGCAGCAGGATCTGACCAGGCTGGAAGAGCAGTCTTCCCAGGGCATCATTGCCTATATCGAGGTAGCCGGTGAGAAAGGGGGCCTGGTGGACAGCATCTATGAGCGGAGTTTCCGCAATCAGCTTCTGGAAATAATTGCCAAGGAGAAGGTTGTTTACCAGGGCAATGGAAGGCTCTTTGGTCTGGCCGGGGAAATACTGAAGGCGGAAGCCGGTTCTGATTTGAGCGCCATGGAATCGCAGGTCTTAAAGGCCGAACAGAGCAACACATCGATCTTGTATGATAATGATAATAAGTTCTTATTGAAGTTATACAGAAAACTTGAACAAGGGATCAATCCTGATCCGGAAGTGGTCCTCTATCTCACGGAAAAGCGGAACTTTCCTTACGCCTCTCCTTTCTCCGGGCAGCTCGCCTACAGAAGGTCGGGGGAGGAGACCATGACCCTGGGCCTTTTCCAGCGATTCGTGCCCAATCAGGGGGACGCCTGGAGCTTTGTCCTGGACAACCTGCAGCATTTTTTCGAGTACATACTGGCCGGGAAAACCGAAATCAAGGAGATACCCCAACCGCCGTCCTCCTTGCTGCAAAACAGGTTTGCCTCAGTCGATGAGCTTTTTCTGGACGGCATCGGGGGCTATTTCCTGGAAATGATCATCCTGCTGGGACAGATCAGCGGGGAGATGCATCTGGCTCTGAGCCGGGAGCAGGAAGACAAGGCCTTTGTTCCTGAACCCTTTTCCAAGCTGTACCAGAGGTCCATGTACCAGTCCATGCGCAGTCTGACCAGGAAGACCATAGCCAGCCTGCAGCGAAACCTGCACAAGCTGTCCGAGTCAGTGCAGGCCGAGGCAAAAGACCTGATCAGGGCCGAGGCCGATATACTGCACAGCCTGGAGGCCATCACCACAAAGAAGATCGAGGGCTCCAAGATCCGGATCCATGGTGATTACCATCTGGGGCAGGTGCTCTATACCGGCAACAGCTTCGTGATCATCGATTTCGAAGGGGAACCGGCCAGGCCCCTGAGCGAGAGGAGATTGAAGAGGTCCTGCCTGAAAGATGCGGCCGGTATGGTTAGATCCTTTCATTATGCGGCCTATTTTGCCTTGTATCAAAAATCTTCGGTCCGGTCCGCGGACCTCGGCTACCTCAAGGAGTGGCTGGAGCCCTGGTACAGGGTCGTGGCCGGCGTGTTTCTGGAATCCTATCTGGAGAAGATCCAGGGCAGCGGCCTGATTCCTGAAGACAAGAGCGAACAGGAGATGCTCTTAAACGTCTATCTCCTGGAAAAGGCGGTCTACGAACTGGGCTATGAACTTGATAACCGGCCGGAGTGGATGGGTATTGCCATTCGCGGCATCAGGCAGATCATCGGACAGGAGAAGAGAGTGAGGAGTGAGGAGGAAAGAGGTTAGAGGGAAGAGGGCAGAGGGAAGAAGACAGAGGACGGTGGTCAGATGTCAGCCCTGCCTCTGGCAGGCCTGACATATAATTAATTAATTTATATAAGAATATTTAACCAGGGCTATTATGTAATTGGGTTGAAGTCCATAATTGCCAGTTTGATCGAGGCAGAAACTTCAAAAAATGACGATGGAGTTTTACACGAGCTATCCTCGCTCTGTCGTTCTGAGTGAGTCCGCGAGCGAAGAATCCCTTTTCTTCAGCAGGCCTGCTTATTTTTGAAAGCACATGAAGTTTCATACCAGCGCCGCCTCTGGCCGCAGACGCCCTGTTTGACGGACAATCGTCTGTCTGGATTCCGGCCTCCGCCGGAATGACGGACAAGAGAATGAAGCATCTGAAGAACTGAAAGTACGCAAAAACTGGATGAACCATAGGTAATTGTTTAATATATACTGACCCAATTCTGGTTTTTGAAGCAAAGGCGGACTGCCCTGAGATTTCAACGACAGAATTCAGAAAAAGGTAAGTTGGAGCAGTATAAATATCTTTGGATTATTATCCAATTTTTTGTTTGGATACAAAGACAAAATGGTCTATAGTTATACAGACGAGTTTGAAAAAATCAATTTGAGACAAAGGCAAGAAAAAAATTGGATAGGATATGACACAGACCGTACACTACGATGTCAGCCGTTTTCAAGAGCTGGATATCTATCTGTTCAAGCAGGGCAACCATTTTCAGCTCTATGACAAGCTGGGCTCCCATCTCATGACCAGGCAGGGACAGGCCGGGACCTATTTCGCGGTCTGGGCTCCCAATGCCGAGTACGTCTCGGTCTTCGGTACGATGAACCACTGGGATCCAGAGGCACACCCCCTGAAGGTTCGCGGCGATCACTCGGGCATCTGGGAAGGCTTTATCCCGGGCGTGGAAAAGGGAGCGCTCTACAAGTATCACATCCGTTCCAGTCAGGCCGGGTACCGCGTGGACAAGAGCGATCCCTTTGCCAAGCATGTCCACTCGCCTATGGAGATGGAATCCGTGGTCTGGGACCTGGAGTATGAGTGGGAAGACCGGGAGTGGCTGCAGAAAAGAGGACTCAAGGACTGGTCCACCCAGCCCATGAGCGTCTACGAAGTGCATCCAGGTTCCTGGCGGCGGGTGCCCGAAGAAGGGGGACGTTTTCTGAACTACCGGGAACTGGCCCATGATCTGGGGGACTATGTCCGGGATTCAGGCTTTACCCACGTCGAACTGATGCCGGTCATGGAGCATCCCTTTTACGGATCCTGGGGCTATCAGTGCCTGGGATATTTCGCCCCCACCAGCAGGTACGGCCGCCCCCAGGACTTCATGTACCTGGTGGATTATCTGCACCGGATGGGCATAGGGGTGATCCTGGACTGGGTCCCTTCGCATTTTCCCGGCAATGAAAGCGGGCTGGTCTACTTTGACGGGACCCACCTCTTCGAGCACCAGGATCCCCGCCAGGGGTTTCATCCGGAATGGACGAGTTATATTTTCAACTTCGGCCGCAATGAGATCCGCTCTTTTCTGATCAGCAGCGGCCTGTTCTGGCTGGAGAAGTACCATGCCGACGGATTGCGGGTCGATGCCGTGGCTTCCATGCTCTATCTCGATTACGGCCGCAAGGGAGACGATTGGATTCCCAATAAATACGGGGGACGGGAAAACCTGGAGGCCATCGATTTCATCCGTTCCCTGAACCAGGCGGTTCACGAGGCCCATCCGGATGTCCAGACCATTGCCGAAGAGTCCACCTCCTGGCCGGCGGTGACTCAACCGGTCTATGCCGGGGGGCTGGGCTTTTCCATGAAATGGAACATGGGCTGGATGCACGATACCCTGGAGTATATGTCCAAGGCTCCGGTGCACCGTAAGTTCCAGCACAATATCTTGACCTTCAGCCTGTGGTATGCCCATACCGAACGATTCCTGCTGCCCCTGTCCCATGACGAGGTGGTCTACGGCAAAGGTTCCCTGCTGCAGAAAATGCCCGGGGATGAATGGCAGAAAAGGGCCAACCTCCGTCTGCTCATGGGGTATATGTTTACCTATCCCGGGAAGAAGCTTCTGTTCATGGGCGCGGAGTTCGG
>JAIPDR010000071.1 GCA_021737615.1 Desulfohalobiaceae bacterium | reverse complement strand
GATGCCCGCCAATGAAGCCCAATCAGCCATGGACAGCCTGGACGGCACTGAGCTTGACGGCCGCAGCCTGCGAGTCAATGAAGCCAGACCCCGTAGATAATTAAACCCTACACAGAGAGACGACTTCACCGGTTGTAAAACTGCTTAGAGCCGTCTCAGAAAAGAAAAAGCCGCCCGAAAACTGGCGGCTTTTTTGTTTGCATGGTAAGTTTCTTGCTTCTTCCCCATGTCCCCCTCATTCCGAAGCAAGCGGTCCGAACCGCCTCAGAAACGAGCCAACTCCGTCTGTGTACTCATCCCCTGAAACCAGGAAGCCGTCGTTGTGGCCTCCGGACAGCTCCAGAAATTCCTTGGGCGGGCCGGCCTTTTCAAAGAGCGTGCGTCCAAAGGAAAAGGGCACGATTTCGTCATCCCGGCTGTGGACGATGAGCAGCGGGCAGGTGCCTTCCCGGAGGTACTGTTTTGTAGGATAGGGGACGAACCAGCCGTGCAGGCGCACCCCGTCCGCGGTTGTGAAGGTGATCTCTTCATATTCAAGACCTATTTCTTCAGGTGTGGCCTGAATCAACGGATCAGGGAAGTAGATCAGACTGTTTTGAAAAAAATAGGCAAGGCCTGAAATCACAAGATATCCCGAAATGATGAACAGGATGATGATCAGGATGTTACTCATCATGATCTGCCCCCGGGGTTCCGATTTGTGTCCCAATGCATGTCGCCGCCCACAGGCTGCCGGGCAGGCAGACTGTAACGCCGTTGCACATTGATTTCAAATTATATTGTTGATAGAATAGGGATCTAGGCGGTTGGCCTGGATCGCGTCTGAACCCGCCCCCGAAAGCAAGGCCTGCAGGGATCGATGCAGCCTCTGGATCCTGTTTGCCGGAATTTCCTGGTAAACCCGCTTAACGGCCTCTTACGTACATTTGAACCAGGCAAGTCCTTTTTAAATACTATGCTGAATTTACAGACACTTAAGATATTTCCAAGGGTCCCCCCCCAAATCTCATTTCTGGAGACCCTGTCCAGAAATCTCTGCTGGACCTGGGATCATCAGGCCCAGGACCTTTTCCGGAGGATCGAGCCCGGCCTGTGGGAAGATTCCGGACGGAACCCGCTCCAATTTATGTCCCTCTTGCCCCAGGAAAGCCTGGAAGCCCTGGCCCGGGACCAGAGCTTTCTGGTGCAGATGGAAAGGGTCAGGGAAAGATTTCAAAGCCATCTGCAGGAACCCAAGTCCAAGAGCGCTTCAGCCTTTGCGGAAAACGAGGTCATTGCCTACTTTTCCATGGAATTCGGCCTTCATGAAAGCCTGCCCATATTCGCCGGCGGCCTGGGAATCCTGGCCGGCGATCATCTAAAGGCATCTTCGGGCCTCGGCCTTCCCCTGGTAGGTCTGGGCCTTATGTTTCACAAGGGCTATTTCCGACAATTTTTAGACGACAAAGGCTGGCAGCAGGAAGCCTACTCCTCTGTAGATCTCGGCCGGCTGCCCCTGACCAGAACCCGCGATCAGGCCAACCGGGTCATCGAGATCACGGTTCCCGGACCCTATGGAGCCATGCGGGCCACAGTCTGGCGCATGGAGGTCGGACGGATTCACTATTTCCTGCTCGACACTGACTTAAAGGTCAACCCCGAGGAAATCCGGGCCATCACCAGAAACCTCTATGCCGGGGATCAGCTCAGGCGCATCTCCCAGGAAACCCTCCTGGGAATCGGCGGGATCAAGGCCCTGGAGGCCCTGGGACTCTTTCCGGCCGTCTGCCATCTCAATGAGGGGCACTCGGCCTTTGCCGGCCTCGAACGGCTCTCGCTTCTCATCAGGAAACAGGGCCTCGACCTCAAGACCGGTCTGGAGATCGTACCCCGGACCACCCTCTTCACCACCCACACCCCGGTGGCGGCCGGCCACGACGAATTCCACCCTGATCTGGCCAGGCCGATTTTCGAATCATACCAGGAACAATTCGGAATCAGCGCCCAAGAGATGCTCTCCTGGGGGCAACCCCCGGGCTCGTCTCCGGAAACACCCATATCCATGTTCATTCTCGGCTCCAGACTGTCCGGCTTTTGCAACGGCGTTTCCAGGCTGCACGGCCGGGTGGCCAGAGAGATGTGGTCCAGCCTCTGGCCAAAGAGACCTGAAGATGAAATTCCCATCACCCATGTGACCAACGGGATTCATCTTCCCACCTGGATTTCCCAGGAACTGAACCAGCTCCTGGAGCGCTACCTCGGCCCGGACTGGATGGACAAGACCAATAATCTCAAACAGATCGAACGTATACAGGAGATTTCTGCGGAAGAACTGTGGCGGATCCACGAGATGGCCCGAACCAGGCTCATAGCCTTCTGCCGCCGCTGCATGTTTTTGCAGTACAGCCGCCGCCACGCCGCGGCCAATGTCCTTCACGAGACCGGGGCGGTCCTCAGACAGGGCGTCCTGACCATCGGTTTTGCCCGGAGGTTCGCTTCCTATAAAAGGTCCGGCCTGCTCCTGCAGGACCCGGAACGCTTCGAGGCCCTGTTGACCAACCCGGACCGGCCGGTCCAGATCATCTTCGCCGGCAAGGCCCATCCCATGGACAACGAGGGCAAGGAACTCATCCAGAGGATCGTTGAATTCTCCAGAAAACCGTCTCTGAGACGAAATATCATCTTTCTCGAGAATTACGACATGAACCTGGGCCGGCACCTCTATCAGGGGGTCGATATCTGGCTGAACACCCCGAGGCGCCCCCTGGAAGCCTGCGGCACGTCCGGAATGAAGGCCGCGGTCAACGGAGCCCTGAATGTCAGCATCCTGGACGGCTGGTGGGACGAAGCCCACACGCCCTCCATCGGCTGGGCCATCGGTCAAAGGAATGAAGACAAATCAAATATGGCCTATCAGGACAATTACGACGCGCAGTCTTTGTACAGCCTCCTGGAAAACGAAGTCATCCCCTGCTTTTATGATCGGGAGCAGACCGATCTCCCTGAAAAGTGGATCAACATGATGCGGGCATCGATGCGCACGGCCATCACCCGTTTCTCCAGCCTGCGGATGCTCAAAGAGTACAATGAAGGCTTCTACGAACCCCTGGCCGCCAGGACGCATTTTCTGCTGGCCGATGACGCGGCCGAGGCCGGACGTCTGGCCGGACAGCGGGAACGCCTCTATGCCTGCTGGCCGGAAGTATCCATCAAACCGCCTGTTTTTGAAAACGAACAGAGCTGTCGTGTCGGGGACCGGCTTGAATTCAGCGCCTCGGTCTCCCTGGGCCGCCTGCGACCGGAGGAAGTGACGGTTCAGCTCTATTACGGACCATTGACAGGCGTGGATACCGTATCCGCAAGTAATATCCAGGAGATGGAAATCAGGGAGAGACTGGGAGAAAACCGTTATCAATACGGCTGCGCTCTTCCCTGTGACACGGCCGGTCACTTCGGATTCACCGTCAGGGTCATCCCGGCCGGCGATGACTGGATGAAGAACCTTCCGGGACTGATCACCTGGGCATAGGGGTTTCCAGGTTCACGGCCTCCGGCTCGTAGAGAGCGAGCCTACGCCTCGGAGAGTTCACGGTTTTTGAAGATAAGTCAAAAAGATGAGGAACCATTTAAGAAGCGTGAATCAAGGAGAGGTGGAAGGGGAAGCTCGGAACTCGGAGCGCGTAAGGCGGAAGTCGGAAATCGGAAATCGGAAATTCGGAGTGCCCCGGCCATGACCACTGACCGCAGATCCCCCAGAGTCCTGATCGTTACCCCTGAGATCACCTATATCCCCGACCGCATGGGCAGCCTGGCCAGCCAGCTGACCGCCAAGGCCGGGGGGCTGGCCGACGTCTCGGCCGCCCTGATCAAGGCCCTCTTCGACCAAGGGGCCGATGTCCACCTGGCCATACCGGATTACCGCTCCATTTTTCAGAACCAGCTGGCCCCTTTTTTGAAGAGGGAGCTTTATCAGCTGCGGAAGGTTATGCCGGACGACCGGGTCCATCTGGCCCAGGACCGGGCCTTCTACTACTTGAACAGGGTCTATTCCTGTTCCGGCGGCGAAAACCTGAAGCTGGCCATAACCTTTCAGCGAGAGGTCATCAACAATGTTCTGCCCTGGGTCAGACCGGACCTCATTCACTGCAACGACTGGATGACCGGATTGATCCCGGCCATGGCCCGTCAGCTGAAAATACCCTGTCTGTTCACCATCCACAACATCCACACGGTCAAGGCCCTGCTAAGCGTCATCGAAGACCGGGGCATCGACGCCGCCTACTTCTGGCATCACCTGTTCTACACCGAACTGTCCCCGGAATACGAACAGGCCCGGGAGACCGTGCCGGTTGACTTTCTGGTCAGCGGGGTCTTTGCGGCCCACTTCGTGAACACGGTCAGCCCGACCTTCTTACAGGAGATCGTCGAGGGCAAACATCCTTTTATCGATGTCAACCTGCGCCGGGAACTGACCAACAAGGCTGAGGCCGGGTGTGCCTTCGGCATCCTCAACGCCCCTGATCCCGCCTTTGATCCGGAAAAGGACGCCCATCTGGCTGCAAGATTCGGGGCCGCCGATCACAGCCGAGGCAAGAAGGCCAACAAGCAGTACTTCCAGCAGATCCTCGGCCTGATCGAAAACGAGGCCGCTCCCCTGTTCTTCTGGCCTTCCCGTCTGGACCCGGTCCAAAAAGGATGCCAGCTGCTAAGCCACATCCTGTACAGAATAATCTCCACCTGGTGGGAGAAGGAGCTGCAGATAGTATTCGTCGCCGGCGGCGACTATCAGAACATATTCAAAGACATCGTATCCTTTCACGGCTTTGAAAAAAGGGTGGCGGTCTGCAACTACGAAGAGCGTCTGGAACACCTGGGCTACGCCGCCTCCGACTTCATCCTCATGCCCTCCAGATTCGAACCCTGCGGCCTGCCGCAGATGATCGCCCCGCTTTACGGGTCCCTGCCGGTGGCCTTTGATACCGGGGGCATACACGACACCGTGACCGAAATCAACCTGGAGGCCGGGACCGGGAACGGTATTCTTTTCGATTCTTTCGACAGCGAGTCTCTATTTCAGGCCGTATCCAGGGCCGTCGGCTTCTGCGAACAACCCGAGGAGGTCAGGAGCCGGCATCGCGCCAGGATCATGAGGCAGAGCAGGCAGCGCTTCAACCACTCGGCCACGGCAAGCAGGTACATCGATCTCTATGAAAAGATGCTTAAAAGGCCCCTGATCAACAAGAGTCCGGTCTGATATCCGCTTTCCGCCCCGACCGGCGGACGGGGCGGAAAGCGGATATCAGACCCCCTGATCCTGCATGGCCTGGGCCACGCGCTGGAAAGCGGAAATATTGGCCCCCAGGAAGTAGTTGTCCGGCTCGCCGAACTCACCGGCCGTCTCCCGGCACTGGGTATGGATGTTTTTCATCGTTTTCTGCAGACGCTGATCCACTTCTTCTGCAGTCCAGTTCAAGAGCATCCTGTTCTGGGCCATTTCGAAGCAGGAAACCGCCACCCCGCCTGCGCTGGCCGCCTTGCCCGGAGCAAAGGGCACCCGGCTGTCCTGCAGGACATCGAAGGCCTCGGCTGTAACCGGCATGTCGGCCCCTTCGCAGACAAGCCGGATATTGTTCCCGGCAAGATTTCCGGCGTCGGCCGCATTGACCTCGTTCTCCATAGCACAGGGGAAAGCGCAGTCCGCCGGCCTGGCCCAGAGCGGGTTGTATCCGTCGGCGCTGTCGGCCTCGGTGTATTCGGCCTCTGAATATTTCTCCACATATTCCGAGATCCGGCCGCGCCGGATATGCTTCAGCCGCTTGACAAAGGCCAGTTTATCCAGGTCTATCCCCTCGGGATCGAAAATGTGCCCTCCGGAATCAGACAGGGTCAAAACCCGGCCCCCGAGCCGAGTGATCTTCTCTGCCGCCGCCAGGGCCACATTTCCCGATCCTGATATCAAACACCTCTTGCCGTCCAGGGAATCGCCCCGCGCAGCCAGCATCTCGGCCGTGAAATAAGCCACGCCGTACCCGGCGGCCTGCATGCGAATCTGGCTGCCGCCCCAGCCCAGGCCCTTGCCGGTCATGACTCCGGAAAACTCGTTCTGCTGTTTGCGATAGGCCCCGAAGAGGAAGCCGATCTCCCGCAGACCCACCCCCAGCCCGCCTTCGGGGATATCTATGTCCGGACCGATATGCCTGGCCAGTTCGGACATGAAGCTCTGGCAGAAACGCATGACTTCGTCGTCGGATTTGCCCTTGGGGTCGAAGTCGGAACCGCCGCGGGCTCCGCCGAGGGGCATCGTGGTCAGACTGTTGGTGAAGACCTGTTCAAAGGCCAGCAGCTTAAAAGTGCCCAGACCGGCGTCGGGATGAAAGCGCAGACCGCCCTTGTAGGGGCCGACGGAGCTGTTCATCTCCACGCGGTATCCCCGGTTGACCTGGACCTGGCCCTGGTCGTCCATCCAGGGGACCTGGAAGATGATGGTCCGTTCCGGCTCCACCAGGCGATGGAGGATAGCGTACCTGTCGAACTCAGGAGGCTGATCCAGAACCGGCTCTATTGAGCGCAGGAATCTGGCCACACCGTGATGAAATTCCTTTTCCCCCGGGTCCCTGTGTTCAATCTTCCGTATGAATTCCCGCATTGTCTCCCTCCTTTATCCAGTTTGCCCCTCGGGCCAAAAGCCCCGAGGGGCAAACTGGATAATAAATATATGTTCCACAACCCCAATGCAGAGCTCTGTGCCGTTTTCTAAAATTTGGAACATTATTTGGACAAGTGTTTTTTTGCATAAATTCGAAGCACGAAATTCGAATTTCGATATTCTATCCAATTTTGAAGTAAAAACAATCATTTCAAATATTTAACTCTCATAAATGGTACAGGTGTACGAAGTCTGAACTGTTGATTCCTGACACCTTCTTGCCTCTTCAGCCTTCTGTCTCTCACCTCTTGCCTCTCACTTATCATCTCTCACCTATAGGCTTTAAGAAAAAGTTTTTGGATTTATGCCGGATAATCAGCTCTTATTCTTTGTCTAAACAATCGAAAATCCAAAATCCAAAATCTAAAATTCTATATCAGGCATCGATGATTTCGAGGGCCTCGTCGCGGTAGGCGTCCATGACATAGGACAGACCGGTAATTTTTGCGCATTCCTCGGTCAAGGCACAGACATCGTTCCGGCTGATGTACTGGAGCTCCCAGTTTCTGGAACCGGCCATGAGTTGCTGCAGACCTACGCGCAGTTTATCGACAACATTGTAGATACCGACTGCTCCCAGGGGGATTTCCTGGACCGCGGTTCCGTACTTTTCTTTCATGTACTCATAGTTCATGAATATTTCCTCTTTACTGAACCCGAACTTGGAAACCGTGGGCGGCAGACCCCCGTCTTTTTCCTGGAGCCACCTTTCGGCATTCTTCCCGACCATTCCCGGAATCATCAAGCCCCGCCCCATACAGACAGCCTTGCAAAAAGGCGACCCCAGAGCCAGGGCCTTAAAGACATGATCTTCAGAGGAAAAACCGCCGGCAAAGGCGATATCCGGTACCGGCCGACCCTTTTGGGCCAACCGCTGGCAGAGTTCATAGGCCATGGAATGCAGATAGACCGCCGGTATTCCCCACTCGTTCATCATCCGCCAGGGACTCATGCCGGTGCCTCCCGGGGCCCCATCAATGGTCAGGAGGTCGATGCCGGCATCGCTTGACCAGCGGATGGCCATGGCCAGTTCCCGCATGGGATAGGCCCCGGTCTTCAGGGTGACCCGCTTGGCTCCCAGATCACGCAGTCGCTGAACCTCTTTCATGAAATCTTCCTGGTCGATGAAACCGAGACGGGAATGGCGCTCGAACTGCTTGAGGGGGCCTGCCTTGAAAGAAGCCTGATTGGCCGGATCATCCGGGTCCGGGGTGACGATGTAGCCCCTGCTCTTGAGTTCGCGGGCCCGGCTGAGGGAATTGACCTTGATCTCGCCGCCGATGGATTTTGCTCCCTGACCCCACTTCAGCTCGATGGTCTCCACACCCAGCTTTTCGATGACATATTCCGCCACGCCGTTGCGGCCGTCTTCCACGTTCAACTGGACCAGGATATCCCCGTAGCCTTCGTGGAATTTCCTGTAGAGCTCCACCCTCTTGTCCATCTCCGGAGACTTCCTGACCAGCCCCTTTGCGTTGAATTCCAGATCCGGGTCTATGCCGCAGACGTTCTCCCCGCAGACAAGGCTGATGCCGCTGATGGCCGCGCCCACGGCAAAATGCTCCCAGTTTTTCTGAGCGATGTCGGTACTGCCCAGGGCTCCGGTAAAAACCGGAACCTTCATCCAGACTGGATCATTTCCGCCAAAACTGGTCTCGGTGTTCACCTCCGGAAACGTGGCCTGGTCCGGGTCTGGAGCGACACCTTTGGCCCCCATGGCGTATCCCATGATATTGATATGGGAATAATCCACCGGATAATCCTTGTCCGCACCCGCGGTCATGCCCCCGAAGGGTTCGGGATAGAGCAGTTCCCTGCCCCGGAAGGTGGCTTTGAACATGTCACAGTTTCCCCTGCATCCATCCAGACAGCGGCTGCAGATCCCTGATTGCGGCGAGACATCCCGGGACCGGTTTTTGGTTTGCAGGGCTTCATCGGCATTGGAAGTTGAAAAATGCATACTCTTCTCCTTGATGTTTTATGCTTCTGTACTTACATTCTTCTCTTGATTCCCCGTTTAATCCTTGACAGAATAGCACAGGTCATTCAAATAAAAAAATCAGCCCGTCGTGTGTCACGGTAACATCAACCATCAGCAACACTCAAAGGTTTTTTTCCATGAATTATTCCGCAAACTTTGATGAAACGAGCCTGTCCGCCATCTTCCCCCCTGAGAAGACCAGGGATTTTTTCGAAGCACTCTTTGGAAACGACGCCGAAGGCGCCTTTGACATCCGGCTTTCGTTTAAAGACCGGCTCGATGATCAACTGCACTTCGAGTTCGAGCTCCATGAGCGCCCAGGCAAGTGCCTGTCCTGCAACCTGACCTACGGCCTGCCCGAAGTCTTTTCCCGGCATCCGGTCATCGATGTCAAAGGAATCGTCAGCCAAATCGATGCCCGCCTGCCTGATGCCAGCTGCGTCGACTGGAAATTGGGCACAACCCGCGAAGAATCAGACCGGCTGCATTGTATCCCGCTGCTCGTTACGGTCAAGCCGCAGGAGCCATAAACCAGGCGCTTGCTGCCGGCGACAAACCTAGAATCTGAAAAGGAGATCGACCATGGAAATCAAAAAAGAGGATATCGCGGCCAAGCTCAAGACGATCTACCCTGAAATCAATCAGTTCGGCCTGGATCTGCAGCTTGCCTTTGATACGGAGACAAATGCCTGGATCGCCACCTTCCGCACCGGAGAACACGAACTCTCCACCCATCTGGAGCAAGTTGATGTGGAAAACTGCCTCCTGGGCAAAGAGTGCATCCATCTAGGACACCAGTTGGGACGCTTCATCCGCAACTTCTGCGAAGGCGGAGGCGCCTGCACCCTGGGTCAGAGCTGAGGACGGGCCCTGGCCCCCTGTGTCAGAACGGACAGTCTTCTCAAGCAAAGGCCCAAGCAGTTAAACATCAAGCTGAGTGCCCGGCGCGCACCGGTACTTCGACCCGAGTGTCCAACAAAACCAGAGGCTGGAGCAGGATATTTTTTTTCTGGATCCTTGACCACGAAGGTCAGGAAAAAAGGGTCGAAATCGGGGCGGTCTATTGGGTGCAGACCCGGAATATGCCTAAATGTTCATGTTGAGAATCCTTGCTCTTCGCAACACACTGAAAAAAGTTAACCATGATGACCGTCTCTGTTGACCAAGGTTCCTGGTTCACGGCCTCCGGCTCCTCTTCCAGCCCGTAGGGCTTACAGGCCTGAGGGTAGAGGGTGAGCCTACGCCTCGGCGAGTTCCAAGTTCACGGTTGAAGAGGTAAAAAAGATGAAACACCCGAGATTCGCATTGCTGTGTCTAGTCGCTGTCCTCTTGTTCACGGCAACCGCCCTGGCCCACAAGGTAAACATCTTTGCCTATATTGACGGCCAGACTGTCTACACCGAGAGCTACTTTCCTGACGGCCGCGCGGTAAAGGAAGGCCGGGTCCTTGTCTACGACAGTGAGGACAATCTCCTGCTCGAAGGGGTCACCGATTCCGCCGGGTTATTCAGTTTTGCCCTGCCCGGGATCGACGAGCTGACCATCGTGCTCGAGGCAGGACTGGGCCACCGTACCGAGTTCAGGCTTTCGACAAAGCAAGCGGGGGGGGAGGAATGAGCCGTATTCGCAACTTGCTTCTATTGGCTTTCGTCTTGATCTTCCTGCTGGGTCCGATTTCCCGGTCCCCGGCCTCTGGAACCCGGCCGCCGGACTCTGTCCAGGAACTCGCCGTCCAATTGCAGGAACATAACAGCAAGACCGCCAGGGACCTGCACCGCATTCACCGTGAACTGGCCGCCCTGCGGGCCGAGTTCGGCAAACCGGGACTGAACGATATTTTCGGCGGGATCGGCTACATCTTCGGTCTCTTTGGTGTGGCCGCCTTTGTTGCCTCCAGGCGCAAGAAATAGAAAGGCTGTTTTGTCTGTATGCGCATTGAATTTTTTGGCGACACCTCTTTCCGGCGGCGCAGTGGGAGATGACTATGAAATACCCAGGACCTCTCTGATCTTCTGGGCCAGGTCGCTCACGGAAAAAGGCTTCTGGATGAAGTGCATCCCCTTGTCCAGAACCCCGTGATGGGCAATGACGTTGGCCGTGTAGCCCGACATGTAGAGGCACTTGAGTTCCGGGTAGAGTTTCAAAAGCTTCTCCGCCAGCTCCCGGCCATTCATCCCGGGCAGGACTACGTCTGTCAGGAGCAGATGAATCCTGCCCTGAAAGGCCTCAACCCGCTCCAGGGCTTCTTCGGGCGTAGCGGCCTTTAAGATACTGTAGTTCAACCTGTGGAGGATCTTTTCAGTCAGCTCCAAGATCGATTCCTCATCTTCTACCACCAGCACGGTTTCGCCATACCCGCTCAAAACCGCGGCCCCGTTTTCAGGCTCGGGCCCCTTGGCCGCCCCGGCCCGACGCGGCAGATAGATCCTGATGGTCGTCCCCTGCCCTGGCTCACTGTAGACATTGATGAAACCCTGATTCTGCTTGACGATGCCGTAGACCGTGGCCAAGCCAAGTCCCGTCCCCCGGCCGGCCTCCTTGGAGGTAAAGAAGGGCTCGAAAGCCTTTTCCAAAGTGCCCGGATCCATCCCGCTGCCGTTGTCACTGACGGCCAAAAGCACATACTCCCCGGGGGTAAATCCTGCATGTTCGGCACAATAGGCCTCGCTCAAGGCAACATTGCCGGTCTCGATGGTGATTTTCCCGCCGCTCTGGATGGCGTCCCTGGCATTGACACACAAATTGGCCAGGATCTGGTCGACCTGGGAGGGATCCATCTTGACCTGCCACAGGTCCTCACCCGGCAGCCAGGCCAGATCAATGTCCTCGCCGATCAGACGACGGAGCATCTTGAGCATGCCTTCCACGGTCTGGTTCAGATCGAGTATCCGGGGAGCGATGGTCTGCTGCCGGGCAAAAGCCAGAAGCTGCCGGGTGATTTCAACAGACCGGTCCGCGGCGGCCTGGATTTCCTGCAGATTGTTGTGGACTGGATGCTCCACACGAAGCTGGTCCAGGGCCATTTCCGTATTGCCGATGATTACGCTGAGCATATTGTTGTAATCGTGGGCCACCCCTCCGGCCAGACGGCCGACGGATTCCATCTTCTGGGCCTGCAGGAGCTGAGCCTCCAGCGAGAGCCGCTTGGTAATATCCCGCTCCACGGCTACATAGTTAACGATATTGCCCGCCTTGTCCGCTACCGGCGAGATGGTCTCCTCTACCGTGAAATGGGTTCCGTCCTTGCGCGCGTTCACCATCCGCCCCTGCCAGGTCCGGCCGCTGGCAATGGTCCGCCACAACTGCCGGTAGAAGGATTCTTCCTGCTCACCGCTTTTGAGGATGCGCGGCGTTTGGCCGACGGCCTCGTGCCTGGAGTAGCCCGATATCTGCTCAAAGACCGGGTTGACATACTGAATCGTTCCCTGGGGATCGGTAATGATCACAATCTGATCGGTTTGTTCGATGGCCAGGAGCAGGCGTTCCTGTTCGGCTTCGGACGCCTTGCGCTGGCTGATATCCTGAGCGAAGACCAAGGCCCCGTTTTTTTCTTCATAGGTTATGGGGACAGCGGAAATCTCCGCCGGGACCTCACTTTTATCCAAGCGGAGACAGGTTTCTTCCACACTCGGTACAGTCTTTTTCTCCTGGTTCAGGGCCAAAATACGCTCCAGGGCGATTTTTCGAGACGAAGGGTGGAATCTGTCAATGACCGGTTGTCCCAGGAGCTGATCCTTTGAGCCGGCGCCGAAAAAACGCAGCCCAGCCTCGTTTACATAGGCGAAACAATCTTCGGTCTGCACGAAAATTGCAATAGGCGCCCCTTCCACCAGGGAGCGGAATTGAACGGCGCTCTGCCGCAGATCGGCCGTCCGTCGGGCCACCTCTTTGCGCAATGACCTGGACCACAGGTAAAAGACCAAAAGGATGAAAAGAAGAGGTCCGGCAACCAGGGCCATATAGCCGAAAACCTCGGCAAAGCTTGGGGGAAGATCCTCGTATATTCCCAGCCACTTGTCACGTATGCGCTGGTATTCGCCTGTTTTTTCGATAAGTTTTAGCCCCTCACCGAGTTGGGCCAGAAGAGCCTTCTGATTGTGGGGTACGGCAAAGCCATACCCGGGCGAAGCAAGAGAGCGGTTGGCAGTGACCAGATTGTCCCAGCCTTTCTCTTCAATCCAGTACATGGCGGTCAGGCGGGCCACCAGGGCGCAGTCGTGCTGTCCCGCAGCCAGTTGCCGCAGGGCCTCCTCTTGCGATTTGACCAGGGCAACCCGATCTTCAAGGCCGTTCTTTCGGGCAAGATCATGCATGATGTCGCCCTCCTGCACCACAAGCCGTTTCCGTCTCAACGAAGCGACGTCGACCGGCGGCGGACCCTCCCCTTTTCGGACCGCAGCCACATAATGATTGACGGTATAGGGCGGGGTAAAATCAAAAGTCAGATCGCGCCTGGTTGAGTAGAGCATGCCCTGGATGGCGTCGATTTCGCCCCTGGCTAAATCCTGACGGATCTTTGCCCAGGGACCGAGGCGGATCTCGATATCCAGCCCGAGCTCCCGGGCGATGGCCAGGGTGATTTCAGAATTGAACCCTGTTGGATTACCGTTTTCATCCAGGTACTCAAAGGGCGGGTAATTGTGATCCCCGCCGATCACAACCTTGCGGTGATCCGGCAGCTGCAGAGCGGCAAACCACTTTGCATGGAGGTGGCGGAAGGTGCCGTCTGCCATAACCATGGCCAGACCTTCGTTTAAAAGGGCCAGGGTATCCCTGTCCCCCTCCCTGACCGCAAAGCAGAAGTCCTGCCGAAAGCCCTCAACCGGCCTGCTGACGACCCGGAGATTGGCAAGCCCGCTTTTCCGGATGAGCCGAAGGGCCACCAGCCGCTGCATGACCACGGCCTCGTGAAGCCCCTGGGAAAGCTGGCGCAAGGCCTCTTCAAAGGTTCTCGTCGTCCGGATCTCAAGGCCGCGATCCTCCCGCCGCAGAAACTCTTCTGCATTGTCGCCCTCCATGACGGCCACCCGCCGGCCCCGGAGATCCTCCAGATCCTGGATATCGTCTGTTCCGGCGCGGACGACGATGGCTCCGTGCAGAGACATGTAGGGGAAGGTGAAATCAAAGAGGTGCTCCCGTTCCGGGGTGCGGCCCACCAGAGGCAAAGCCTGAACCTTTCCCTCCTGCAGCCACTTCCTGACCTCGGGCCAGGGAGCGCTGCGAAAAAGGACCCCACGCCCCATGGCGGTAAGGGCCGCCCGCATCAGTTCCACGGAGAAGCCGTCCGGGCGGTCATCGGCATTGACAAAGGAAAAAGGGGGATAATCGATCTCAGCGGCGGATAATACAGGCTTTTCCGAGGCCAGGGCTGTCCCGGAGGCGTGCAACATCAAGAACAAAAAGAGCGTCCCCAGTCCACTCCAATATTTCCTGGAGATTTTTTTTCGTTCAAAGCAGGCAGTCTCAAGCAAAGGAATGGACGTGTATCCTGCTCCGACTCTCCATTTTCTGATAAACAACGTACTAATCCAATGACAAACAATTTTTGCCGAAAAACCCGGGATGGGATCGATATATGAATCTAGATAGTAGAATTCGAAAACAATGGTCAGGGTCGATTCTTGGATGACGAGACGAGCTTAAGACAAAATTTACCGCATTTCAAGGAAAACGACACACATATTAGTGATCGAATTACAAGAGATCCCCGGCAAAAAGAGAGGAAGCAGATACGTATCAGGCGAAGATCAGAGGGCGGACACAATCTTTTGCTCGATCTGCAAACCTTTGGTAGGTGATTTATTGCAGTGTATATGCAGACTGGGTATTGGCATTAAAAATTTCCCGGTTCTTGAGGGAGCCGAGTCCGTACCTGCAAAAAAAACCGGGATACCTCCCCTGCAGAACCTGGATGAACCTCCGGCCGAGCCCCAGGTGCCTGGCGTCATCGGCCTGGTTCAGAAACAGGACCCGTTCCGCTCCGGTCGGAGCAGACTTCATGATCCCCTGTTCATGAACCAGGGCCCTGGCCAGGCCCCCGAGAGAAACCCGGTCCCCTTCCCTGCATCCGCTCAATTCGGCGAAGATCCCCGGTCTGAAGTACCACGACCCGGTGAGCGGACGATTAAAGCCCTGCAGGCCGAGGACCGCGACGACGCACCGGGACAGGTCCGGAATGGCCGGCTCGTGTTCGGCCGGGGCCTTGAGCGGCCGGCCCGCGGCCCCGTCCGCTTCCACCAGGATCCAGTCGAAGCGGCCGCTCTGCCAGAGGGCATCCACTGTTTCCCGGGAAAAGCCCTGCAGTTTGTTCCCGGGCAGGGTCTTCCGGGCCAGGGTCAGATGCCGCTCGTGTTCATACTGCTGGTCCGGGCTCTCGAGCCACAGCAGGGGATCTTCGGTTATGACCGGGCTGATGGACTGTTCCGGGGTTGGAGAGAATATTCTGGTGGTGGTCGTGGTCAGGACCCGCTGCCCCCGGGCCGCTATCTCCCTGGCCAGCTGAAACATGAGGCTGGTCTTTCCCCCGGCCCCAACCAGGCTTATGATTCCAGATCGCTCCGGGAGCAGAAGGTCTGAAACGTTGAAATCGAGCATACATTCTCCCTCCTCCAGGCACAAAGGACTAGGCAAAATAGAATTTCAGACTTCGTAGCAGCGTCTTGACACTTAAAAATAACTATTTGAAATAATTGAAAATATATTTTAATGACTTCAAAATTGGACATAATATCGAAATTCGAATTTCGTGCTTCGAATTTATCACGGACACATAACCTGATATTTGTCCAAAAAAATATCCAAACTTTGGAGTACGGGAAAGAGCTCTGAATTTGAGACTCTGAAGCGTATACCATATTCAACAAACTCTGCAAACAGGGAAAAGCTTGAATCATCCAGTTTTTGCGTACTTTCAATTCTTCAGATGCCTCATTCTCTTGTCATTCCGTCATTCCGGCGGAGGCCGGAATCCAGTCAGACGATGCTATGATACAAGTCCCTCCAAGCAGGGTTACTACCCCGGATTTGACCCCCTCTCCTGTCCATAAAGTTCCTGATAGTCCTGCCAGGTGTCGATATCCTGCAGAACTCCCTGCTCAGCAACGGGCAACTCACGAACCAGATCCGCGTACTTTTCAAAGAGGATCCTGGCCCCGGTATCTCCCCGAAGGCGCATCAAATCAGAAAACAGGGATCGATCGATGAGCACCGGGTTGCCCCGCCGGCCCCGGCAGACAGGGATGACCACAGCCGCTCCCAGCTCGAAGTACTCCCTGACGAGTCTGTCTATGACCGCAGCAGTCACCAGGGGCTGATCCCCGAGGAGAAAGAGGGCGGCCTGAACCGTTTCCGGCAGCTGGTCCAGCCCGGCCTGAAGAGAGCTGCTCTGTCCCTTGGCAAAATCAGGGTTGATAGCGACCCTGGCCCCTTTCAGATCGACCTCCCGGGTAATGCGGCCAGCCTCATGGCCAAGGACCACGGTCAAGGGGTTCAGGCAGGAAAGACGGGCCTGACGCATGACCTCCCCCAGGATGGTCGATCCCTGCCAGGGCAGGATTTGCTTGGTCCGGCCCATCCTGGCGGATCGCCCGGCCGCCAGGATGATACCGGCCACTGTT
>JAIPDR010000070.1 GCA_021737615.1 Desulfohalobiaceae bacterium | reverse complement strand
AGCAGGCCGACTTTGGCCGCTTCGATCAGGCCGGCCGGCGGACCCGGGTCAAGATCGAAGACCACTGCCGTCGGCCGGTCCGGAGCCACGCTCCTGGACTGGAGTACGTGCAGTTCAAGTGAGGCCAGGTTGGCCACCCACATCAGCGAGGGCAGGTCGTTCACCAGGCAGTAGCGCACAGCCCTGCCATCCGTATGGGCAACATGCCGGGCGGTTTGCATCCAGTCCGGCCTATACTTTGGGCAGTTTTTTTCAAAGAAATGTCCAGCCCGGACCCCGTCCGGGTAGCGCTTGAGGGTCAGGGGGCGCAGGCGAAGGTGGGGCAGGAGCCAGGGAGAAACCCGGCGATAGTAGTCCAGGACATGGGCCTTGCTGAAACCGCTCTCCGGATAGAGGATCTTGTCCAGGTTGCTCAGTTCAAGCTTTCGATGCAGGATGCGGACCTCCTTCCCGGCAGTCACGAAACCCGTTCCTTTTCCCTGGCCAGGCTTTCTTCCAGAGCCGATATCAGGTCCGCTGCCTCTTCCTCTTCCTCTTTCTCTTTCTTTGGTCCCTCCCCGGGTCTCTTCTCCCCGGCCTCGAAGACCTCTACCGTTTCTTTCTGCTGTTTCTTTCGCTGAATCAGATCCTGGATGCGTTCCTCATACTCGTCCCTCAGCCTTTCCGGGTCGAAGCCCCTGGTCATGGCTTGAACCGTCTTTTGCATCGACCTGACCTCCCCGGCCCTGGCCTCTGCCGTCGGCGCCAGATCATCAGCCGAACGCAGTGCAGCCGGATAGCGCAGGATCATCAGGCACAGGGCTTCATCGATGCTCTGCACCGCGCAGAACCTCTCCCTGGCATTCATCACGAACTCGGCCAGGCCCGCCTTGTTCATCTCCTTTATAACCCTGACCAGGAGTCGGTAAGGTTTTTCCGCTCCGGACGGGGCCAGATAATAAGGCCGCTCGTAAAAGGCGGCGTCGATGGAAGCGCTGTCCACAAACTCCTGGATCTCTATGGTTCGGCTGCGTCTGGGGGCAACCGAGGCGATTTCCTCGTCAGTGATGATGACGTGTCTGCCCTCTTCGATCTGGTAGCCGCGGAGGGTGTGTTCGCCGGACACGAAGCTCTTGTCCGCGGGGCAGTACATCTCCCGTTTGAGACGGGAGGCGTCCTTCTTGTGGATCAGGTGAAACCCGCTTCGCCTGGAGCGGACCGCCGGAACCACCATGACCGGTATGGACACCAGCCCGAAGGTCAGGCTGCCGGACCAGAGTGCCGTGCTGCGACCCGGCATACTTATTCCTCCCTGTCTATGACCACGTCCCGGGCGGGAACGTCGTCGCGAAGCCCCAGAAACGAGGCCTGCTGTAAATCCCCGCCCTCGGGCCAGCGCCGGTAGGCGATTTCCGCGACCAGGTCCGGAGAGACGAAGCGCGTGCCGCGCCCGGCCACCCGTCCGGCAAAGGGACTCCGCTTTTGTTCGCGCCCGGCAAGGAGACCGGAGAGCTTCTCGTGCATCCCGGCATCGAATCCAGTGCCTGCGCGCCCGGCATACTGCAGACCCGCCTGCTCAGGATCGTAGTAGCCAAGCAGAAGAGATCCCACTTGTTCCCTGTTCTCGGCCCGCGGCTCCCAACCACCGACCACGAATTCCTGTCTTTGAACGATCTTGATCTTGCGCCAGTCCCTGCTTCTGGTTCCCAGGCGGTAGGGGGATTCGGCCTGTTTGGCCATGATCCCCTCCAGCCCCCACTTGGCAGCGACGCGGAGCATGGCCGAACCCTGGCCCAGGTGGGACGCTGGGACCCGCCAGCGTTCATGGTCGACAGCAAGCCCCTCCAGGCGCTCCCGTCTGATTCGATAGGGTTCATCCACCAGGGAGCGCTCCTTGAGCCAGAGCAGATCGAAGACATAGTACTTGACCGGAACCTCTCCCGCCATGCGGGCCGCCTTTTCCGGGGAGAGGTGCATGCGCTGCTGGAGACGGCTGAAGCTCGGCCGTCCGTCGCGCTCAAAAGCCATGATCTCGCCGTCGAAGATGGCCTGGTCCTCCGGAAGATCCCCGGGCCTTGCCCTGAGATCCGGATAGCGCCAGGTGATCTCGCGGAGGCTGCGGCTCTCCAGCCGCATCTCTCCGGACTGCCAGTAACAGAGGGCCCGTATCCCGTCCCATTTGTACTCAAAGGCCCAGTCTCTTGGTTCAGACGGCATCGAGCCGGAGGTGGCCAACATCGGTTCCAGATGGACCGGCAGGGGGCCGAAGCGGCACTCCGGACAGAGACGAGCTCTTCAAGGTCTTCTTGAAAGTCGTTGCGGTACCTTGCAGGATCGAAAGGGCCGGACAACTCCTCCACCAGGTACCTGGCTGTCTTGCGCTCCTTTTGAGACAGCCCGCTCTGCGGCAGGTCCAGTTCGCCGGTATCGATCACTTCTTCGGCCAGACGCAGGGTCACCAGTTCCAGGCGGTTTTGCCGTACGAAAAGCACCCCGTTGTAAAAACGCTTTCGGAACGTCCAGTGGCAGATCGCGGCTTTGCCCGACTCAGCCAGGGCTTCGGCCAGGGAGGCATACTTATGCCCCTCCCCGTCCGGACCCAGATGGTAAGGGCGATCATAAAAGCGCGGATCGATCTCTTCCCGGGCGATGAAGCCTTCGACCTCGATATTGCGATCCGTGTCCGGCTCAAGTTCCGCCAGATCCTCCGGCTCCAGCAGCACGTACTCGTTGTCATCGATCTGCAGGCCCTTGCTGATTTCCTCGTCCGGGACCGGCTCGTTTTCCAGCTCACAGACCATCTGCTGCCGAAGCCGGACCTGGTCTTTATCGTGAAGGAGATGAAAAGAGACATTGGTGGAGCTCACCGCGGAGTAAAGCTTTACCGGGACACGGTTCTCCCCGAAGGTGACAACTCCCTTCCAGACCGCCCTTCTGTCCATGGATCCCTTTCGCCTCCTTACTGAATTCTGGTTTCGGCATCCAGGATTTCCAGCTCCCAGTAGCTCAGGCCTTCATTGATAAAATACTCCCGGACTTCGGCGAGATAGTCCGCCAGGTCACCGGGATCGATTTCATTATACGGCCAGACATCGAAATCGAGCCGGTCGAAATATTCTCCCAGGACCCTGGTCACCTCGTCTCTGTTCCTGGACTCCAGAAGATTCGGGATGTCCTGCTCGATGAGCACCTCATCCCACATCTGGGCGGCTTCAATGGACGCGTCCCTGCTGGACAGCTCTTCGCCGGCTTCGATCTGTCGATATCGATTGCTGAGGAGTTCAAAGGCTTCCAGCGTCAAATCTTTTATCGATTTCCCGGTATCGTCCGATAATTTTTTGATTTTCTCGTGTTCCTCAGGCTCGATCCGTATGGTCAAGGCTTTCAAGTCCTTTTTCATTGCACTACCCTCCGTGTATATTATTCTATCATTTTCCCAAATCCTGCACGGCTGTCAACCAATATCTGGACCGCTTTTTTTATTTTCGTTGGAATCCGAAATCAATTTCTCGGGTTTCTTCCTTGAATCTGAAGCCTGAAGCAAGTAAGCTCTAGAACAATAGCCGATCTGACTGTAACAAGTACCCGCAAAAACCGGCCATAAGTCTCCATGAGTCATGGCCATGCGCAAAGGTCTGTTCCTTGATTCTTCCGGGCCATACTTTCACCAGGATCAAACCCTGGTTTCTGTTCCAGGTGTTCGTGCCGCTTTTGGCTACGGCCTTCATGTCCCAGGTCATGCCCGGGGAGGGCTTCGGCCAAGGCAATGACGACCATGACCGGGTAGCAGTGCATCACATCGAGCCTGACAGTCGGGGAGGCCAGGCTTACAGGCTGGTCTATCTGGTCGGCGTGCCTGTTCAAGTCTACTGGAAATTCAAGACTGATTTCAACAACGATTTCCTGGAGAGCAACAAATACATCGAAAAGCACCGTTTCATCTCACGCTGCGGCAACACCGTCATCACCGAGGATGAATATACCCATACTCCGAAAGCCGCCTTCAGATGGAAGACTACGATTTTTCCGCAACGGCGCAGTCTTGAATTCATTCTGACCAATCCTGAGGAGTGCGGGCAGAAATTCCATTACGGGCACATCCGGATCGAGCCTGTCCAACAGGGAACCAGGGTGACCCAGGTGGCCTATTTCGATTTCCGGGGTGCCGCCTTCTGGGCCTACTATCCCTGGCGGGGGGGCATGGAGGATTTTTTGACCTACACGGCTCACTGGGAGCAGCGGATCATTTTGAAATTGAAAGACCGCTATGCGGATTAAAGCGGGCTTCGCCCCCAACCCAAAAGGTTCCAGGTTCAAGGTTCACGGTTAAGAAAAAGAAAATAGCCCTTTGAATTTCAGGTAGTCCTCCGTTAATACTTTGAGAATTGCTCATAAAAAAATCAAGAAAAAAGAATGTTGTCCACGAATGCTCACGAATGGGCACGAATGAAGAAAGATATTTTCCAGCCTGCTGATCGCAGGCAGGAAGGCTTCATCCCGCTGTCGCGGGGAATGAGCTTCACCGCAGGTGATTAACCTTTCTTCAGGCCGATCAGGCCTGTAGAAATTAGTGAAAATTCGTGGAGATTAGTGGATAAAAACCTTCTGCATTCCTTTCAGTTTAGATTTAGAAACTTGCGGTTTTCAAAGTATAAGCGGATGATCACCAAGAGTCCTGAACTATGTCAAAACACTCTTGTCTCATCACCCTCTCCATCACCCTGATTCTTTACCTGGCCGGCTGCGCACACATACCGGTTCCAACCCGGTCCGTGCACAGCGGAGAATCCGGACCTCCAGGGAGGTGTGCCGATTTTTTCGCCTCCCTCGATGCCCGGATCAGGGAATCCGGAGCCCTTGACCCCGGTGTTTTCCGGGTGAAAGGCTACCCCTACTTACGGCTCAACCGCTTTCTGGCCTCTTTCGGCGCCGAGGCCGCAGACAGCGAGGCCGCCTTTACCGCCTGGGTGGATCGCATGCAGGACCTGGATCAAAAGGCCCGGACCTATGAAACTGCCAACCTGTCCGGGTCGGACCGGGCAGCCTCGGAATCTGCGAAGGGCGGAACCGGGCTGAAGAGCCGCATCGCCGCCTGCGGGGATCTTCTCAAGGCGATTGATTTCGAGGGGAAAAACAGACGAAAGGATCTGGCGGGCAATATCTCCGCTCCTGACGACTATATCCGGCTGCGCAGGATTCTTGGTGTTTCCCCGATCACGGGCTGGTTTGTACTGCGCGGCGTTTTGAACTGGCAGGAGAAAGTCAGGGAAAGATTCTCCCTTAAGCCCCCGGCGGACTGGAAGACCATACGCTACCTTCCGGATTTAACCATAGATCCTTCGACATTCCAGCAACGCCCTATCCGGGCTGATCCCGATGCTTTGGGTATTCCCAGCTATTCGCCCGCAGATCTGAAGGTTCTCTTCCGGATGCATGCCCCGGTCTGGGAAATCCAGGCCCAAGGCGACCATGACCGCATCGGCAGACCGGTCTGGACCAAACAGGAAACCCTCGGTGTCGATACCGGCGCCCCAACGACCTACACCCGATTGTCCTTCACCCGCTTCGGGAAAGACATCCTGACGCAGCTGAACTACATCATCTGGTTTCCGGCCAGGCCCAGGACCGGACCCCTGGACTTATACGGGGGACTTCTCGACGGGGTCAACCTGAGGGTCACCCTGGACAAGGACGGACAACCCTTGCTCTACGAGAGCATGCATAACTGCGGCTGCTATTACAAGGCCTACCCCACCCCCGGACTTCAGGTCCGCCGGGAGATCGATTATGAGGAACCGCCGCTGATTCTCAAAGCGCCTGATCTTGATCCGGCCAGACAGCGTCTGGTCCTGGCCATGGAAAGCGGCACCCATTTCGTACAGCACATCTATCCCGTGTCCCGGATAGCCAAGCCCCCTGCGACCGGCTATTCACTGGCCGACTACAGCCGCCTCCGGAGTCTTCCCGCTTCAACAGGCGAACGTAGAAGCATGTTCGCCCAAAACAGCATCGCCCCTGGAAGCGAACGCCTGGAACGGTTTCTCCTGTGGCCCACCGGAGTCCTTTCCCCGGGGGCCATGCGCCAGTGGGGCCGCCATGCCGTGGCCTTCAAGGGCCGGCGCCACTTCGACGACCCCTTTTATATGGACAGGATGTTCACCCGAAAATGAGCTTTATGTCTCATTTTGGAGTCTGAAGCACGAGGAATACGTCCTGGCTCAGCCTTCCCTCTTGCCTCGTTCCAGGACCGCCAGCCAGACTGCCAAAAGGATGCCCAGGACCGCAGAGCCGATGTGCAGCAACGGTGAGGCCTGCCAGCCTCCGTAAGCCGTGACCAGGTAGGCCAGGGCCGGCGGACCGATGAGCTGCCCGAGCTGAGAGCCCTGCATGACCAATCCGTTGGTGGTGGCCACCAGATCCGCGGAGGGAGCATGCACAGGGGCCCCGCTGATCAGGGAAGCCGGCAGGATACCTCCGATCCCGGTAAAAAGCAGACAGCTGCTATAGCGAACCATAAAGGGCAGACCCTGTGCATAGATGAAAAGGCTGAGCAGACCCATGATCAGGCTGACCGCCACGATCAGCTGCCATCTCCTCGCCCCTTTTGACATCAGCCAGCCTCCGGCCAGATTTCCGGGAACATTCACGGCCACCACCAGGGCGGTCAAGACCGAAGCCCGGTTCTGCGTCAGACTGTATTCCTCCATGAGCAGGGTGGGCAGAAACCCCATCATGCCCAACCAGCGCATGGTATAGGTGGAAAAGATCAGGGCCAGCAGGAGGGGTCCGATGGAGGTGCTGGTTTTGACGGTATCCCGGACAATTTTAAGCGGAGTGATCCGCCTGGGGCCTTTTGTCTGCGACAGCCCTTTTGTGCAGGCAGCGGTAAAAAGGGTATATGCCCCTAAAATCAGGGCGTTCAAGATCCAGAGGCCCCGCCATCCGTAAGGGTCTGTAACCAGAGGGGCGATGAGCATGATGGCGGACGCGCCGGCCGGCAGGAAACAGCTCCAGCCGGCCAGGGCCAGACGCAGGTCCCTGGAAAGGGTGATCATGAAGATAAGGGACGGCGCGGACACGGCGACCATGAGAAAACCCAGGCCCTCCAGGACGCGGGTCATGAACAGGACCGGAACCTGATGGGTCAGGCCGCCGCACAGGCTGCCCAGTCCCTGCAGGGAAAGCCCCAGGACAAGGACCCGGCGATGCCCGAGACCGTCTGAGGCCGCCCCGGAAGCAGAACCCAGGGCCAGTCCGATGATATTGAAAGTGGACAGGATCCAGCCGCCTAAAAAGAGACTCATCCCCAGCTCGTGGCGCATGGCTGTCAAGACCGGCGGGGCTTTGCCCACCTGGAAAGAGGCCACTACTCCGGCCCCGATCAGGACAAGGACCAGGAACCAGGGGGTGTTTTCAGAAGATGAGGCCGTCTGAGGATCTGAGGAGGTTCGTTCAAGAGTTGTCGCTCCTAGCACGTTCTTGGCACAATATCGATTAGGCATATTGAAGGGAAAGCATTGAGACCATTGTGGGGAACTTGCAGTCCATGCGGGCGGTGTAATGGGAAGCAAAGTCTCTTGAACTTAAAAAATGTACGGTATTTTTGGAGCTACGTCAAAAATTTTCCATATATACCCTTCTTCCTAGGTTCCGCGCCGACTTCCGAGCTCCAATCTTACGTGCAGGCTTCCCTGTCCAGCATACAAATCGTTTCATCGTCTTCTATCTCTACCTGTATGGTGCAATGCTCTATGTTGAAGTGGTCGTGCAAATGATTCTGAATAGTTATCAGAAAATCGTTGTCCACGGAAAAGCCGGTCACCACCAGATGGACGGTTAAGGCAACTTCTGTCGTACTCATGGGCCAGACATGCAGATCGTGTATTCTGACAACACCTTCAAGCCCGGTCAGGTAGTCTCGTATACCGGATATATCGATATCTTTGGGCACGGTATCCAGGGCATGATTGATCGATTCCCGGAGCAGTCCCCAGGTACCGATCAGGACAACCCCTGCGATGGCCAGGCTGGTGAGGGGGTCGACCCACAGCCAGCCGGTATACATGATGACGGTCCCGGCGACAACGACACCCAGGGAAACCCCGGCATCAGCGGCCATATGAATGAAGGCGCCCCTGATGTTCAAGTCTTGCTTCTGACCGGAGATGAAAAGCATCGCAGTCAAGGTGTTGATGACGACCCCGATTGCGGCCACCACGATGACCACCATCCCTTCTACCGGACTCGGATTGAAGAATCGGCCGACGGCTTCCCAGGTAATTCCCCCGAGGACAACAAGGAGAATGACCGCATTGGCCAGGGCAGCCATGATGGTTACCTTCCGAAAGCCGTAGGTCCTCTTGTCGGTTGCCGCTTTTCCGGCCAGCAGGATAGCACCCCAGGCCAGCAGCAGACTGAGCACGTCGCTTAAGTTGTGGCCTGCGTCGGCAATAAGGGCCAGTGATTTGGCATAGACACCATAACCGGCTTCGATGACGACAAAAACGACATTCAGGATGACGCCCAGGGCAAAGGATCGATTGTAATTGCTGATTCCGTGGTCGTGATCATGTGGCATAACAATGCTTCCAATTACCGTTTTCGTTTAAAAACTATACTGCTCCAACTTCCCCTTTTTAGAATTCTGTCGTTGAAATCAAAGGACAATCGGTCTTGGTTTCAAAAACCAAAATTGGATCAGTATACATAGGCATTGGACATTTTCTGCTTTCCGTTTAAATACTTACTTAATAACCAAACCTTGGCAGGGAGATTATACGTTAGCATAATAGCATTTTTGAGTATTCTAATAAAAAACAAATATTTATATACCAGTCCTGCCTCTGGCAGGCCTCGTATGAAACTTCATTTAAGAATGCGAACCGGTCACAGGGCTCTCTTTCGCTTAAACGCTTCCGGCTCTCGGTTTTCTTAGGCTCGCTCATGGGGGATCCTGCCCCCTCCGGACTCTTAGGCTCTGCTATAACCTTTGATGTTGCATGAAAGAGAATCTTCTGCAGTCTTGTGGCTTGAAGCCGTAGACGCGGTCCGGTCTCCCCCATTTCGCGAGCCTAAGAAAACCTGAGAACTTCCCAGCAAGGTCGCGCAAGAGAACCCTGTAGCCCGGTTCGAAAAGAAGTGCCAGTGACTCAAATTGAAGTTTCATTTTGATCAAACTGGCAGTTGTGGACTTCGAGCCAATAGAACAACAGCCTGGCTCTATATTTTTATATATATTAAGTAATTATATGTCAGGCCTGCCAGAGGCAGGGCTGACAACGGACTTGCCACCGACTCCTCCATGATGCTATGGTTTATTGCATCCAGCAACCTTTTTCTGCTTGCCAAAATGGATAAACATGGCCTATTCTCCGGTGGTTCTGTACAGAATTGAAATCAGCCGGTCGGGCCTGAAAAAACAGAACAACACGAAACTGACCAGATTGGAGCAGGTGTTTCTTTACAACCACCTGGCCCAGGGCGGATCCCGGGAGCCCAGCCGGAGTTGGAAGGGATTTAAGGAGTTGCCGAACACCGGGAGCTATGGATACGACCGATGCCTTTGGACCGGCAGAGGCCGCACTTCTCTTTCAGCCTCTGCCGAGAGTCCCGGTCCTGCTCGTCTTCTGGGACCGGGAGGAAGAGTTTGAAGCCGAAGCCAGACTGCTCTTTGACGAGACCGTGACTGAACATCTGGACATCGAGTCCATCCTGTTCTTGAGCGAACGGCTGACCGAGCTGCTGCGTCAGCCCTGCCTCTGGCAGGCCTGACATATAACTATTGAATATTTATTGCAATACATAGACATGCTGTTACACTAGTAAAGCTCAAGTCCACAGCTGCCAGTTTGATCGAAGGCAGAAAATCCACTGTGGTCTTTGGAACCTTGTTTGTCATTTGAGACTGGTTTTTCATACGAATAGGTATAAGCAAAACTTCGGCCAACTTCTGGTATAAATATCAGAAGCTGGCCTAGCATGACCATTCTGGAGGCCACGTACTTCGAGAGCACAATTGAAAACACAATCACCAACGCATTTGAGTCCAACTTCTGATATGGAAAAGAAACTCAAGACCCTTGGTTCACTGAGCGCCGGGCCAATGCAGGTTTTTCTGGATCAGGTAAAACTGGCTGACGACCCGCTCAAATTGCGGATCAAGATCGAATATCCCGAGGCTGCGGCCCTGCTCGCCTTTTTGGACCGCGAACATGTGCTGCTGGTTCGGCAGTTCAGATACGCCGTAGGGCATGAGACCCTGGAAATACCGGCTGGCAAGGTAGATCCCGGGGAAGATCCTGCTGCATCCGCCTTGCGGGAATTACGGGAGGAGACCGGATACCGGGCCGAGAAGCTGGAACCGCTGTTTACCTATTACCCGGCTGTGGGCTACTCCTCTGAAAAGCTGACCCTTTTCGCCGCCGCCGGACTGAAGCGCTGCTCTGAAATCGAGGACCAGTCCGAGATTGCCGCAGTCGAGACTTGGCGGGTCAGCGATGTCCTGGACTGGATTCACTCCGGTCGGATCATCGACGCCAAGACCGCCCTCGGGATCATGGCCTGTACAAGCGGACAGGCAAAAGAGTGGCTGGCCGGCGTGTTTCCAGGATAAGGGCTGTGAGCTGTTCCCGGGTACCGGCTCGCTACCCGGTTTGCTCCAAGACCCTGATAATTTGAAACACGGTCTGGTTGACCGGTGTCGGCACCTGGTGGGTCTTGCCCATGGCCACGACCTTTCCGCCGAAGATTTCGACTTCGGTCTTGCGTCCGGCCTCGATATCCTGCAGCATGGAAGTTTTCCCCTGCGGCGATAAGCCGTCCAAAAAGGAATACCATTCTTCGATATCGCGACTGGTCACATCGATGCCCTCAACCCCGGCCAGGGCAACGACCTCCTGCATCAGGGCCTCCATGAGATCCCGGGCCTCCGGCAGGGTCTGGAAAAAACCGTACGGAGCCCGCATCACCGCCGAGGCCTGATTCATACCGACATTGACCATGAACTTCCACCACAGCATGCGGAGCATGTCCTCAGGGGTTTCACAGGCGATTCCCGCCTTCCCAAAGGCTCTCTGCACACTTAGAACGCGCGGGCTGAGACTGGTATTCACGGCTTCGCCCAAATAGTGTTTGCCCGGCTTGGTATAGGTGATCCTATTCCCCTCGCGCACTGCATCTATGGCCACGGAAACGGCATACAGCACCTTGTCCATTCCATAGACCGAACCGATAAATTCCTCGCTCTCAAGACCGTTCATGACGGAGACGATGGTGGTGGAATCGCCGACACACCTTTTCAGATCCTGAACCCCCTCTTGGAGATCGTGATGTTTCAAGGCCACGATAACAAGATCCGCCGGCTGCTCCACTTCATCTGGGTGCACGGCCGGGATGGCATACTTCTTTCCGTTTATGACCAGGCCTTTGGCCTGCAGCCTCTCCAGACGTCGATCCCTGGCGATCAACATCGTTGAAAAACCTTTGGCCTCGAAGAACCTGCCCGCAAAATAGGCCCCCATTGCTCCGGCCCCGAGGATGGCTACCTTTTGGATTTTATTCATGATCCTTCCTTTGATGATAAGAGACGGATTTTCATAGCCTATAATCCATTCTCGCAAACAGGTTTTTGGCTGTCAACCATTTTCCAGGGATACAAAAAGGCGGCCGGCTCAGCGTTTGGGAAGGAAAAGGGTAAGCAGGAGGGCCAGGACCGGGAGGAATATCATGACCTGGAATACCGCCGGCAGCCCCCAGATGTCGGCCACCCACCCCAGGACAGTGGTCCCGACTCCGCCCATGCCGATGCCGAAGCCCATCGTGATCCCGGAGGCCAAACCGACGTTGTAGGGCAGTAGTTCATGGCTGAAGACAACGGTGATGGCAAAGGTGGACACGACCACGAAGCCGAGCAGGGCCACCAGCACCATGACCCAGTAACCGCTTACCAGGGTGAACAGATAGAGTAAGGGCCCCAGGACAAACATGGACCCCAGGATGACATTTTTCAATCCGATGCGGTCGGCAACCGGCCCGGCCACCAGCGTGCCCCCGGCACCTGCAATCAGGAAAACAGTGGTCACTACAGCGGCAAACCTCTCGCTCTGCCCCAGGTAATTGATGTAGTACTGGGGCAGATAGGTGACCATGCCGAAGTGCACCCAGGAACGTATGATCACCACGAGGGTCAGCAGCACAACCGGGATGATCACCTTTTTGGAGCGTATGTTGAACGATTTCTTATGTTCCTTGTCCTGCGTCCAATTTGCGTGCTCGATATAGACCTTCTCCGTATCGACGATGCCGGACAGGTAAATCCAGAGCAGCAGGGCCATGCCGCCGTTTAAGGCAAGCATTCCCATGGATCCCCTCAACCCGAACAGGCCAAACAAGAGACTGGCCAGCAAAGGTCCCGCGGCAAAGCCGATGTTCCCGCCTATGGAAAACACGGACATTCCGGTGGCCTTGTTCTCACCGCTGGAATACCGGGCGAACTTGGAACCTTCGGGATGGTAGGCGGCTATGCCCAGCCCGCTGACCAGGACCGCCGGCAGCATGACCGGGTAATTGGGGCTGATCCCGGTGAAGGCTATACCCAGCCCGGCCAGAAGACAGCCAAGGGGTATGAGAAAGGTTGCCCGGATACGGTCGCTGAATATGCCGAAGGCCGGCTGGATCACCGATGAACTGACGTTGAAGACCAGCATGGCCAGGCCCACCTGGAGCTGGCTCATGGCAAACACAGGCTGCAGGTAGGCCAGCATCATCGGCAATACGCCCTGGTTCACGTCCGTAACGGCGTGTCCCGTCCCCAATAAGCCCAGTATCTTCTTGTTTATTTTCATTATACGAGACCCCTGACAGGTCTGTTTAGATAATGTACCTGGAACCTGGATGTCAACCAATCAATCGTGATCCCGGTCAAGGAGGGAAATGGAATGGGTGATTAGATGTGAAGAATAATTCTGATATGCTTTTGTCTCCAGCTGCGTTTTTATGAATGGTATCATCTCAGATCATCTTTCTCATTTTATTAAAATAGTTGACGACCTCGGATAACGAGGCGGAGACAGGTTTTCAGGCGACCTGTCCCAGGGAGGAATAATTTCGATATACTCAATTTTCGGAGGGACTTGGACTACTAAAGGGGCATAGCCTGGGCTTCAGTCAATATTCAGACGTTGATGTGGATAACATGCAGTTAAAAGTACAAAACCTTATCGGACTCAGTGATCAATCGGTACAGATCCTTTTGATTTGATCTTTGCAGCCAACCATCTTCATCCACACCGTGGATGTCCATAGACTTCTGTCAGGCTAGAAGAGAACCCTCACTCAAAGTGAAGACCTTGGCCTGTTCCTTAATGGGAAAACTGGCGGAATCGCCTTCCAAATATCGAACAGCGGGACCGTTAAGAAATATACTGACATCATCGTCATTGTTTAGCATCAGGTTGGCAAATCTGAAAGCGTTCCACAAAATCTCAGGTTCGGCTTGAGATACAATAATTGTGTTTTTCATAAGTAGCTCCTTTTATGAACGTAATGTACATTTAGATCAAACTCCAGATATTGTCATGCCATATCCTTAGAATTATCTTGCAGGTCGGTTTGATCATTGCACCCCTGGTATGAAACTTCATTTGTTTAAAAAAAGCAGGCCTGCTTCAGAAAAGGGATTCTTCGCTCGCGGACTCGCTCAGAATGACAGATAAAGAATAGCTCGAGTAAAACTCCATCGTCATTTTTTCAAAGTTTCTGCCTCGATCAAACTGGCAATTATGGACTTCAACCCAATTACATAACAGCCCTGGCTAAATATTCTTATATAAATTAATCAATTATATGTCAGGCCTGCCAGAGGCAGGGCTGGCATTGAGAACGCTTTCGATGCGAGAAAAGCCTGCTCCTGCAGTATCTTGCTGCCCCGAAAGTCAAGCTTAATCCGATGCAGCATCTTTAATCGTCTCTCCGGCCCTTTCAATATCCCGGCCCATGCCCTGTATGGTGTTGCAGCCATAGGCTGTGATCAAGAGCGAGGCAAGGCACAGCATAACGACTGTGAATTCTTTCCAAAATCTCATGGCGGAAATCCTCTTTGTTAATGTCAGAAACAGAAACAGTCGGCGTTGGCTGCTTTCATTTGTAAGCCTCTATCCCTGGGTGGAGAATTTTTCCGGAGGCAAAATTAATCCTTAAGCAATCATGGAGCTTTCTATTCAAGTACTTCGGTCTTCATGATGGGCCGGTATCCAGGATCCCCTGCAAAACAGACCTCAATTCCATGAAATCATAACCAATCTCTAAAAAACGGGCGGTCGGCCAACCAGGGCATTTTGCAAGAATAATACAGGAGGCAGAATATCTGAGGACAGGCTTGATGTCAACTATTTAGAAAGACTGGCAAATGACGGAGTTGTCCGGCAAAGCTGTTGCAACTGCGCCCGGAACAACGAACCGGTCCATGGACCTGGCTCAAAATGGATCGGTATAATAGGCCAAGGACCGATTAAAATGGTGGTGTTCAACTAATGGTAGGGGTAGGAAAACTTGCCTGGGGTGAGGGACTTGATGTCAAAATGCAAGTACTTCGATTCGGATAGTTTTCCAAGTCTTGTACTTGCTTTCCAGTTAAAATCCGGGAGGGGCGAGCGGTTTTCCTTGAACTCCAGCTCGGAAGTTTTGTATATTTGCGGCATGCGTTTTACTCCGGTTACTGTATTGGTCCTTTATTGCCCTCTGCGTCCAGCAAGGACCTTTCGATGCTCAAGGCGAGATCTTCCAGGGATTGATCGGGAGCAGCAGGTCTTTTTGCATTGCTGATCGCCTCCTTGGCATGATTGATATAATGCTCCAGCACAGCACGCTTTTCCGATAACAGTTCGCGGTCCCTGCTCGTCCAGTAGTCGCCTTCGTCTGTGACCTCGAGATTGGTCATGTACTTGTCCTTGAGGATATCCAGGATCTCGATAATGGATATATGCCCCTCGATAGAGCCAAACTGCGTTTTGCAGATCGACAGGCGATCGTCCCTTCCCTTATCCTGAAGCCAGACCACCTGCGACATGACATCCGTCAACACTCCTGAGCGATCGAAAAGCAGGGCCAATGTATCCACACCGGGTCCGACGTCAATCAGAATTCCTTTCAACCCCAAAGAGCCATTGATGTTAAGTGATGAATCTTCCTTATTATGTTCGAGTTCCACTTGAGACAACTGATCAAAGTCATCGTCTATCACTTCATAGTTCCAGCCTTTTTTGCCTGCCACTTCCTTAATTTCTGCAATCAATACAGGGATGTCATCCGTCTTATCGATTGATCCGCGGGCGAAAATCGTGATTCCCATGATCCCTCCGCATGATTATTCAGCCAAGTATCAGCTGAGGTTTATCGCGATGCCAGAAATCCGCCAATTATAGCCAAGATGGGTTCAATTTTTTCTGAATCTGCCATTCATCTATCCGGACGAGGGAAGGAAGAACCCGCCCCCGGATCTGGGTCTGTTCCATTGTCCATCTAGGGCCGTCTTCAGGGTCCGGCCCAGACGCTCACAGCCCTGGACCGCATCCGGGTTGTCCTCGAAACGCTGGAATGTATCATTCTCCACCTTGGTGAAATCCTTGAATCCCTCTTTGGTCCAGTTCAAGGCCGGCATGCCCACCGGGCACTCCGTTCCCAGACCGCAGGAAAAGCAGGGGGAGTATCGGAGGCATACAAGGCTGAGCCGACCACCTGGAAGAAGTAGATGTCCCGCAGGTACTCGATCATATCCCCGGCCGCCCGATCCGGATCTTTTCCGCCCACGGCCACCACCGCCGCCGGCAGGTCACGGAACACGGGCTCCTGGTGATACAGGGGAAAGAGACGCTCCAGAAATATGTGAGCCAGGGAGTTCAATCGTCCGTTGTAGTTCACCCCGCCCAGGATGAACCCGTCCATCGTTTCCAG
Organism: Desulfohalobiaceae bacterium; assembly: GCA_021737615.1. GTDB lineage: Bacteria > Desulfobacterota > Desulfovibrionia > Desulfovibrionales > Desulfothermaceae > JAABTT01. The sequence continues at coordinate 487 of JAIPDR010000070.1, read as the reverse complement.
CTTGTCGTACAATGGCTCCATATCGTCCTCTTGCACGCAGCGCTTGCTGGTGGCGCAGCAGACGCAGCCCCTGCAGGGAGAGATGCCCAGTTCATGGAGCTCGATCAGCTCAAAGCGATGCCCCGAGGCCAGGGCAACACGCTTGACCATGCGCTCCAGATTGCCGTCCTGAATCGGACTTGAATGAACCGCAAGAATCATGCTTTCTCCTTGTCTGTTATTCAGGCTGTTGGGCTTACTTCAGAGTCTGCTTTCAGGTCTCGACGAAACGCTCCAGCGCCGCCAGGGGCTGGGCTCCGACAAGCACCTCCCGGCCATTGTAAAAGCTGGGCACCGCCTTGATGCCCATTCGGCGCGACCTCTCCCAGTCCAGATCCACTGCATCCCGGTACTTCCTCTGGGCAAGGACCTCGCGGGCCTCATCAGGAGAAAGGCCGCAGGCCCGGGCCACAGCCAGCAATTCCTCGATCAGGCCGATGTTTTTGCC
>JAIPDR010000069.1 GCA_021737615.1 Desulfohalobiaceae bacterium | reverse complement strand
AACTATTTCCGCAGGAACAGCTGCATCGAGATGGACGTGGGCATGCTCTATCCGGTCCCCAGCCTGCAGGAGAGAGCCAAAATCTGGTTTGAGCAAACAGGCCGGGAGATCAAGGTGGTCATCGCCGATCTGACGGATCCGGAATGCATGCGAAGCCTTTTCGACGGTCGGACAGGATACTCTTTTGCCATTGACAGCCGTTTTGGCGGTATCCCGGATACCGTGATCCATTACGCAGAGCAGCCCTCGGCCCCTTATTCCCTTATCAACTACAAGTACGCCAACATCACCCTTGCCAACAATCTTCTGGTGACCAACAATCTCATGTTCGCGGTTCGGGATTTCGCCCCGGATACCCATATGATCAAGCTGGGGACCATGGGCGAGTACGGCACCCCGAACATCGACATCGAGGAAGGGTGGCTGGACATCGAACATAAAGGCAGGACGGATAAATTCCTGTTTCCCAGGCAGGCCGGCTCCCTGTATCACACCACAAAGATCATGGATACCGATCTCATGTGGTTCGGCGTCCGCATGTGGAATCTGAAGGTTACTGACTTGATGCAGGGACCGGTCTACGGGATCGAGACCGAGGAATCAGAGGTGGACCAACGCCTCAAAACCATCTTCAACTATGACGAGATCTTCGGAACCATCGTCAACCGCTTCATCACCCAGGCCGTGATCGGCTATCCCCTGACCGTGTACGGCCGGGGCGGCCAGACCCGGGGCTATCTGAACATCAAGGACACCCTGCAATGCGTGCACATGTCTGAAAAGACACCGGCCAAGGCCGGGGAACTGAGAATCTTCAACCAGATCATGGAAACATTTTCCGCCAATGAACTCGCGGAAAAGACCCGGCGCGCGGGAAACAGGCTCGGCTACGACGTCCGCATCGACCATCTCCCGAATCCGCGCAAGGAAGCCGAGGAGCACTACTACAACCCCACCTACCAGGGTCTGATCGACATCGGGGTCCTGCCCCACTATCTAACGGATGAGGTCATGGAAGAGATGTTTCGGGTAGTTGAAAAGTATAAGTCGACTATTCGAACCGACGTGATCTTCAAGGGAATCACATGGTAGAAGAAAGTGAGGAGTGAGGAGTGGGGAGTGAGAGAGTGCAAGCCAGAAAAGAAAGAAACCTGAAGCATGAAGAAAAATACTGAAAGGGTAAGGAGGGAGCATGGAGAAGCCGCACAAAAATTTAAGAGCTTGGCAACTGGGCATGGACATTGCTGTTGATATTTATCAATCCACAGAAACTTATCCGGCTGAAGAAAAATTTGGCCTTGTCTCTCAAATGCGAAGAAGCTCGGTCAGTATACCGAGCAATATAGCTGAAGGAGCTGCCCGAAACTCAACAAAAGAACTCATCAATTTTTTATATGTCACCTCCGGATCTTTGAGCGAACTCGATACCCAACTGGAACTGGCCAAGCGACTCGGATACCTTTCACATGAACAATGGCAAGACCTTGACAGCAAATTAAGTGAAGAAGACAAGGTCCTTTACGGCCTGATCAAATACCACAAAGGAGCCGCCTGATGTCTCCCAACTCCTCACTCCTCACTCCTCACTCCTCACTCTCTTCCCCCAACTCCTCACTCCTCACTCCTCACTTCTGGCTAATAACCGGCGGCTGCGGCTTTATCGGCTCCTCCCTGGTTTCTTACCTGCTCGAGATGAAAGCCGGGCTGCGGATCCGAATTCTGGACAACCTGAGCGTGGGGGGGCGAAAGGATCTGGTGACAGCCTGCGGCTTGCAGGAAGCCGAGAGCATCGCCTCGGACACCTGGCAGACCGGCGGGGGGGCATGCGAGCTCGTGGCCGGAGACATTCAGGACCCGGAAGCCTGTTTCAAGGCAGCTCAAGGTGCAAAGATAGTTGTCCATCTCGCGGCCAATACCGGTGTCGGGCCTTCGGTTGACGACCCCCGGGGGGACATGCAGGCCAATGTCCTCGGGACCTTGAACATGCTGGAGGCAGCCAGGCACAGTGGTGCACAGAAGTTCATCTTCGCCTCTTCAGGCGCGCCTGTGGGTGAAGTCAGCCCCCCGATCCACGAAGAGCTGGCCCCGCACCCGGTCTCTCCTTACGGGGCCAGCAAACTGGCCGGAGAGGGCTACTGCTCGGCCTACTTTCGGACCTATGGCCTGAAGACTGTCGCCCTTCGCTTCGGCAATGTCTACGGCCCCGGATCCACCCATAAATCGAGTATTGTGGCCAAGTTCATCAAACAGGCCCTGGCCGGCGAAGCCTGCGAAATATATGGGGACGGCACCCAGACCCGGGACTTCATCTACAGGGACGACCTGTTGGAGGCCATCCTCAGATCGGCCCGGGCGGATATCGGAGGAGAGATCTTTCAAATCGCCACCAGCAAAGAGCATTCCGTGAACGAAGTATCTGAATTTATTAAGCAAAAGCTAAAGAAACACCGGATCCCCATGGAAATCATCCACACCGAGCCCAGGCTGGGTGACGTGCAGCGAAATTACTCCGACACGACCAAAGCCAGAAACATCCTGGGCTGGACCCCGAAAGAGACCCTGGACAGCGGCCTGGAAAAGACCGTCCGTTTCTTCCTGGCACAAGCCTCCTCCTGATCCGGCTTGTTTTCATCGAATGGGTTCTGGATTCGTGGATTCATAAGGCTGATAGAAAATTCGAAATCCTGGCAGGGCATGATCAGGTGAGAACAATTCATGTTTCGAAAAAGTAATGCTGAATATTTCAAGCCTGCAGCCCACGATCTGCTTAACAGGCTTTTGCCTGTTTGTTTCGCCTGCCTGACAGCCTATTTTCTGGCCGTGGGCATCCGTCTCCTGGAAATCCCCTTCTGGGATCATGCCGCTTTCTCCTTCAACAACGAACCCCTCATGGGCACGCATGACGCCTACGGCTGGATGGCCGGGGCCAAGGGGATCGGGAGATGGGCAGACCAGGCCATGTGCGGGCTGTTGTCTTTTTTGCACACCCTGACCGGTCTGTCCATAGGCACCCTCAATTTCTGGCTGCCGGCTTTCGTTGCGCCCCTGGCGGTCGTTCCGGTCTGCCTGCTCTGCGCCTATTGGGGATACGCCGAGGCCGGGGTTATGGCAGGATTCATTGCCGTGACCAGTTTTGGTTTTCTCCTTCGCACAAGGCTCGGTTTCGGTGATACCGACATCCTGACCCTGTTTTTTCCGTTGTTTTTTGCCGCAGGACTCGTCTGGTGGCTGACGCCGGTCACCAGGTCAGACTGGGGTGCCTCCGAAAAAGCCGCTCAGAAACCGAAAAAGGGCAAATCAAAAAAAATCAGGCAACAAGTAATTCTTCCTGAAAATTCTCCAGAATCATCAGGGTCTGAAGTTTTCTCACCTTTTTTTATCTGGCGCCGAGCCCTCCTGGTTGGTCTGGTTTTCTCCGTGTATATGTGGTTTTACCCCAGCGGGTTTCCTGTAGCCATATACACCGCCTTGCCAGCGGTTTTTATCCTTGTTGTTTTAAAAAAAGGCGTCGATTGGCACATCATTTGTGGTGGACTGGCCATCATTCTATCCTTTGGCAAATTGGGCTGGATGGCCTGGTTTGTCACCCTGGCTCTTCTTGCAGCAGCCCGTTACGCTCCAATTTTCAGTACAAATAAGCGCATAGGAATGATCGCCCTCTTTGTTGTTCTCATCCTTTATCCCGTGCTCAAAGGTTGGTATCCACTAACCCAGCTTATAAATCCCATCCTCAGCTATGCCAAAATCTCTTCAAGCCAGGGAGCTGAAACCCTTCTCAGCTATCCCTCTGTAAAGCAAAGCATCCGGGAAGTTCAGAATATCGATTTCTCCCAGCTCATTTTCAGGACCGGAATACACTGGACAATCTTTATGGCGGGATTTCTCGGGTTTGTCCTTCTTGTCCGGCATTATCCGCCGGCACTCGTTTTCTGCCCTTTGCTCCTTCTCGCCTGTTTGTCCTTCAAGCTCGGCAACAGGTTTTCCATGTACGGGGGACCTGTCATCGGAATCGGCCTTGGGGTGGGGCTCAGCCTGCTCCTGCACAAGATTCAGGTTGCGCCTAACCTTCGCTGGCTTATCCAGCTCATGATAATAATCCCCATAGCCTGGCTTGTATGGAATACGGCCCACACTTTTCGCCCGGGTCCGATCATCCCCCGGACCTATGTCCAAACCCTGAGCCAAACCCGGAAAATCACACCCGTTGATGCCCAGCTCTGGCAGTGGTGGGACTATGGATTTGCAGCCCAGTACTTTGCTGAGCGTTACTCTTTCGGGGACGGCGTGGCCCATTACGGCCCCTACCTGTATCCTCTGGCCCTGGTCCATTCTACACCTTCGGCCCTTCAAGCCAACCAGGTCATGAAATACACCGCCCAATCGCAATACAGGCAAATCCTGAAAGAGCAGCCGAATGCAACCGATTTCAATCCATCCAGGATTCGTTCTCTGTATTTTACCAAAAGGCCCCTGCCTTCATTTTCAAAAATGAAGGGGCAGGAAGCCAAAGACATGATGCGAAGACTGTCCATAAATAGCAGGGACTGGTCCAGAGACCTCCCCCCGCTGTATCTGATTTTCTCCTGGGAAAACATGAAACTGGCCTATTGGATATCCTATTTCGGAAACTGGGATCTTGCTGCCGGAAAAGGGCATCCCGGAAGGATACAAAAGATCGGAGGCAGGGTAAAATTCGATCTGAAAAACGGCACCCTGCAAACACAAAGCGGCAGAAGCGAGTTGAAATCAATAGATGTTATTCAGGAGAAAAATGCATTTCACCTCTCCTGGCCTGTAAAGAACAACAGCCACGCCATTGTCAACGAACTCTCACAAGAGGTGTATATCATGGACGGGACAATCTACAGGTCCATGATGATCCAGATGCTGATCAAGGATCCTGGTGATTATCAAGAACATTTCGAACTGGTCATAGACAATTCCCCCTGGGCCAGGGTCTACCGGGTGAAGTGAATTTGAGTTATCGTCCCGGTATTTTTGTCCGCTTGAAATATTCTCTTTCAAAAAAAAGGGTAAACCGGTTGGCTCAAGACTCATTTCGAACCGTCCTGATTCGAGGCACAAGCGGAACTTTTGTGCTCAAGGTCCTCAATGCCGGGCTCCTCTTTGCCATCGGCGTGGTCCTGGCCAGGCTGCTCGGTGCCGAACAATACGGGATTTACGCTTATACTTTGACCATCGCCACGTTCGTGGCCATGCCGGCCTCAAAAGGTTGGCCTCAACTCCTTGTCCGACAGGTCGCGAAATACAAAACCCTTGATGAATGGTCCCACCTTCGGGGTCTTATCCGATGGACCCGGCTTTCGGTGTTTTTTTTGTCTATGGCCGTTATCGGCCTGAGCCTGTTGATCATCTATGGCTTTCCTCAGTTCTCTGAGAATAAGTACGCGAGCACTTTGAGCATCGCCTTGATCCTTGTGGGAGTCCTGCCGCTCGTTCAAATAAATGAGGCGGCCATTCGAGGATTCAGCCATCCAGTGAGCGGAGTGGTTTCGAGCCAGGTTATTCGGCCGTTTCTCTGCCTGGTCTTGATCGGTCTGGCCCACTGGGTGATTTCCGTTCAGTTCAACGCTGAACTGGCAATGATTCTGCAGGCCGGCGCCTTTGCAGGGGCACTGTTTTCGAGCGGACTGCTTCTCTCCGGACTAATGCCTGTTACTGTAAAGGCAAACCGGGCTCTTTATGAGACAAGTCCCTGGATCAAGAGCGTCATCCCCTTGATGTGCATTGGAGGCCTGCAGGTCATCAACACCAGAGTGGACCTGCTCATGCTCGGTACCATCCAGGGAACCATGGAAGCCGGGATCTATCATGCCGTCACTCGCTGCTCGGAATTGGTCCTCTTTGGAACAGCGGCCATCAACTTGACTTTCGCTCCAATGGTGGCCAGACTTCATGCCAATCAGGAAAGACAGCTCCTGCAAAAGCTGATCACAAGATGTACATCGGCGATGCTGGCCTTTGCTGTCCCCGTAGCCGTGGTTTTGCTTCTTTTCAAGCAGCAGGTCCTGTCATTGTTTGGCCCAGGATTTGTGCTCGGATCGTCGGCCCTCGTTGTTCTTGGTCTGGGGCAGATGATCATCGCCGGTCTTGGTCCGGCCGGCCTCATTTTGAACATGACCGGGCATGAACGCGTGACCGCTTTTTGGGTGGGAATCACTGCCGCCTGCAATCTGATACTTAACCTTATCCTCATCCCTGTCTTGGGATTGCCCGGGGCTGCGATAGCCACAACTTTTTCCATGCTCTTGCACAATCTGTTCCTTGTTCGGCAGGTATCAAAAATATTATCTTTGCGTACAACTGTATTTAATATATGATCCGAACATGTCGAAAAAGATAGACAAGAACTGGAAAGGATGCTTTAAGTTATTGTAATTTTTTGGATTAAACAATGCTTATTAGTTTTATTATTCCTTGTTACAATGAAGCAGAAACAATAAGCAACAGTCTTCAATCTGTTTGCGATGAACAAAGCGAGAGTGATGAAGTTATTGTTGTCGACTGTGGGTCATCTGACGGATCATTAGATATCATTCAACACTTCAATGTCACCCTTATCCATGTTCCAGAATCCAAACGCAGCTACGCAAAAGCCGTGAATGAAGGCGTACTGGCTTCATCCGGGAAATATCTCCAAATCGTGGACAGCGATTGCCTGCTGGCAAAAGGATGGGTTGCTGAAGCCATAAAGGCCATGGAGTCTTTGCCCGACCTGGGCTTTGTAGCCGGCACATGGCGGGCCTATGATTCAGGGAATGATGTCTTAATGGCCTGGAAACACAGGGCGACAAAGTCTACCACCCCTTTTTTTCAATCTGTCGGCGGTCCACACTTGTATCGGAGAGAGGCCTATCTCCAGTGCCCTCTGGACGAAGCTCTATCCGGAAGCGCTGATGTAGACCAAGCTGCTCGCTTGCAGTCTGTTGGATGGAAACATTCGCGGTTACAACACCCAATGCTAATCCAGGCCAGACAAAACGCCCTGAACTATCGTAAGCTCCTGGATATACACTTTAATAGGTATGGTGCTGGATCTGGTGAAGGATTTGTGAAAATAATTTTCCAGTCAATCAAACTCGTATTTTTTTATACGTGGTATAAAAAATACCATATTTTATTTTCAGCTACTTTTATCGGTATTTTTTTTATTTTTGTTTGGCCCATATTATTATATATTATTTTAGGAATTTATTCATTAGCAATAGTGAGAGGTTGGCGAATAACGGGTTCAATGACTGATTCTATAAGGTTAGTGACCGTCAAGATTTGTATGTCGCTAGGGTTTCTGGTTGGCATGGCTAGAGGATTAACCCGGTTTAAATAAACTGTTATCTTTAAAAAGCACTCCTTTGAAAATTTTTCCCAAAATTTCACTCCGAGATGAGAGTTTCCTCTTAACTCTGGGAGTCCATTTTTTGGATTCTATTATCATCATTGGTCTTATACCTTTGCTGGCCTTGATATACGAGGTTTCCTGGCGAGATTCCTATACCTATCTATTGCTCTTTATCTTTTGTCTTTCCAATATCCTGCTCTATGCCGCCCGTATGTATCAACCCTGGCGCGGACAGAACATCACCGAAGAGTTAAGCGACATCCTCAAGACCTGGGCCGCTCTTCTAGGCTTCGTCTTCCTGGCCCTGTTCGTGACCAAGACCTCGTACAACTTCTCCCGACGCATTCTCCTGACCTGGGGAGCAATCGGCCCGTTCTCTATTTTCACAACTCATGTCTTTGTGCGTAAGCTATTGTTTATGATGCATAAACATGGAATCTATACTAAAAACGCCGTCATAGTCGGGGCAGGTGACCTGGGTCATTTTTTTGAAACATACATAGCCCAAATCCCATGGTCGGGCATTCGAATAAAAGGATATTTCGACGACTACAAGCAAGCCTCTGATCTGAAAAAAGGATCATCACCACTGCTGGGTACACTCGAAGAGCTCAAAGAATATCTTACAAAAAATCAAGTCGACTCTGTCTATATCGCCCTCCCCTTTCGAGCCCAGGACAGAATCAACCGGGTCTTGGCTTCCATCAGGACCTCCGGGGCCCACGTCCTGCTCATTCCCGACCTGTCCGCATTCAGGATGTACAATGCGGAACTCCAGACCTTAGGGGACTTGGTCCTGGTCAACTTCAATCCGGACCAGACCCTGAAACGCCTTTTCGATCTCGTGTTTTCGGCCATCGTTTTGATCGTTCTTTCTCCGCTGTTTGCCCTGATCGCCCTTCTGATCAAGATCGAGGACAAGGGTCCGGTTTTCTTCGGCCACAAACGGGTGACCCTGGCCGGGAGGCGCTTCCGGTGCCTCAAATTCCGCACCATGCAGGTCGATGCCGAAGACAGGCTAAAGGAAATCATAAAGAATGATCCGGCGGCCGGGCAGGAGTGGACCAGGCGCTTCAAGCTGAAGAACGATCCACGGGTGACCCGGATCGGAAGGATTCTGCGCCGGACGAGCCTGGACGAGCTCCCCCAGTTTTTCAATGTCTTAAAAGGTGAGATGAGCGTCGTGGGAGTGAGACCTATCGTTGAAGAGGAAATGACAGAGTATTACCATGAAAGCGGAGGGCTCTACTGCTCTATAAAACCCGGGATTACGGGTGCCTGGCAGGTGGACAAGCGAAGCGACACAGAAGACTACCAGGAGCGGATTCGTCTGGACACGAGGTATATCTTAAACAGAAACCCGCTGTTCGATCTTCAAATAATCATTAAGACGGTCTGGAAAGTTTTGAAGGGAAAAGGAGCTTATTGATATTCGCTTTGCGCCTCTGGAAAATGGCCCAAAGCTCGATCCCGGATACTATATTCCCCTCAGGCGCTTAATGTTTTGCAACAGCCTCTCCTGGATCTGCTGAAGACGGTCCGCCTCGATCTCGCTCACCCCGTGAAAGACCTCGGCACAGAAATCCTCCACCACGGTATTCACCGGTCTCTCAAGCCGCCTGCCTTTTTCCGTCAAATACAGGTGGGCCCGCCGCTTATCCTGAGGGTCCCTCTGCCGCCTGACGATCCCTTTCTTGAGCAAGAGGTTGATGATCCTGGAGATGGTATGCTTGTCCCGTCCGGTTTTTTCTGCGATTTCAGTAGAATACTGGCCTTCTTTTTCCCAGAGGCAGCTGAGGACCGACCACTGTTCCGGGGTGATCTCCAGCCCGTGAGCATGCAAGACTCTGTAGAGGCTGGTCTTCATGCGCATCGAGGTCCTCAGAAAACGGTAGAATTTGGATGTTTCCAGAATGGCATCCCTGGCAGCCCAGTTCATCTCGGCCTCCGGTATTACTCATGAGCGGAATAGATTGTAGTTAGTGCCTGAACGAAAACGGTGATTGGACGTAAACTTGCCCGGATACGAGGAACAATAAATTTTGAAACCGCTGTGTATTCCAATACATGAGGATTTCAAAATTTTGCAGCGACGAAGTAGATGGGTGAGTTTTCGTCCAAGCACTAGTTATTTTGGATCAGTATGCAACAAGCCCTTTCCAGTAGGTCTGTGCCTGCCAGGTGAAGCCGCCCTTGAAGCAGGGCCAGATGGAATTGTTCTGAAAAAGCGGTTCTTCTTCCAGAGGATAAGGCGAATATTTTTTCGCTTCTGCAAACAGGCGGCTACCTGGTATCGGGGAATAATGGGCCAAATGAGGCCGGATCCTGTATCGTTTCGCAAAGTTGACAGCCTGAACCACCTCCTCCGGGTCCTGTCCCGGGAGACCGAAGAGGATGTAAGCCCCGATCTGCTCAGATCTGAAACCGGCTGCAAAAAGATTCCGGATCCCCTCCTCCCATTCCCGGCCGCAGAGTTTCCGGTCCCTGCGTTCACTGAAATCCGCTGTCTCCAGACCGAGGCGGACTGTAGTCAGCCCGGCTTGCCGCAGCAATTTGCAGACTTTTGGACTGAGAAAACGGACGTGCAGGGCATTGGGGGTGTGCAGCCTGATCGAAGCACCATCGGCAACCAGTTCCTCGAGCAGAGGTATTAGCCAGGTCCCGGACTTGACCAGGAGCGCGTCGTCATAAAAGGCAAAATCCTTGACGCCGCGTTCCATCTCCGGTCGCAGGTCACTTTTGACCTCTTTTAAACTGCGCTGGGAAAAGCCGGGATTCAATATGTCACTGGCACAATAGGCGCAGTGGAAGGGACAGCCTCTGGAGCCCAGAAGAATCGAGAAACCGGGCTCCGGATAGAGATCCAGAGCCGGTCGTGCATGGGAGCTCCCGGGAATTTGCGGCGGGGTCTCCTGCAGCAGCCTCCAGATCCGGCGCCAGTTTGATTCATCTTCCACCGGACCCTGGATTATCAGATCGGCCCCGGCGTTCTGCCTGGCATGTACGGGGCAGAGGGTGGCGTAAATCCCGCCCAGGACGATGGGGACCTTAGGATAAATGGACCTGACCAGCTCGATGGCCGCCAGGACCCCTGGATACCAGTAGGTCATGATGGAGGTGACAACGACAAGATCAGGCAGCGGCCTCAGCCTGGAAAGGGCGGTGGAGACCGCGGCCTGCGGAAGGCCGTAGCGGCTGTACTGCCTGGGAACCCTTTGCAGGCAGCCCGGCTTTTCCAGCCCGACCTTGGGATAGTTCCCGGTATGGTAGCCTTTACTCCCGGGCCAGTCCACATCCGACCAGGTGGGATCGAGACAGTCGAGAAGAGCCGTCCTGGCTCCGGCCTGCCTGAAGAGCTGCAGGCAGGTCAAGAGGCCGGCCGGCCTGGACCAGAGATTAAAGGCGGCAAAGTCGTAAATCCAGGGATTTATTCCCAGAATATGAGGCTGATTTATCCCGGTCTTCCTGTCCGGTTCATCAGGGCAGGATGTCCAGGTAATCTCTGGCCACCTGGGCTTCTTCGGAATCCGGGTCGATTTCCAGGATACGGGCGAACCACTGTTTTGCATGGCTTTTTTGCCCCAGACGAAGGTGATTCTCCGCCAGCGGCAACATGAGTGCTATATTGTTCGGGACGACCTTTAATCCTTCCTCCAGCCACTCTATGGCCTTCTGGATATTGCCCTTTTCCAGCCAGACATCGGCTAGGAGAATATAGGCAGGAGAATAACGCTCATTTTCTTCCAGTGAAAGTGCGGCGTATTTCAGAACGTGATCGGTCCGGCCCCTTTTCTCTTCCAGTCTGGCCAGATTATAAGCGGGATACTCCGGGGTCAGATAGGTCGGTATCGCCAAAGCCCTTTGAAAGGCCTGTTCCGCCTCGTCAAATCTGTCCAGGGACACCAGGACCTGTCCTAAATTATTCCAGGCTTCTCCGTATTCCGGGTTCAGGTCCACGGCCTGCTTGAAATGCTCTGCCGCACTCTCCTGCTCCCTGAGTTGCATCCGGGTCAGACCCATTAGAAAATGAAATTCCGGAATATTCCTGGCCCGGTCCTTGATTCTCAAAAGCTCCTGTAACCCCCGCCTTGGCTGACCATTGCGAAGATGGGATTTGGAGAGGTCCATCCTGGCCCGGACCTCTTTCTGCCGGGCAGATTCCCTGACCTGCAATCCCGAACAACCGGAAACAATCGCAACCAGCAACAGAAGAACCGAAATATATCGTATGCTGTTTTCCGTCCTCTTCTTCAAATTCCAATATCCCCGCATTCCAGCATTCCAGTATTCCCGCATTCCGGTATCATGTTTTCATATCACTTTGTTCAGGGGGTATTCAATAATCCCCTCTACCCCGATAGCCATCAGTTCAGGCACCAGCCCCCGGACCAGATCCTCATCAACCACGATTTCGATGGACAGCCATCCGCTCTGATGCAAACCGGCCATGGTCGGTGAAGTGATGCTGGGCAGGAGATCGAGCACTGCGTTTAGGTCGGTTTCTTTGACATTCATCTTCAGTCCGACCATTTTTTCCGCTCGCAGCGCCCCCTGGAGCAGGATGTTCATCTGTTCGATCTTTTTCCTCTTCCAGGGGTCCTCCCAGGCCTGTTTGTTGGCAATCAAGCGGGTCGAAGTCACCAGCATCTCGGCAATGATCCGCAGGCCGTGGGCTTTGATCGTGGTCCCGGTTTCCGTGACTTCCACAATGGCATCAGCCAAACCGGAGACCACCTTGGCCTCGGTAGCCCCCCAGGAAAACTCCACTTCGACCGGAATATCGGCGTTTTGAAAATATTTCCTGGTAAAATTCTCCAGTTCCGTGGCGATCTTCTTTCCGGCCAGATCCTCGGGGCGCTGATACAAAGAATCACCGGCAACCGCCAGAACCCACCTGGCAGGCCTGTTGCTGGTCTTGGAGTAGACCAGTTCCGAAACCGTGACCACATCCGCCTCGTTTTCCAGGATCCAGTCTCTTCCGGTCAACCCGACATCAAGGGTCCCGTCCTCGATATAGACCGGCATCTCCTGAGCCCGGCAGAGACTGCATCGGATATCCGGATCATTGATGTCAGGAAAATAGTTGCGGTGGTAGAGATTGATCTTCCAGCCGGACTTGGCAAAGAGCTTAACCGTGGAATCCTGGAGTGAACCCTTGGGCACCCCAAGTTTTAGTACCGATGTCCCGGTCATATCAATAAACCTCCTTGGGGTCGAATATCTGCGCTGAACAGACCTGTGCTCCCTCTTCTCCGAACTTCCGGTAGAAGCAGCTCCTGTATCCCTTGTGACAGGCCGCACCGCCGACCTGCTCCACCTTCAAAAGGATCGTATCCTGATCACAATCCAGATAGAGGTGTTTCACCTTCTGCACATGGCCTGAACTCTCCCCTTTATGCCAGAGCTTCTGCCTGCTCCGGCTGTAATAATGGGCCTCCCCGGTGGTTCTGGTCCTGTCCCAGGCCTCTTTGTTCATATAAGCCAGCATCAGGACGTCACCGGATCGTTCATCTTGAACAATGGCCGGCAGCAAACCGTCCCCTTTTTGAAAATCAGGCTCCACTCTCATCTCTCCATAGACTTTAATTTTCCACGAATGCTCACGAATTTTCACTAATTTTCTTCAGGCCTGATCGGCCTGAAGAAAGGTTAATCATCAGCAGTGAAGCTATTGCCCGCGATATCGGGATGAAGCTTTCCTGCCTGCGATCAGCTGGCTGGAAAATCATTTTTTCATTCGTGCCCATTCGTGAGCATTCGTGGACAACTCTCTTATTTCTTGAACAAATAATATCAGCAATTCTCGAGTATCAATGAAGGACTAGCAACCTTTTCCTATTAGTATTCAAACCCCTTTATTGCTGCACTTTCGCATTGCGCAGCTGGCCGCAGGCAGCCTGGATGTCGCATCCTTTGCTCTTGCGCAGGTGCACGGTCTGCCCTTTATCCCACAAGTAGCGTTCAAAGGCAAGAATCCGTTTCTGGTCCGGCTGGAGGTATCCGATCTCAGGAGACGGATTAAGGGCGATGAGATTGATCTTGCCTTTCAGGTGCGAAAGAAGGCGATTCAAATCCCTGGCCTGCTTTATTTCGTCGTTCACCCCGCCAATCAGGATATATTCGATCGTGATTCGCTGCCGCGGCCGCAGGGGCAGGCTGCCCAGCATCCGCACCAGTTCGTCCACTGAGACCAGAGCCGCCGCCCTGGGCATGATCCTGGAGCGCAGTTTCTGATCCGGAGCATGCAGGGACACGGCCAGAGAGGCCAGGCCGCTAGCTGCAAACTCCTTTAGTTTGTCCGGGATTCCCACAGTGGACACAGTGACCCGGCGATAGGAAAAATTGAGCCCCCGCGGATCGCGCAGGACCTCCAGACTCTGCCTGACCCGGGGCCAGTTGAGCAGGGGCTCGCCCATGCCCATGAACACGACATTGCGAAGCGGCAGACTGCTTTCTTCATTTTCCAGGTAGCTGAGACCGACAAGGACCTGCCCCAGGATTTCGCCGGGAGTCATATTACGTTTGAACCCCATCTGCCCGGTACTGCAGAAGGTACAGCCCAGGGCACAGCCCACCTGAGAGGAAATGCACTGGGTGTAGTGATCCTTCTCCGGTATCAGGACCGTCTCGATGAGTTCCTGATCCACAAGCCGGAGCAGAAACTTGATCGTCCCGTCCCGGCTTTTCTTCACGACCTGAACCTTCGGTCTCTGCAAGGCGTAGAGAGAGCCTAGCTTCTCCCGCAGGCCCTTGCTGAGGTTGGTCATTTCAGAGAAATCGAGACATCGCTTCTGCCAGAGCCACCGCCAGATCTGGTCGGCCCTGAATGAGGACTCCCCCAGTTCTTCGATGCTGGAGGTAAATTCGGCAAAAGAGAGGTCGAGCACGTTGTTCATTTTATATTTAAGGAATCTGAGATTTATGGCAATGACTGTACGAAGCCTTAATTCAGGCCGGTTCCCGAATATGAAAGCATCGATTTATTTCAGGTTGAGCCCTGAAAGCGGTTCAATCTGAAATAAATATCTGTCCTTTTTTGTGACTGTCAAGAACCGTTTTTGCTTCTTGACTTATCCTGACAGGAACATATATATTTTTGCAGGTCTTGGCTCATTTCCACCGTTTTGGTTTTCGCTTTTCCAACAACAAAAGAACGCCCCTTTTGCCAAAGCCTGCCAGGGAATTTTTCGAATTTGTCAAGTTGAGGCAGATGCACAAAAACAGCCGGTCTTCTCGATAAAACACAATATATTTTGGAGGAACTACCGATGAACGAATCCAGGACCGTGAGCAGATCCACCACTCGTGTCCAAACTCTCAATCTATTCATGCGCGGGGTCTATCAATGGATGGCCGGCGGTCTCGGCTTGACCGCGGCCGCCGCTTATCTGACCTCATCAAGCCAGAGCATGATGGAACTGGTCTTCGGAAACCCCATTATACTCATCCTGCTCATTCTGGGCGAACTGGGGCTGGTGGTGGCCATCAGCGGCGCGATCAACCGGCTCTCGGCCTCGACGGCCAGCGGGCTCTTCATGCTCTACAGCGCCTTAAACGGAGTGACCATCTCCGCCATTCTCACGGTCTACACCCCGGCTTCGATTTTCAGCACCTTTGTGGTCTGCGCCGGGATGTTCATCGCCATGAGCGTCTACGGAATGACCACCAAAAAAGATCTGACCTCCTGGGGCAGCTTTCTGTTCATGGGATTGATCGGGATCATCCTCGCGGCCGTGGTCAACATCTTTCTGCAAAGCTCCATGCTCGCTTTCATGATAAGCGGCATCGGGGTCCTGGTCTTTGTCGGACTGACCGCCTATGACACCCAGAAACTGTCCCGCATGGGAGAGTCGGCCCCCATGGACGATTCCACCGCCGTCAGAAGGGGCACCATCCTGGGGGCCCTGACCCTGTATCTCGATTTCATCAACCTCTTTCTAATGCTCCTGCATTTCATGGGTCAGATGCGCGAATGAGCCGACGTTTGCAGAAACCGAACATGCCGGATAAAAAAATATAACGGGTTAGCCAAACCATATTCAAAAACATTTCCAAAAGAGACCTGAAAGCAAAGTCCTGGCTGATCCCCTTGGGTCTGCCCTATGCCGGAATGATGCATCTGCGGGCAAAGGGCTTTGCCAAAGACTGCTTCAGGTCCTGGCGCCCTCCGGTCCCGACCGTCTCCGTGGGCAACATCAGCTGGGGCGGCAGCGGCAAGACCCCGCTCTGCCAATGGATCATGGCCTGGTCCCAGCGGCGGAATCTGCTGCCGCTTTTGCTGACACGGGGACATAAGGCCAAACCCGGGAGCTATCCTTATCTGGTCCGGGCCGAAAGCCCGGTCGTCTCCGCCGGTGACGAGCCCCTGATGCTGCGCCGAAGCCTGCCGGGCGGCCTGATCCTGGTAGATCCCGATCGAACCAGGTCCGGCCGCTGGGGCTGGCGAAAATACAGGCCCGACCTGTTCATCCTTGACGACGGGTTCCAGCACCTCTTTGTGGCCCGCGATCTCGATCTGGTCCTTCTTCGGCCCAAGGACCTGAACAAGCAATGGAACCGGGTCATACCCTCCGGATCCTGGCGCGAAGGTGCAGGGGCCCTGAAACGGGCCACCGCCTTTGTCTTCAACATCCCGCCGCAAACCTTCAAGGAACTGCAACCGCTTATTCTCAGGAGACTTGGCCCTCTGCAGAAACCCGTATTCAGCTTCGAGCTGAAACCAACCTCTTTTCTGCGGGTCATGGACAACACCCGCCGGGCTAAGCTGCCCGGGAAAGACTACCTTCTGGTCAGCGGAGTCGGCAGTCCGCAGAAGATCGAGGAAACCGCGATCCAGGCCCTGGGGAAAAAGCCCCTGAACCATCTAGCCTTTCCCGACCACCACTCATACACCCGCAAAGACTGGCGAAAAATCAAAAAGGCGGCCGCCTCCCCAGGCAAAGCCCCGATCCTCTGCACTCCGAAGGACAGCGTCAAACTCGATCGATTTCAAGACGAGGATCTCTGGACCTTTGACCTGGAGC
Organism: Desulfohalobiaceae bacterium; assembly: GCA_021737615.1. Taxonomy (GTDB): domain Bacteria; phylum Desulfobacterota; class Desulfovibrionia; order Desulfovibrionales; family Desulfothermaceae; genus JAABTT01. Next base: position 65 of record JAIPDR010000069.1, on the reverse strand, counting down.
TTCAATTCGGGCCCTCCCTGCTCACAGACCTTGCCTTTCCCAAGTGGCTGGAAGAAAATCTGTTT
>JAIPDR010000068.1 GCA_021737615.1 Desulfohalobiaceae bacterium | reverse complement strand
CTACTACGCCATTGCTCTGGAATCCTGGCGACAGGAGGCAGACAAAGGCAATATCCGCGAATCTTTTTTTTCGTCCCAGGTAAGTACATGTTACAGCATATTTTCCTCATTGAATACGGATTTTGTTGTTCGCGAGGGAGAATGGGACTTTGAAGCGGAGGTTGGAGGCAGGAGCAAGAAGAGGAAGCAGATAAAGGGATTGGGAAATGCATTCATTTTCAAGGACGGGATTGAAATCGGGAGGGCAAACACCCTCCCGTTATACCTCGCAGGATTCTTATACTGACGGGTGCGAATGCTCCGGCACACAGAAATATCTGTCCGGTCTGTTGCCGAGGTCTGAAAACAGTACTCCCTGCGCTACCTGGAATGCCATCCTGAAAAGGTGAAGCAGCTGCCAAAATCCGCATTCTTGACAAACATAACGGTCAAACAATATAATCCATAATTCGTCTTTTAGCTAAATAGACAAAGAATCGGATACGCTATGCACGAACCGCTCTCCATCCTGAAGGCCTTGGCTGACGGTAGCAGGCTCCGGGTTGCTGCCGCCTTGATGGAGCACGAAGAACTGTGCGTCTGTCAAATCACTGAGCTGCTCCAGCTGGCAACAGCCACTGTGTCAAGGCATATGAGCATCCTGCAGAACGCGCATGTGGTCCAAAGCCGTAAAATAGGCCGCTGGGTCTACTACCGCCTGACTGATGAGTTTCCTGAGCTGCTCCGCCAGTGGCTGACCCGAGACCTGGCAGAATCGCCTCAAATCCTACAAGACCGCAAGGATCTGACCACCATCCTCTCTTATGATCCGGAGGAGCTGTGCCGAATGCAGAAAAAACGCTCGCACTGCGACACCCAGGAATAAACCATCCCCTATAAACTCTGTAACTAAGGAGGCACAAAGTCATGTCCGAGGTCAAAAAACTCCCTTTTCTGGAACGCTTTTTGACTCTGTGGATCTTTCTGGCCATGGCCTTCGGGGTCTCGGTCGGCTATCTCTACCCGGCCATCACCCAGGCCATGGACTACGTGAGCATGGGCACGACCAATATGCCCATCGCCATCGGCCTCATCTTGATGATGTATCCCCCCCTGGCCAAGGTGCGCTACGAGAAGCTGGGCGAAGTCTTCAAGGATGTCAAGATACTCTCCCTGTCTTTGGTCCAGAACTGGGTCATCGGACCAATCCTCATGTTCCTGCTGGCCATTGCCTTTTTGTCCGGCCATCACGAGTACATGGTCGGCCTGATCATGATCGGGCTGGCCCGGTGCATCGCCATGGTCCTGGTCTGGAACGATCTGGCCAAAGGGGATGCCGAATACTGCGCCGGTCTGGTGGCCTTTAACTCGGTTTTTCAGGTCCTGTTCTTCTCGGTCTATGCCTGGTTTTTCATCACCATCCTGCCCGGGTGGTTCGGCCTGGAAGGGGCCGTGGTCGATGTGACCATCGGCCAGATCGCGGAGAGCGTGTTCATCTACCTGGGCATCCCCTTTATTGCCGGAATCATCTCCCGCATCGTCGGACTGAAGACCAAGGGCGAAGACTGGTACATGCAAAAGTTCATCCCCAAGATCAGCCCCATTACCCTGATCGCTCTTTTGTTCACCATCTTGGTCATGTTTTCCTTAAAGGGGGAATACATCGTGCGCCTGCCCCTGGACGTGGTCCGCATCGCCATCCCCTTGTGCGTCTACTTCGTGGTCATGTTCCTGATCACTTTTTATATGTCCATGAAGTTCAGGGCCACCTACGAGCAGACCACCACCCTGTCCTTTACCGCGGCCTCCAACAACTTCGAGCTGGCCATAGCCGTGTCCATCTCTGTTTTCGGCATCAACTCCGGAGAGGCCTTTGCCGCGGTCATCGGTCCCCTGGTGGAAGTCCCGGTACTCATCGGCCTGGTCAACGTGGCCCTGTGGCTGAAGCGCAAATACTTCCCCTATGCCCTGGAAACTCCCACCGGCGTCTGTCATTTGACCTGTGAACCGGAATAAGGAGATAGAGCAATGGCTGAAGATCATAGCTTAATCAATGTAAGCGGGGTCAAGGTCGGGATCATGGGCCTCAAACAAGCCCTGGAGGAGACCTATGAGCAGTACGGAACGTCATTCTCTGATGAAGAACTGGGGACAGACCTGCTGGCCAGGCTGAAAAAGAAGAATTACATCCCGGAGAAAGCTGAACAGGGCCATGCCCGGGCCTTTGTCCGGGAATACAAAAAGTTGGCCGGACTTCCCGTGCAGGAGGAGCGATCCGGGCTGGAAATCAAAGTTTTCGGACCGGGATGCGCCCGGTGCGATCAGTTGGAACAGCAGATTTTCCAGGTCCTGTCGGAACTGAACCTGACTGCTGACGTAGAGCATGTCCGGGACGCCAGGGAAATAGCCAAGGCCGGAATTATGGGCTCGCCCGGATTAATGATCAATGGAGAAGTTGTGGCCGTGGGCAAGGTTCCAAGCAAGGAAAAGCTCAAGAGTATGCTTCAGAAAGAGTCATAGGAGCTCTTTCCAGTGAGCTGAAACAAGAAAATGTTTTGCTCCAAATGATTTACAGTCCTTATCGTATAAGGTTCACGGTTCCAGGTTCACGGTTCACGGTTTGAAGAGGAAGAAGTTAAGAAAAAAACTGGATAGGTCAGAGGGCTTTTTCTTAACCGTGAACAGTGAACCTGGAACCTTTTGGGTTGCGGGCGAAGCCCGTTTTAATATTGTTTTCCTGATATTTGAAAAACTTGTAAGATCCGACCTTGGAGTCAACCCGGAGCCTAAAGTTATGACTATAATAATATGCATATGTTGACAAAATACATGATTTGTCTATTATTATAGTCATGGATAGACAAGAAATTGGCGAAAAGATCGCGTTGCTGCGCAAACAAAAAGGCTGGACTCAGACCCGGATGGCCGAAAAAATCGGTGTTTCCAGAGCATTTGTGTGCAATCTGGAACGGGGGACAGGCGGTGATCCCGGCATACAGAAAGTGCTTGCTATCCTGGCTCTTTTTTCCAAAACATTGGAGATAAAAGAAGCTGCCGAGCCCCCAACACTCGACGATTTGCTTGAGGAGCAATCCTTGTGATCCTTGTTTTTGCAGACGGTATCCAGGCAGGGGCCTTGGACAAGGATGAAAAAAAACCGTACTATGTGTTCACCTACCACCCGGAAGTTGACCAGGAGCAATCGGTTTCCCTGACCATGCCTGTCCGCCACAAAAGCTATGTCTCCCCTATAGGTTCTTTGCATCCCATCTTTGACATGAATCTGCCCGAGGGTTTCCTGCGCAACTATCTGATGAAGGCCGTTCCAAATTGTAACGATCTTAAGCTCTTGGAAGTCACAGGGCCGTCACAAATTGGCCGACTAATGTATCAAAGTGGGAAACAGATCAGCAAAAAAAGTATCCCCGAGTATAGCATAAACGACATTCTTGCATTTGATGGGGCCGGGGATCTGTTTCAGGACCTCTTGGAAATGTATGCAGCCGCTTCCGGTGTTTCCGGGGTGCAGCCCAAAGTTTTGGTCCGGGACCCAGTGAATACGAAAATGAGTCCTGAACACAAGCTTGCTGTCCGGGCGACGACCCACATCGTCAAAACCTGGGACGCAAAATATCCTCACCTGGCCTACAACGAGCATTTTTGCCTGCTGGCCGCCAAATATGCAGGCCTGTCTACCCCGTATTGGGAAGTCTCCAGGAACGGCAAATTTCTGGTGGTTGAACGGTTCGATCTCACGGAAGAAAACCGGTACCTGGGCTTTGAGGATTTCTGTGTCCTGGCCGGACTTCCAAGTTCCAAGAAATACCATGGCAGCTACGAGCAGCTAACCAAGGTGCTGACAAATTTCTGCTTCCGGGAGCACATAGGGACATACCAGGCTGACCTATTCAAAATGATTGCCTTAAGCGTTGTTTTGCGCAATGGAGACGCACACCGGAAGAACTTCTGCCTTTTGTACGACAAACCGACATCCAGGCGAGGCAAGCTTGCACCCGCATTCGACATCGTGACCACCACGGCCTACCTTCCCAATGACGCAATGGCTCTGACCATGGAAGGCTCAAAAAGATGGCCGTCAAAAAAAAGGCTTTTGCGTTTAGCCACAAATCACTGTGGACTGCAACATAAGCAGGCCATCAAGATTTTGGAAGAAATCAAAGAAGGTACGAGAAAGGCCCAAACAGAGCTTACGTACGGCATCAAATACTTGGAAGGCTTTTCTGAAATCGGCTCCAAAATGTCAGACCAATGGGAGCTGGGTTTGGGCTTATGAATGAAAACCTCAATTTATGACGACCGTAAGTACACCTGGACCCTGAATACGGAGATCGGAATGCTTGCAAAATTCCTGATTGTCATGTTTGGCGGCGGATTGGGCGCCGTTAGCCGCTACGGCATCGGCTTGCTGACAGCTAAAGCCTGGGGAACCCGGTTTCCCTGGGGAACGCTGACGGTCAACCTGCTGGGATGCTTTCTGATCGGCTTTATCTTTGCCCTGGCCGATAGGTCCAGGCTGCTGACACCGGACATGCGCCTGCTGCTGATCACCGGCTATCTGGGCGCCTTGACCACTTTTTCCTCATTTTCCCTGGAAACAATCAACGCCGCCCGTGCCGGCATGCACTTGCAGCCTGTGGTCAATATCCTGGCCAACAACCTGGCCGGTCTGGCTTTCAGCATTATGGGATTGTGGCTGGGGAGTCTGAAATAGAGGGCGAGATGATACCTTATAAAGCCATTGAAATTTTCACCAGCGAGAAGGCGCGCTGCGGCAAAAAGACCGTCGTGGACGCTGTTTTGCAGTACGTGCATGAGTTGAAAATCGCTGCCCGTTGTATCGTAACCCGAGGCATCGCCGGCTGTTACGAAAGCGGGGAATTGGCCACCGGACGGCTGGAAATCCTTTCTTTCAACATGCCGGTCCGGATTTACATCATCGTTCCCGCGGCTGAAACCGAACTCATATTGGACAAACTGGACGGAATGGTCAGTGAAGGCATCCTGGCCCTGCATGACCTCAATGTGCTCAGCCACCGGACCCAGAATACATTTTTTCCCAGACAACTCATGGTTCGGGATGTCATGACCTCTGACCCCAAAACCGTCGGCCCTGATACACCTCTGGATGAAGCGGCCGGATCGCTCTTGTCCTCGATTTTCACCGGGCTCCCGGTGGTCGATGAGCACAACCGGCCCATCGGGGTCATCACCCAGGGGGACTTGATCAGAAAAGGCGGCCTGCCCCTGCGCCTGGGCCTGCTTGAAGAATCCGGCCGGAGGCGCAGGGAAGCGCTTTTCAATCAACTATCCACCCGGCGGGCTGTTGAGGTCATGACCAGGCCGGCGGTCTTGATCGGCCAGGACAGGCTGCTTAGCGAAGCTGTCGAGCTCATGCTGAGCAAAGGCGTCAAACGCCTGCCGGTAGTGGACGAGAAAGGACGGCTGACCGGCATCCTGTCACGGCTGGACATTTTTTGCACAGTCATGCGCGAAGCACCGGACTGGAAGGCCTTTAAGACTCAAGAGATCGAGGTAAAGCAGATAAAACGGGTGGGAGACATCCTGCGCCGGGATGTACACGCCGTCTCCCCCGAAACCTCGCTCAGCGAAGTGATCCAGATCATCGACCACAACGATATTCAGCGAGTGGCCGTGGTCGACGCCGAGGACAAGCTGTTGGGACTGATCTCGGACCGCGATTTGCTGCGCTCCTTCAAACCGACGCATAAGGGCATCTGGAATCTTTTGTCCAAAGTCAAGGGCGCTTTCGAGCAGCATGAGGAGGGCACAGATCTTCAGCAGCAAATACGTGAAACCACCGCCGGCGAAGTCATGATCACTTCATTGACCAAGGTGCAGGACGACATGCTGATCGAAGAAGCCATCGGCCTGATGATCGACAAAGGCCTGAAACGCCTGCCGGTGGTCGACGCCGGCGGCCGTTTCCAGGGCCTGATCAGCCGGGATTCTCTGTTGCGGACCGGCTTTGCCGGAGCTGCCTGAAAAATAATTGACCCAAAAAATAAATGGCCGAATAAACGATGCATAATTTTCAAAGACGCTGCTTCGTCAGGTCCTGTTTCAGCCTCTTGGGGCTGATTTTTCTGCTTTTTACCGCGATGAGCGGCTGCGATCGAACACCTGAAGTGGACACGGTTGTGGTCGATTTTGAGGACGTGCTCCCGGACTCGGACATGACGGCAAAAAAAGGCGAACGGCTGCGGGCTGCCGCCGGAGCCATGGTTTCGCCCAGGGAAACTTACTCCTTGTATCTGGAGCTTTTCAGCTATGTCAGCCAAAAGGTAAACACTCAACTGGAATTTGTTCAGCGCAAGACCTATGCCGAGATCAACCGGCTCTTTGCTCAGGGACAGCTCGATCTGGCCTTTATCTGCTCCGGCCCATACGCCCTGGCCGAAAAAGGAAGCAAGTTCGAACTCCTGGTCACTCCCAGGATCGAGGCGGATCACACCTACCGCTCCTACCTGATCGTCAATGAGGATTCCCCCTATCAAACCCTGGCCGACCTTGAGGGCGCCGTTTTCGCCTTCACCGATCCCGACTCCAATTCCGGGCGGCTCGTTCCTCTTCACTGGCTGCAGCAGATGGGTCGAAACCCGGATACGTTCTTTAAAAAGTCGATTTACACCTACAGCCACGACAACTCCATCCTGGCCGTGGCCAGGGGGCTTGTAGACGCCGCGGCCGTGGACAGTTTGATCTGGGATTTCATGCGTAAAAACGGATCATTGGTTGTACAAGAAACCAGAATCATTAAGCGTTCTCAACCCTTCGGAATACCGCCGCTGGTTGTAAGCACAGGCCTGGAGCCGGCTTTGCGGGTGAAGCTTCAGGATCTTCTGCTGGGCATGCACACCACCCCGGAAGGCAAAAGGATTTTGTCCAGACTCAAGATCGAGCGATTCATTCTTCCCAAAGACTCCTGGTATGATTCGATCCGGCGAATCAACAGAACCATTGAAACAAAGGGACCAAATGCGGATCGCCCCGAAAACTCTCAAGGGTAGCCTGCTTCTGGCAGTAGCCTCCCTGGTCGTCATCAGCAGTCTCCTGGTGGCCATCCTGGCTTCTCAGCGTTACGCAGAAGCGCTCGGATCGAGCCTCAAGGCCCAGGCCGAGAACCAGGCCCATTCCCTGTCCCTGCATATCGCGAATTCTATTCTGATCAACGACCTCGTGGGCCTGCACAAGGCCCTGAACAATCACCGCCGTAGCAACCCGGTCGTGGCGTACATTTTCGTGGTCCGACAAGGCCAGCTCCTGGCCCACACTTTTGACAAAGGTTTCCCGCAAGACCTTCTGAAGGTCAACAGTGTGTCGCCGCAGAACGGATTCAGCCTGAAGCTCGTGGAATCAGAGAACGGCGACAAAAATCTTCTGGACATAGCCTGGCCGATTTTCGAGGGCAAGGCCGGGACCCTGCGGATGGGATTCAAGAGGGATGTCTTACTGGCAGAGATGCACCGACTCTGGCTGGAAGTCGGCCTGGTCACCCTGATCATTCTCCTTCCGGCAGTGGCCGGCGGCCTCTTGTTCATGCGCCGGATCACCAGGCCCATGGATTCACTGCTCGAGGCCACGCAGGCCATGGGCAAGGACTTACCGGCAGTGAGGGTCCGGGTCCAGGGCAGGGATGAGTTTGCCTCCCTGGCTGAATCCTTCAATCACATGGCTGCCCGTCTGGAGGACAATACCAGGCGTCTGCAGCAGCAGGCCGAAAGCCTGGAGCATATGCACAACCAGCTCTCCAAGGCCTATGAAGTGATCCACAGTGTATCCGCCCAGACCCAGCTCGACTCTGTCGCGCGGTGTCTTGTGGGCAAGCTCGGGGAAATCCTGACCTGTGAACGGATGGTCCTGTTGTTGTACAGCCAGGACAGAAGCAGGCTTTTCCGGCTTTCCGGCAGTGGGAGCGAGATCATACAGGACCAAAAGCTGCTGAGCGACCTGGAAACGACCCTGTCCGCCCTTCCTGCTCTCTCGCTCCACAAATCGACGGATCTCTTCCACCCGCCACTGGTGGACGAAACCTTTGCAGAGTCTTTCTCCCAGACCGTCATCCCCCTGGACAGCCACAATAACCTTTTCGGGGCTCTGGTCGTCGCCTGCCCGGGGGATTGCGGCTGCGATTTCCAGGAAGTCGATCTCGTTGCCTTGATCATCGCCCACACCGCGGACAGCATTTTTCGGGCCGCCGCCCAGGAGGAAGAAATGCTTGACCTGCGCTCTCGCCTGGAAGGGAATCCGGTCTACGGCAATATTGTCGGCAGGGACCCTGAAATGCAGAAAATCTTCAATCTCATCGACGAAGTGGCTCCAACCAGCGCCTCGGTCCTCATTTACGGCGAAAGCGGCACCGGCAAGGAGCTGGTGGCCCGGGCCATTCACGATAAAAGTCTGCGCAAGGACAAGCCCTTTGTGATCATAGACTGCACAGCTTTTCCCTCCACCCTGATCGAGAGCGAGCTTTTCGGACATGAAAAAGGCGCCTTTACCGGGGCGGAAGCGGCCAAACCCGGCCGATTCGAAAAGGCGGAAGGGGGAACGGTTTTCCTGGACGAGATCAGTGAAATCCCGCCCGAGGTTCAGGTCAAGCTGCTGCGCGTGCTGCAGACCCAGAAGTTCGAAAGGCTCGGCGGAAGCAGGACCATTTCCGTTAATATGCGGATCATCGCGGCCACGAACAAGGACCTGCTAGAGGAAGTCAGAGCCGGCCGGTTTCGCGAAGACCTCTACTACAGGCTGGAAGTGGTCCCGATTCAACTGCCCCCGCTTCGATCCAGGGGCAACGATGTCGCCCTTCTGGCCCGTCATTTTGTGGCCCGCTTCTCAGCCAGGGAAAGAAGACAAATCCGGGACATCAGCCCTCAAGCCATGCGGCTGCTGCTGCGCTATCCCTGGCCCGGAAACATACGCGAGCTGGAAAACGTCATGGAACAGTCCACCATCATGGCCCGGGATAACTGCCTGAAACCGGCGGATTTGCCTGACAAGCTCCATGAGCAGTGGAAAAATCCCACCAACGAAAAAACCATGCGCTCTTATGAAAGAGACTTGCTCCTGCAGAAACTGGAAGAATGCGCCTGGAACAAGAAGCTGACCGCGGAAAAACTGGGCATCGGCCGGAGCACACTCTACAGCAAAATGAAAAAATTCAAGATCGATCAGGAATCCTAGCCGGAAGACACAGCCATCCATCGCCTGTCCATCCTCTGGACAGGACGCTTTGTGTTCAGAAAATATACATGACATAAGATTTCGGAAAAACTATTTAATCCAACAGAACACCTCAAAGTGTTTTGATATTGGACACATTTTCCGAGCCGAGCCCCTCCCGCTTATTTCATCCCTCACTGCTTGATTTTCTAATAATTTCTCATCATATCGAATCTTTAAATGCAAAAGTCCCTACCCGATGCCTACCGGCTGTACGACGGCATGTGATTTGCTCATCTAAAAATGAAAACCGTTTTTGTCTGCTGCTTGGCCTGCGGTATCGTTCGTCTCTGAACAAAAACAGTCATTGGACTTAAACGTGACCGGATACGAAGAACAAGACATCTTGAAAATTGTATTTTCATTCATTTTATCAAGTAGATACCAGAAGTTGGCCCAAAGTGAAGCTCCTATCCTGCATGATTTCTATAAGCTTTCATTGAAGGCAGATACAAACCGCAAATTAGGCCAACTTCTGGTATAAGAGGCATAAATGGATGAACAATGGGTCATTGTGCTGGGAGCGGACCAAGAGACGAGTGACTGGCTTGACACTGTGTTCACGGAGGCTGGATGCCGTCGTTGGCCGGTGGACACCGCTGACGACTGCCTGCAGGCCCTGTCCGGGGCAAAGGGCATACCTGCCCTTATCGCCGATCTCGACGCCGTGGTCCTGGATGATCGTTTTTTCCAGCGCTTGTTTCAATCACATTCCGCATGCTCAGCCATTATCCTGTCCAGCCGGACATATCATCCGGAATTGAAGGAAGCCATGCGCCGAAATATATTCGCGGTCTTGCGCAAGCCCTGTTCGAGCCAGGAATTACGCATTTGCCTTCGGGCGCTGCTGGAATCGGGAAAAAACGGATGAAGCAGGCGGATCAGCCAACATGAACATGAACCAAAACAAAAGGGACGATTTATGAAACACCAATTCGATGGCAACAAATCAGCCCCAATCGCAACTATGTCTCGCAGATCTTTTGTAAAGGGTTCTTTGGCTGCAGGTGCGGTCATGGGCGGGATGCCCGCTTTGCGGGCCTTTGTCCGGACGGATCAAGCCCGGGCCGCGGTACCTGGAGAAGCCGGGCAATGGCTTCCGGCCAATTGCCAGGGCTGCACCTCCTGGTGTTCCAAGCAGGTCTACGTCGTGGACGGACGGGCGGTCAAGGTCCGCGGCAACCCTCATTCCATGGTGAACATGGGGGCCAGCTGCCCCAGATCGCATTTTGGATTGCAGCAGGTCTACGACCCGGACCGCATCAAGGTGCCCATGAAGCGGACCAACCCCCAGAAGGGCCGGGATCAGGATCCTGGTTTCGTGCCCATATCCTGGGACGAGGCGCTGGAGACCATTGCCGGGAAGATCATGGAGCTGCGCAAAAACAATGAAACACACAAGTACCTGCTTTTGCGCGGCCGCTATACCTACATGCGGGATGTGCTCTACGATTCCATGACCAAAATCATCGGTTCTCCCAACAACATCTCCCACAGCACCCTGTGCGCCGAAGGGGAGAAGTTCGGCCCCTATTATACGGAAGGGCTGTGGGCCTACCGGCAGTACGATGTGGAGAACACCCGCTACATCCTGCTCTGGGGGGCGGACCCCCTGGCTGCGAACCGGCAGGTTTCCTACTACAGCAAGGCCTGGGGCAAGGCCCTGGATCGGGCCAAGGTGGCCATTGTCGAACCCAGGCTGTCGGCCACGGCGGCCAAGGCTGACGAATGGATTCCGGTCAAGCCTGGAACCGACGGGGCCATCGCCGTGGCCATGGCCCACGCCATTCTCACCGAGGGCCTGTGGTTCCGTGATTTCGTGGGCGATTTCAGCGACGGAACCAACCGTTTCGCTGCCGGTCAAACGGTTGACGAAAGCATGTTTCTGGAAAAATACACCCATGGCCTGGTCAAGTGGTGGAATATCGAACTCAAGGACAAGACCCCGGAGTGGGCCGCGGAAAAGGCCGGGGTTCCGGCCGAACAAATCCGCAGCGTGGCCATAGACTTTGCCCGGGCCGCTCCCCGGGTCATGTCCTGGGTCGGCGGCGGCCCGTGCATGCAGGTGCGCAGCGCCTACGCCGCTATGGCCTGCCATGCCCTGAACGGTCTGGTCGGGGCGGTGGACAACGTAGGAGGCACCCTCAAAGCCAATAAGGTTTATTCAAAAGGGTTTCCCGATTACTCGGAATACCTGGACGAAATCGCCAAGTCAGGCAAGGACCACGAGAAGATCGACCAGCGCGGCAGGCTGGAATTTCCCTGCCTGAAAAAAGGCAAATCCGGAGGCGGGGTGAACACCAACCGGGCCGCAGACGGTATTTTGGATGAAGACCCCAACGAGATCAAAGTGGCCATAGCCTACATGAACAACTTCAATTTCTCGGCTCCGGAAGGACAGCGCTGGGACAGGGCCCTGGCCAAGATTCCCTTTTTGACCCACATCACCACCAATGCCTCCGAATTCTCCTGGTTTGCGGACATCGTCCTGCCGGACACCCACCACCAGTTCGAAAAATGGGGCTACACCAAATCGCACGGCCACGGCTATCGGCACGTGGTCCTGCAGCAGCCCATTGTCGACCTGCCTTTCGACTACAAAATCGATGAGACCGAAATCCCCTATCTCATCGGCATAAAGCTGGCTGACAAGGGCTTTGATCTCTTGCACCGCTATCATGTGGAAAAATTCCTGGACCCGGAAACTGGCAAGCCCCCGGAGAATGAAAAGGAATTCGCCGAGTACGCAGTCAAGATCGCCACTGAGAAACTCTGGAATCCGGCAAAATGGGAAGGCGGGGACAAGATCGACGGCTGGGAGGAGTTCAAGCGAATCGGCGTCTCCAATTCCGACCCCTATCCCTACAGGGAGCGCTGGGGCAAGATGAAGACCAAGACCGGCCTGTTCGAGTTCTACTCAGAGACCCTGAAGCAGGCCCTGGAAAAACATGCCGAAAAGCATGGAACCAGCGTGAATCAGGTCCTGGAGGTCTGCAACTACGAAGCCCGCGGTGAACCGGCCTTTGTGCCCCATTACGAGGAACCGTATGTTCACGGGGATCCCTCTGAGTATCCGCTTCTCTTCGTGGATCACAAATCCAGGTTGAATCGGGAGGGCCGGACCGCCAACTGCTCCTGGTACCATGAGCTCAAGGATCTGGACCCCGGGGAGCAGAAATATGCCGACGTGGCCAAGATCAACCCCCAAGACGCCAAGAGATTGGGCCTGCAAGACGGCGACCCCATCAAGATCATTTCTCCAACCGGAGAAATCGGCTGCACAGCCAAACTGTGGGAAGGTGTCCGGCCGGGTACGGTGGCCAAATGCTATGGACAGGGCCATTGGGCCTACGGCCACCTGGCCGCGAAGGTCTTCGGCCGAAAGCCCCGCGGAGGCAACAACAACTACATCATTCCGGCCGACTATGACCGGCTGAGCGGCGCCTCGGCCTATTACGGGACCACCCGGGTCAAGATCGTCAAGGATTAAGGAGGGACATGACATGACGAAATGGGCAATGGTCATCGACCACCAGAAGTGCGTCGGCTGCGGGGCCTGCATCATCGGCTGCAAGACCGAGAACAATACCCCGGAGGGCATCTACTGGTCTTACAAGATCACGGAAACAGTGGGCACCTTCCCCAACGTTCGCTACCACTACATCCCGACTCTTTGCAATCACTGCGATAACGCGCCCTGCGTGCGCGGCTGCCCGACCCGGGCCCTGCACAAGATCGAAGGCGGCATCACCATGCACGATCCGGACAAATGCATCGGCTGCAAGTACTGCATGTTCAACTGCCCCTACGGCGTCATCTATTTCAACTGGCAAAAATCCCATCCTCAATGGCGTTCCGAAGAGGTGCTCATAGAGGGCTGCACCAGCTCGGCCAGGGAAATGGTCACCGCGGTCAACGGGCACTCCACACCCTACTTTAATCCGGAACGGGGAAGCACCCTGGACGAAATCCGGCCCAAGGGCGTGGTCGAGAAATGCACCTTCTGCGACCATCGTCTGACGAAAGGGCTCCTGCCTGCCTGTGTAGAGGCCTGCCCGGCTGATGCCCGTATTTTCGGCGACCTGGACGATCCCTCCAGCGCAGTCAGCAAGCTGCTGGGCAAATACAGATCCTACCGGCTCAAGGAGCACCTGGGCACGGGGCCCAAGGTCTACTATATCCGGAGCTTCAATCCTGGAACCTATACCCAGACCAAAGGAGATGTTTCATGAGTAATGCAAGAAATCTCTACATCCCCTGGATGATCCTCCTTCTGGCCGGCATAGCCGTCGGGTTGTTTGCCGCTGGCAAGCTCTTCGTGCAGGGGCATTACCTGTTCAATGCCAACGATGTCCTCATCTGGACCCTGCCCCTGGGGGCCTATGTTTTCCTGGCCCTGACCAGCACCGGTCTGACCCTGGTGGCCTCGATGCCCCTTGTCTTCAATCTCGAGCAGTACCAGCCCCTGGCCAAGAGATTGGTTTTTCTGGCTATCGCCACCCTGGTGGCCGCCTTTATCTCCATAGGCCTGGAGCTGGGGTCCCCGCTGCACATGATTTATTTCATATTCTCACCGAACCTGACCTCCCCCATCTGGTACATGGGGGCCCTCTATAGTCTGGAACTGATCTTTCTGCTTGTCGAATTCTGGAAAATGCATCAGGGGGACCGCCACTCCGCCTCCAGTCGATATCTGGGTATCGCCTCCATGCTCTGTGCGGCCTTTGCCGCCCTGATGCTCGGCTCTATCTTCGGGCTGACCGAGGCCAGGCCGACCTACTTCGGTCCCTTCATTTCGGTGTTCTGCCTGGTCATCGCCCTGCTCTCCGGCATGGCCGCCATTATTCTGTACATAAATGTCTGCAAGTGGGCCCGGGGAACCTGTTCCCGGGTCACCGAATCGGCCATGGACCTGCTTAGCCGCAAGTTCGCCTTTGTTATCGGGCTCACACTGATCTTTTACGTCCTCAAGCTGGCCCTGGCTTCCGGAACCACCTATCCCGAGTTCGCCACGGCCATCAACTTCAGCCTCATCCTCTTTCTGGTGGTGCCTTACGCCCTGATGCTCAGCCCGGGCCTGCGGCGAACCAACTGGGCCAAGACCCTGGCCTCGATCATCACCTTGCTTGGCATCTTTGCGGTGCACATGCAGATCCTGATCGGAGGGCAGGTCAGGCCGGTCGGGCCCAAGGCGGAGGGTCTTCCCGAAGTCTTGTCCTATGCTCCCAGTGCCTGGGAGATCCTGGTGGTTGTCCTTGCCTTGTGTGTCATGCTCCTGCTATACTCTCTGGGAGAGCGCTACCTGAACCTCGACGACATGCCGGAAGAACCGAAGGGTTCCTCCGCTGCCGCTGAACAATCCGCTTAATAACGCAAACCATGAACAAACGGAGTTGTCTATGACTGATCAGGACGCGCTTCCTGAGCAGGGGAACAGGCTGGGTGAACTCTTTTTTCGATTGGCTGCCGGCTATTATCAGCCTGACCCGGAGCTGCCCGGGAACCTTCGCGAATTGCCGGAACTGCTGCGCCCATTGAGTTCAGAAATGGCTGCCGCAGCCGGGCAGGTGCTGTCCGAGCTGGAGGATGGGGACGGTCAGGAGCTGCTCCGGGAATACTCCAGGCTGTTTGTCGGACCCTTCGAGCTTGGAGCCCCGCCGTTCGGTTCGGTGTATCTGGAGTCCGAAGGGCTGATGATGGGCCGCTCGACCGTCGAAGTCGACCGCATATACCGGGAAACCGGCCTGGAGATGTCTCCGGATTTCAGGAGCCCTCCGGACCACGTAGCCGCGGAGCTGGAGTTCCTGGCCTACCTCTGTTTCCGAGAGGGCAACAGTCAGGATCCACAGGAGGCGCAGTTCTATCGGCGCAGACTGGGACTGTTTCTGCAAAACCACATCGGGGCCTGGTTTCCCCTGTTTGCGGACAAGGTCGAGGAGAATGCATCCCGGGACTTTTATCCGGGTTTGAGCCGGCTGACCAGACGACTGTTGGAAGAACAACCTTTGAACCTCGCGGGAGTGACCTGCTCTGAGGCCTGAAGGAACAAGACATGTACACTGCAGAAAGCACTGTCCGGGCGGCTCAACCCGTCGGGAATCACAGTTATGAGGAGTTCAAGGAGCTGACCAGGGAATTTCACGGCTGCGCGGCCCCTGGTCTGCTCATCGGCGGCTACATGGTGGAAAAGGCCAGAGCCAGGCTGCCAGAAGGGACCCTGTTCGAGGTCTTCGTGGAGACGGCCAAATGCCTACCGGACGCTGTGCAGCTTCTGACGCTGTGCACCTACGGCAACGGCCGCATCCGCCTGGCCGAAACCGGCCGCTTCGCCCTTGCCCTCTATGACAAGTACACCGGCCAAGGCTGGCGGGTCTTCATCGATCCGTTGAAACTCAGGCAATGGCCCGAGATCGAGACCTGGCTGCTGAAGAAAAAGTCCAAGCAGGAGCAGGATTCCGACAGGCTCCTGGAAGAGATCGGCCTGGCCGGGGAGGAACTGTTCGGGATCCAGTCTGTCGGCATATCCGAGCGCTTTCTGGAAAAAAGCTCCAGCGGCCCCATCGCGCCCTGCCCCGGCTGCGGCGAACCGTACACGGCTGTGGACGGTCCGATCTGCAGGGGCTGCCTGGGTCAGACCCCCTATTGAACAGTCCAAAACCCCGGGCCTTTCGGCCTGCTGCTTGACAGAACCCTACCGGGCCTGACCTCTCTTGCCGCCGATGCTCCCGGATGATGCCCGCATCATCGCCGAAAAGGGACGCCAATGGCTGAAGGTTGTCAAGGCCCGGACCGCTATCCCTGCACATTTCCCAGATTACCCTTCCTCTGCTTCCCTTTTAAACCCCGCTCATCCCCCTTGACCTTGGTCGATGACAGGTTTAGAGCTATCAAGGTGGACGAATTGAAAGGGCGATACACAGCCTTGTCGATTTCAGTAACCTTAGATTCCACAGGAGGGAAGTAAATGGCCAATTTTCTGTTTATCCTGAGCAAGGACGGCAACGAGGAAGCGACCCGGTGTTTTCAGTTCGCCAAGATCGCTCATTCCCAGGGACACAGGGCGGATATCTGCCTGATCAACGACGGGGTCAGATGGGCCGATAAAAGCAGAGACCTCACGCTCAAGACCGGCACCAACGACTGTGCCGAAGATTACCTGCCCTATCTAGTGGAGCACAGGGTCCCGATCGCTGTCTAAACTCCCTGCGCCAAGGCCCGTCAGGTTGACGAGGCAGGGTTTTACTCCAACATGAGCCTGGGGACCGGAGGGGAATTGATTGCCCTGGCCGCAGAGGCCAAGGTCTTTAACTTCTAGTATCCAGTTTGCCCTCTGTGCTTCGAAG
>JAIPDR010000067.1 GCA_021737615.1 Desulfohalobiaceae bacterium | reverse complement strand
TTCAGCTCATGTATGTTCCGGCCAGGATCAAGACTCCGCTTCGCAAAGACAAGGACGGCCGGTTCAGGCCGATCTCCTGGGAAAAGGGCCTCGAACTGCTCATCCAAAAACTGAAACCCCTCCAGGGCCGTCCGGACGGCCTGGCCTGTCTGAGCGGCGATACAACCGGTTCAGCCCGGGAGATTCTCTCCGGCTTTCTGAAGCAAATGGGTTCCGGGCACTTCTACTTCCCTCCAGGCGACGCCCAAAACCAGCATCGAACCTGGAGGCAAATGATGCAGGGACAGGGCGCTGTCGGTTACGACCAGGAAAACAGCGACCTGGTCCTGGCCCTGGAAGCGGACATCCTGGAGTCCTGGGGAACTCCGGTCCGAAGCCAGGTCCTGTTCGGCCGGGGCCAGGCAGAAGTCATTTACGCCGGGGCCGTCCAGAACAACACCGGCGCGGTCGCCCATTCCTGGCTGCCGATCAAACCCGGAGCCTCGGGCCATCTGTCCCTGGCCCTGGCCTACCACCTCCTGGAGCAGGGCACCCGGCCGCAGGGCGGGGTGGACGGGTTTAACGAATACCGGGAATTCATCCGGACTCACTATAACCCGGATCGAGCCGCCGCAAAAACCGGGCTGGGCAAAAAAGAGATCCGCGACCTGGCCCGAAAGCTGACCCGGGCCTCCCGCCCCCTGATCATCTCCGGTTCGGCCGACGGCGGCGGGGCACCGGGGTTTACCTTCTTCGCCGGACTCAGCCTGAATATCCTCCTGGGCAGAATCAACACCGAGGGAGGGCTCAGGTGCCTGCCTTTCCCGGAAAAAATCCTTCCTGCAGCCCGGGATTTTGCAGACCTGCAGTCGCAAGACTTCTTGGCTTACATTGAGGATTGCCTCCAGGGCAGGACCAAAAGGCCCGAGGTCCTCTTCGTGCACGAGGCGAATCCTCTCTATTCCCTGCCTGACCCCGGAAAAACCGGGAAATTCTTCGAAGCGGTCCCTTTCAGAGTCAGCTTCAGCCAGTTTATGGATGAAACCGCGGCCCGGTCCGATCTCATCCTGCCCAGTCCCTATTTCCTGGAACGCCTCGACGACAGCTTCACGCCCTTTGCCTCACCAACAAGCAACTACTCCCTGTCCGGGCCGGTGCTCCCGCCTCAGACCGACTCCAGGGAGACAGCGGACCTTGTTCTTGAATTGTCCGGACAATTGGGCTTCAACCTCGAGATTGGCTCCTTTGCCGAACTCCTGCGGACAAGGGCCAAGAGGTTGGGGGCCGACTGGGAAGAACTGCTCTCCGGGCAGACCTGGACCGGGACCGCAGGCGTGGCCCAGTCCGGGCTAAGACTCTGGAGTAAGGACATCAAAGCCATGTGTCAGGCTCATATCCCGGACACGGACTCCCCGGGACTGGCCGTGGAAACAAACTTCAAAACCGGTTCCTCCCGGACCGGCCTGACCCCGTTTGGCTTGAAAACCCTTCGCGAGGAAGAATTATCAGACTCCCTCCTCTCGGTAAGGCTCAACAGCCGGACTGCAGGCAGTCTCGGGGTACGAGAGGGGCAAAAGGCGGTCTTCACCTCCAGGGCCGGGACATTTACGGCCCGCATCCTGATAGACGAGGGCGTCATGACCGGAGTCGTTGCCGCCCCCAGCGGCTTCGGGCACACAGACTGGGACGCGTTCAGCCGCGACAAAGGCGACAACGTCAACAACCTCCTGTCCGTGGAACAGGAGCCGGGGTCGGGGATCAGCTACTATTCGGCCGCCGGATTCAAAGTGAAAAATGCGGCCTGACCAGTCTCTGTACGAAAACGGTGATTGAACGTAAACTTGCCCGAATACGGGGAACAAAAAATTTTGAAACCGCAGTCTACATGAGGATTTCAAGCTCTGCAGTGACCGGGTAGATGGGTGAGTTCACGTCCAAGCACCGACAATCCCCGGCTTATGACGACTGTCAGTATCCATATTCAATCTTAAATTCCCAGAGGCGCTCAGCATGTCGGAATCAATGCGAATACATCACGAGTTCGAGATCAGATGGGGCATGGTCATCGATATTGACAAGTGCACCGGCTGCGGTGCCTGTGTCGTGGCCTGCCAGGCTGAAAACAACATCCCTCCGAATCCTGAACCCTTTGACCGGCTGCGCGACTTGCACTGGCTGATCGTTTACAAGCTCTCCAATCATAAAGAATTTCCCGAACACGACAGCGCCTACCTGCCAAGGCCCTGCATGCAATGCGGAAACCCATCCTGCGCCACGGTCTGTCCTGTTATCGCCACCACCAAAGACGAGGAAGGCGGAATCGTCAGCCAGATCTACCCCCGCTGCATAGGCTGCCGCTACTGTATGGCCGCCTGCCCTTATCACGCCAGGGTCTTCAACTGGTTCGACCCGGTCTGGCCGGCAGGCATGGAAAAAACCCTGACCCCGTTTGTTTCCACCCGCCCCCGGGGGGTAGTGGAGAAATGCTCCTTCTGCCATCACCGCTTCCAGATGGCCAAGGAAGAGGCCAGGTACAAGGGGCAAGACCCGGAACATCTTGCGGAAGGGGCCTACACCACGGCCTGTGCCGAAGCCTGCCCCACCGGAGCCATTTACTTCGGGGACCTGCACAACCCGGACCACACCGTCCACAAACTGTCCAAAAGCCGGTATGCCTTCCGTCTGCTGGAAAAACTGGGCACGGAACCCCAAATCTACTATCTGAGCAAGAGGGCCTGGGTCAGGCAGCAGGGTGACAACCGCGTGCAACAGGAAACGCAAAGGGGAAGCTGAACCATGATTGACGCCGAATTCATACCTGAAGGGACCAAGCGCTGCACCTTCAATCAATTTGTGATCTGGCTCGGTTTATTGGGGCTTATCATCCTCTGGGGGGTGATTGCCGCGGCCAACATTCTCTACAACGGCCTGGGGGTGACCGGGCTGGACAATTATTTCGGGTTCGGGCTCTGGATCACTTTTGATCTGGCAGTCATCGCCCTGGGGGCCGGGGCCTTCTTCAGCGGGTTTCTCAAGTACCTGCTCAGGATCGATCAACTCAAGCACATCATCAATCTGGCCGTTGTGGTCGGGTTTCTCTGCTACTCCGGTGCGATGATGATACTGGCCCTGGATATCGGCCAGCCGATCCGGGCCTGGTTCGGCTACTGGCACGCCAATGTCCATTCCATGCTGACCGAGGTGATCTTCTGCATCACTTGTTACCTCGTCATCCTGACCATCGAGTTCGTGCCCATCGTCCTGGAAAACCGGCAGATCAAGAGAGTGTCCTTCTTCGATCACCTGGCCCATAATTTCCACATCTACATGCCCTTGTTCGCCGGGGTGGGCACCTTCCTCTCCTTTTTTCACCAGGGATCCCTGGGCGGGATGTACGGGGTCCTCTTCGGCCGGCCGTTTGTCTTTCGGGACGGTTTCTTCATCTGGCCCTGGACCTTTTTCCTGTTCATCCTCTCGGCCATTGCCTCGGGTCCGGTCTTCATCATGCTCATCGCCACCCTGGTGGAAAAGATCACCGGCCGCAGACTCGTCGACTTCAGGGTCAAATCCCTGATGGGCAAGATATCCGGATTCCTGCTCTGTATTTACGTCTTCTTCAAGCTCATCGACACCTGGGCCTGGGCCACGGGTACCCTGCCCAAAATGGGTTTCACCTTTGACGAGATGTTCAACGAGAACTACGGACAGGGACTGCTCTGGCTGGAGATCGGGCTCGGCGGAATCATTCCGGCAGTCATGCTCATCACCCCAAGGCTGCGCAATATCCCGGGTCTGCTCTATGCCGCGGCCATTCTGACCTGTGTCGGGGTCGTCATCAATCGCTTCGTGTTCACGGTCCAGGCTCTGGCCATTCCGGTCATGCCTTTTGACCAGTGGGCCCTGTACATCCCCAATTGGACGGAATGGGCCACCTCCCTGATGGTCGTCGCCTACTCCGCTTTGGTCATCAGCCTGGCCTACCGCTATCTCCCCCTCTTTCCCCAGGAAAGCAGGCTGAAAAACCCCTAACCTGTTAAGTTTTTTTCCGGATATGGACAGGGTTGGCCGGAAAAAGCCAACCCTTTTTTCATGACAAAGGAGAGACCGTGATGCTCAACCAGGAACAACTCGACAGATACGCGGAGATCCTGATCTGGGGCATGCAGACCGCCCGGGAGCAGGACTTCGCCCGGGGGGACATCGTCCTCATCAGATACGACTTTCCGGCCCGGAAGTTATGCGAAATTCTCTTTGAGAAACTCATCCGCCGTGGGTACAATCCCGTCCAACGGGCCAACGGGTCACCGGCCATTGAACACTCTTTCTTCTCCCACGCCTGTTTCGAGCAGCTGGAATTCGTGGCCCCGGGTGACGAGACCCTCATGCACAGTTTAAACGGAGCCATTTCCCTTCTGGCCCCTGAATCCCTGACACATTTGCAGGATGTCGATCCGGAAAAGATCGGGACCTCGGTCGTGGCCAGGAAAAAACTGAGGGACATCCTGGACAACCGGGAAAACAACGGACAGTTCGGCTGGACTCTCTGCCTGCTGCCCACCCCGGAACTGGCCAAACAGGCGGGGCTTTCGGAAAAGGAATACGCCGAGCAAATCGTCAAGGCCTGTTATCTCCAGAGTCAAGATCCCATTCAAAAATGGCAGGGTATTTTCGAAAAGGCCGAAACGATCAAGGAGTATCTGACTTCCCTGGAGATAGACTCTCTCCACCTCCAGTCCGAGAACTGCGACCTGAAGATCAGGCCCGGGACGAAACGGAAATGGGTGGGCATCTCCGGGCACAATATCCCCAGTTTCGAGATCTTCACCTCTCCGGACTGGCGGGGTACCGAAGGATACTTCTTCATGGACCAGCCCTCCTTTCGCAGCGGCAATCTGGTCAAGGACCTCAGACTGGAATTTTCCAGGGGAAGGGTCGCCTCGGTTCAGGCCGGGACAGGCGAAGAATTCGTGAAGAAGCAGCTTGATCTCGATCAGAACAGCGACAAGATCGGTGAGTTTTCCCTGACCGACATCCGTTTCTCGAAGATAGACAGATTCATGGCCCACACCCTCTTTGACGAGAACTTCGGCGGCAAAAACGGAAACTGCCACATCGCCCTGGGCGCTTCCTACTCCGAGACCTATCTGGAAGGCGGGGGCAGGCTGAACAGCGACCTCAAACAGGAACTCGGGTTCAACGACTCCGCCCTGCACTGGGATCTGGTGAACACTGAGCAAAAGAAGGTCACGGCCAGACTCAAGTCCGGCGAAACCCGGGTCATATACGAAAACGGCATGTTCATCTGAAAATGTTCCGGCAGACCGGAACATTTTCAGATATAAAAAATATTACAGGAAAATTGTCGAGCCAGGAAAGACTTAATGTATTCCGATCGTAAGTATTCATGCACGAAATGTCTTTAGCCCAGAACCTGCTGGAGATTGTCCGGCAGGAGATGCACAAACACGGGGTCGAGCGGCTGCTGAAGGTCAAACTGAAAACCGGCCGCCTCACGGCCGTCGTCCCGGAGGTCATGTCAACCGCTTTCGAAGCCTTGATCAAGGACACCCCGCTCCAGGGGGCTGACCTGGAAATAGAGACGATTCCCCTGACCCTGGCCTGCGGAAACTGCCGGCACCAGTTTTCTGCGGAAGGGGACGAGACCCTGTTTTTCACCTTTCCCTGTCCTGTCTGCGGCCGGGACTCCGGGCATAGTGTCCTCTCCGGCCGGGAGTTCTCCATCGACTACATCGATGCAGAGTAAAAGAAACAAGAGAGGCCAAACATGAAAATACCGGTCATACGGGATGTATTGGAGTCAAACGCCCTGGGGGCTAAGGAGCTGGAAGCCCTCTTTGCACAGGCGGAAGTCCTGGTGGTCAATCTCATGAGCTCTCCCGGGGCCGGCAAGACGACCCTCCTGGAACGGACCCTGCGAGATCTGAAGGCGGAGTTTTCAATGGGTGTCATCGAAGGCGATCTCCAGACCTCCAACGATGCGAAGCGGATTGCAGGCACCGGGGCGGAGGTCGTGCAGATCAACACCCAGGGTGGCTGCCACCTGAACGCCGCCATGATCCATAACGCCCTGGGCAGCTTCGATCTTGCGACCCTGGACATCCTGTTCATCGAAAATGTCGGCAATCTGGTCTGCCCGGCCGAATTCAGACTCGGCGAGGATTTCCGGGTTACCCTGCTGAGCCTGCCCGAGGGAGACGACAAGCCGGAGAAGTATCCGCCCATGTTCTCTGGGTCCCAGGTCATGATCCTGAATAAAGCCGACCTGCTGCCCTATCTTGATTTCGACCTGAAGCGGGCCCGGGAAGGGGCCCGCGCCCTGAACAAGGACCTGGAGGTCTTCACCCTTTCCGCCGGAACCGGAGAAGGGCTTGGGCCCTGGTACACCTGGCTGCGGGAAGCCGTATTTAGTAAAAAAGGAACGGCCGAATCATGAGAATGTTTGTCCTGGACGAGCTGGACCCGGCCTGGATGGAGAGCCTGCGCAGCAAACTGGAGCAAACGGGCCGCCAGGGGGCCATCAAGGACATCTACTGGTTCGAAGTCCCCAAAGAGATCCTGACCCCGACCCAGCAGGAGCACCTCCAGAGCTGCGGCCCCTATGTCCTCAGCCTGGAGACCGGAAAAACCTGCCTCAAGCTGGAGCTCCTGGTCAGGGCCAGAAACACATTGCGCTGCACCTGCACCGGTTCGCTGACCCGGGAGCAACGCATCTATGCCCTTGACCAGCTGGAAGGTATCCTTGCAGAAATAAACGGGTGAAGGTATGTTTACTCTTCAGGACCTCTCTCCTGAAGCTGCCCATCTCTGTCTGGATGTTGAAAAATTCATCCGCAGGGAACTGGACCTGGAGGTGCAGGGCAAAACCATCCTGATCGCCTTCTCCGGGGGTGTGGATTCAACCGGTTTGGCCCTGTTCTGCAGAATAATGCAGGACCGCTGGCAGAGCCGTGTATTTGCGGCCCACCTGGACCACAACCTCAGGGAAGATTCCGGTCCTCAGGCCAAGGCCGCCCGCCAAACATGCACCTCCCTTGCAATCCCCTGCATCCTGGGCTCAACCCGGGTGCGAACCTATGCCGCCAGGATAGGGCTGGGCATCGAAGAAGCCGGCAGGAGGCTCAGATACCGTTTTCTCAGGGGTGTTCTACGAAAGACCGGGGCGGATCTGCTTTTGACGGGACATCATTTGAATGATCTGGCCGAAGACTCCATCCTTCGCCAGCTGCGGGGAACCGGCTGGCCCGCCCTGGCCGGAATGGAAGCCTGGAACCCGGAATCAACCCTGCTGCGGCCCTTCCTCCTGACCCCGAAGGCACGCCTGGTCTGCTTTGTGAGGGAACTCGGCCTGTCCTGGCAGGAAGACCGCTCCAATCTGGATCCAGACTACAAACGCAACCGGATACGGCAAAACATCCTGCCCGGGCTCCTTGCGGAAAACCCGAACTATCTTCAGAGCGTGGCCCAGCTCTGGCGCCAGGCCAGGCTCGATGACACATTCTGGACCGTCAAACTGCACGAACTTGGCCGTTTCGAACGAACGGGCCCCAGCCGCATCAGCATCGACCGGGCAGGGCTTGAAGAAAACCTTCCGGCCCTGCGACTGCGCTGGTACAGAGACATCGTGCAAAGACTCGGTCCAGGGCAGCCCCGGGCCGATGCCCTGTTCAACCTGGACCGGGCCTGGACGAGGAAATCCTGGGGCAAGGTTGTGGAGTTTCCAGGCGGGAAGCGGGCGGAAGTCCGTCCGGAGGGGATTCGGTTCAGCTCGGAATGCAAAAATCCAAACCCGGACTCCTGATGGGTTCGGGAGAGAAAAAAACAAAAGAAAATGGCTTTGAATATCAAAACCATATATAGGATTTAAGCAAAAGCATTCCTGCAAATCGTAAATCAAACAAGCCCGACTTTCGCTTCACTTCAGGCCCTTTTGCTTAAATTCTATAGCGGTAGCTTTCCCTGCGGATGCGGTCTATAAACTGGATATTCGAAAACCGCCCCTCCTTCTGACTCTGTTCAAACATCTTGTGTCCCAGATCCGCGCATTTCTGGCAGCTGTTTCTGGGCACCTCCAGCCCCAGACAATTCCTGGTCCTGCTGGAAGATGACTCCACCAGCAGCAACCCGGAGCAGTGATCGCAGTCCAGGAGGTATTCCCGCTGCCGTTCGGTTATGTAAGAGGTGTCGTAAAATATTTCCTTTGAACGGACAAAGAATTCGCCCTCCCGCTCCCGGGAAATCGCGCCGCTATCCGGGGAATGATACTGCTCTAGAACCGCTTCGGAGACCTTTTTCACATAATCGGTTATTCTCTTTTCCTGCTTCAAGGCGCGGGGATCGAAGTCCGGTTCTTTGCAATAGCTCCAATCCAGGCCGGCCAGGGAAAGAATGATCCCCAGGTTCACATAGGGCAGGGCCCCCTGGATGGAATACCCCCCTTCCAGGACGACGATGTCCGGGTTCAGGAGGCGGCTCAGTTCGGCATATCCCTGGGCTGAAAAGTTCATGTTCGTGATGGGATCGGTAAAATGGTTGTCCTGGCCTGCTGAATTGATGACCACCTCGGGCTGAAAATCCTTCAGAATGGGCAGAACCACGTTTTCTAGCACATACAAAAAACCCTCGTCGCCCGTATTCGGGGGAAGCGGTATATTCACCGTGCTGCCCAGGGCTTTGGGTCCGCCCACCTCTCCCGGGAAGCCGGAGCCGGGAAACATGGTCCGCCCGTCCTGATGCATGGAGATAAACAGGGTGTCCGGATCATGCCAGTAGATATCCTGGGTTCCATCGCCGTGATGGCAGTCCGTATCGACGATGGCCACCTTTTTGACTCCGTAGTGGTCCCGCAGATACTCGATCATGATCGCTTCCATGTTCACGTTGCAGAATCCCCGGCCGCCATGGACGGTCTTCATGGCATGATGCCCCGGAGGGCGGACCAGGGCGAAACTCTTGTCCGTCTGCTTGTCCATGAACAGTTTGGCCGCCTTGATGGTCCCGCCGGCGGAAATCAAATGCGAGCTGGTCAAATTGGAACCGGTATCCGGAAAGCAGAAATGGACCCGGCGCACATCCTCCATCCTGGCCACTTCCGGCTTGTACTCGCTGATACCGGGAATGTCGAAGATTCCTTCTTCCTTGAGCTGGTCCATGGTATACAGCAGACGCTCCTGGCGTTCCGGATGGGTGGGAGAAATAGCCCAGTCAAAAGCCGGAAAAAAGACAACGCCCATGCTAGTTTCAGCTCTTTGCATACGTTACCTCACTGCCTGTTGATAGTCAGAGACAATGCCAGGCTTGATCTGGGCCTTGACTCTTATATCCCGCCCGATCTGATAGACGTCATTGACCATGTTCATCTCGCTTTCCTCGATGATCTCCACCTCCTCCTGCGGCACATTCCAGTCCAGGCGACTGCTGACATGGCTGAGAAGACTGTTGACCACATCCTGTCTGGCCTGGTCCAGGGTGTAGCCCCCACTTATATCATGGTTCACCCCCAAAACCGGTATTCTCAGAACATGCTTGCCCGTATCCGCGAAGAGCTCGGCCTCCATCGTCGGCTTGGCCAGGGCTGCTCCCATGGCGTTGGCCACCTGGTAATAGTCAGGGACAGAGACCGGAAGATCCAGCTTCTGTTGGAGTAGCGGAGCCAGCATCCTGGCCGGACCGCCCATGAGGTACACGATCTTCGGCTTTATCTCTCTGTATTCCAGGAGTTCATGAACTGTATAGACGGGCTTTTCGTTGATTCTGGCCAACATGGCCCTGGCCTGCTCTTGCAACTCCCGGCATACCGCCTCGATGATCCGCAAGGCGCAGTCCTCTGCCGAGAGTCCCAATAAGCCCCCAAGCTCGCGAATGCCCTGTCTCGAGGCCTCGAGACTACCGTGGGTGACACCCTGCACCAGGTTCAAGGCGTCCACCAGGGTCGGGACCTCTCCCCCCCTGGCCAGGCTGGGTCCCAGACGCTTCGGCCCGACTGACAACTGCCCGTCCAGGGCTGAAACCGCGCTATCCCCGCCCAGACCAATCGATTTGCTCTTCATGGCCCGGACCAGGGTCGGCCTGTGAACCAGATCCATGCTTTCCGTTTCCACCAGGGGGGCCCCGGCGGCATAGACCGCCATATCAGTGGTGGTTCCTCCGACATCCAGAAGGAGAGCGTCTTGATCAGGGCAGCACATGGCCAGGCAGCCCATAATACTGGCCGAAGGACCGGAAAAAATGCTTTCCACAGGGGTCTGTCTGGCCTGGGTCAGGGTCATGGTCCCCCCGTCGGCCTTCAGGATATTCATATGGGGCGGGGTCAGGCCGAGCTGCTTCAGGGAAGTCTCCACAGAATTCGCAAATTTGTTAAACACGGGCCAGACCGCACTGTTGTAATAGGCCGTGGCGATTCTCCGGGGAAAATTCAACTGCCCGGAGAGGGTGTGCCCCAGGGTCACGAAATCGCATCTATCCTTGAGCCCTTTTGCCATTTGGAGTTCGTGGGCCGGATTCCGGGGCGAAAATTTGCCGATGAAGGAAAAGACCTTCACCCCCTGATCCAGGTTCTCCTGGATAGCGCGCTCTATCAGCCCGGAATCCTGAGGGACTATCTCTGTCCCCCGGTGATCGAGGCCACCGGGGATCAATTCATAGCGGCCGCCGATCCGGTAATGGGCCGGATTGATTCCCGGACCGGCCGAGACCAGAACACCGACATCGTTCAACTCACCCTGGACTATGGCGTTGGTACAGAGTGTGGTACTCAGATTGAACCGCTTCAATCCGGTCATCCCGTCCTCTTTGAGGATCCCTTCCAGGGCCAGGCAGACTGAGGACAGGAGGTCCTCATGGTTGGTCTCCACCTTGGCCGTAGCCACCAGCCCCTGTTTATGCAGCAAAACCGCATCAGTATGGGTCCCTCCCACGTCAATCCCGAGAATCATCGCCGCCCCCAGGGAAGTTGGAAATTGCACATTG
Organism: Desulfohalobiaceae bacterium; assembly: GCA_021737615.1. Lineage (GTDB taxonomy): Bacteria > Desulfobacterota > Desulfovibrionia > Desulfovibrionales > Desulfothermaceae > JAABTT01. Next base: position 5,674 of record JAIPDR010000067.1, on the reverse strand, counting down.
CAGAAAATATCGGCATCAATTAAATTTTATTTCCGCTGCATCTGGTTGTAGCTCAAAGATTATCTGTTTTCGTTTATTATCGTCAAGAACCAATATCCGGTCCGCCTGCAGACTTTGGTCCGCAGTGCGGACCGGGTATGCCAACCGCTGGTATAAGGAGACCACCATGACCCAGGTAGCTGTTTTCATGGGCAGTAAATCAGACAAGGAGCAGATGCTGCCCTGCACAAAGATTTTGGACGAACTGAACATCTCCTACCGCTTCACCATAACTTCGGCCCACCGGACACCGCAGAGGACGGAAAATCTCATCAGGGAGCTGGAACAGGACGGGTGCCAGGTCTTTATCTGCGCCGCCGGAATGGCGGCCCACCTGGCCGGAGCAGTGGCCGCCAGGACGATAAAACCGGTCCTCGGCGTTCCCTTGAACGCTTCAGCCTTAAACGGCATGGACGCCCTGCTGGCAACGGTCCAGATGCCTCCGGGTTTTCCGGTGGGGACACTGGCCCTGGACAAAGCCGGGGCCAAGAACGCAGCCTGGCTCGCTGCCCAGATCCTGGCCCTGTCCGATTCCTCCCTGACCGAAAAAATCGTCCGGGCCAGGTCGCGGATGCAGGACGAAGTCAGCTGGGCGGCGGAATCGCTGGCCCAGGACTGATCTGGAAAGAACGGGGGACGAGGCCGCCGGCCGCTTTACTTATTGAAACGAGCGAGGGCTCTGGGCCTCGCGCACAAAACGGGTGAACAGTCCTCGCCCCTCGTCCTTTCACTCGCTGCCGGTGTGCCCGAACCCCCCGTGGCCCCTGTTGCTCGGGGTGAGTTCGGCGACAGGAACGAGTCTGGCCTGATAGGCCGGCATAAAAAGGAGCTGGGCTATGCGTTGCCCGGAAAAGATGGTTTTGGGGGTCTGGGAGGTGTTCAAGAGGGAAACAATGATTTCTCCCCGATAATCCGGGTCGATGACTCCAACCCCCTGACTGACCACCAGCCCTTCCTTTGTACCCAGCCCGCTCCTGGAGAAGACAAACCCCGCGATACCGGGCGTGACTATTTCTATGGCCAAACCCGCCTGAACGGCCCGCCTCTGGCCCGGTTGAATGCATGCCTGCCTTGTTTCCAGACAGGCCCGCAAGTCCACTCCTGCAGAAAAGCTGGTGGCATAGGCCAGCTTGGCCTCATCCCAGGCAGGATGCAGGTACTTGATCTTGACTTCGATCTCTTTTTCAACCAATACACTCCTCCTCTGTCCTGAATTCCGATCCAATATCTAGCCCTACAACGATATTTATTATTCCGTCATTTTGGCGAAGCTTGTCCCGGACCCCGATCCGGGAGCCGGAATCCAGTCACAGTTGCAAGAAAACCGATCAATTGGACTTTCTTTCCATACTCAGGCTCCTGGATGCCGGATCCGTCATCCCGGACTTGATCCGGGACCGGCATGACGGAGTGACGAATGACTGTGGTCTTTTTTGTCATTCTGAACGAGTCTTCGAGTAGTGAAGAATCTCTCTTCGGTCAGCTCTGCCAGGACTTATCGAGAAGTTACACAGATATATCATAAGTATTTGTAAAAACATAATTTTGAACAACGCATCCCTTGTTGACAACGTCTATCACTTCAGACAGAATCTCATATCTTATGGGGACACGAACCAAGCAGCGCATCGACAGAATCAGACAGGTCCTTGCCAGACGGCAGTCTGATCTGAGCCTGGTTCTGGACAATATTCACGATCCCCACAATGTTTCCGCCATATTGCGCAGCTGTGACGCTTTCGGAGTCTACAGGGTCCATCTCTATTACACAACAGAAAAATTTCCCAGGCTCGGCGCCAAAACCTCTGCCTCGGCAAAAAAATGGGTGGAAAGAGAGCACCACACCAATGCCGCGGAGCTAATCGGTTATCTGAAAGAAAATGATTTTTTTATACTCGGCACCGGCTTCAGCCCCCGGGCCGTCCCGATTACAAAATTGGACTTGACCCGGCCGGCGGCCATCGTCTTTGGCAACGAACATAGAGGAATCAGCCCGGAACTCCAAGAGCACCTTGATGCCGAGCTCTGCATCCCCATGCAGGGGATGGTTCAGAGTTTGAACGTCTCAGTGGCCGCAGCCGTGAGCATGTACGAGGCCTGGAGGCAACGCAGGGACAAGGGAATGTACGACTCCCCTTCCCTGGATCCGCTGCTCCTGGAACAGACCCTTGACGAATGGAAAAAGAAGTAACCTCACGCGGAAATAGTTCTTATCCCTTTTTTGCAAACGTAACATGTCATTTTTTCGTTTAGATACAAACAGAGGTTCTCATGTCAGGCAACACCTTCGGCCGCCGCTTTCAATTGACTACTTTCGGCGAATCCCACGGCCCGGCCCTCGGAGGCATCGTCGACGGATGCCCCGCGGGTCTCGAACTGAATGAGGAACTCATTCAGCAGGAACTGGACAAGCGAAAACCCGGTCAAAATCCGGCCGGTACTCCTCGCAAGGAACCGGACCGGGTCAAACTCTTGTCCGGTGTCTTTGACGGAAAAACCACCGGCACCCCGATCGGGTTTCAGATCGTCAACGCAGCCCAGCGACCCAACGACTACGACAGACTCCGCAATGTATACCGGCCCGGACATGCAGATTACACCTATCAGGCAAAGTTCGGCTACCGGGACCATCGAGGCGGAGGCAGGGCCTCGGCCAGAGAGACGGTCTCCAGAATCGTGGGCGGAGCAGTGGCCGGACAGCTCCTGAAGACCCAAGGCATCACGGTCCTGGCCTATACTCTGGAGATCGGCGGCATAGAAGCTGAACTCATTTCCCCGGAAAAGGCGGGCGGACAGCCTTACTTTACCCCGGACCCTTCGGTGATCGAACTCTGGAACCAAAAGATCGAAAGGATCAAGGAAAAGGGGGACAGCATCGGAGGGGTTGTGGAGATCCAGGCCAGAGGAGTCCAGCCGGGACTGGGCGAACCTGTGTTTGACAAACTGGACGCCAGGCTGGCCTACGCCCTGATGGGCGTGGGAGCGGTCAAGGCGGTGGAAATCGGTGCCGGGCTGGAATCGGCAGAACTGACCGGCAGCCAGAACAACGATCCCATTTCCAGCGAGGGCTTTACCCGCAACAATGCCGGCGGCATACTGGGGGGAATCTCCAGCGGACAGACCATAACCGCCCGGGCCACGGTCAAGCCCATCCCTTCTATCTTTCTTCCCCAGAAGACCTTGAACTCAGAGGGTCAGGAAATCAGCCTGCAGATCAAGGGCAGACACGACGTTTCAGCGATTCCCCGCATCGTCCCGGTCTTGAAATCCATGGTCCAGCTGACCCTGGCCGACATGTATCTCTTGAATCTGGGGTCCCGGTTTTGAAGCGCAAACCATTGCTCGTCACCCTGGGAGATCCGAACGGACTGGGACCGGAGATCGCGGTCCGGCTCTTTTCGAAAAGCCGGAAACAGGGCCTGGACCGGCCCCTGCTGCTCATCGGACCGGTCCAGGCCCTTGAACACCACTCTGCCGGACTGGGCCTCTCCCCCTTCTGGGAAACCCTGCCCGGCCTCGAGCGCATCGCCGCTTTACATCCTGCTGTCTATGCTTATACCCCGGCCGAGCTCAAAAACCTGAATGTCCTTCCCGGCAGACCCCATGTTCAAGGCGGTCTGGCCGCCGGAGTCAGCCTGGACACAGCCTGCGGCCTCATCCGACAGGGGCTGGCCCGGGGACTGGTGACCTGCCCCCTGAATAAAGCCATGCTCGGCGAGGCCGGCTACCCCTTTTCGGGACACACCGAGTTTCTGGCCCGGAGCTTCGGGCTCGATCCCGATGCGGTCTGCATGCACCTGGCCGGACCAAAATTGCGGGTCAGTCTGGTCACCACCCATCCTCCGCTGCGGCAGGTTCCCGGTCTGATTTCAAAAGCGAAAATCCTGCACTGCCTCCGGCTCACCTGGAAGCTTCTGGAGGATCTGGACTCGGCCGACAAACCCATAGGGGTCTGCGGCCTCAACCCCCATGCCGGAGAACAGGGGAAGATCGGTTCAGAAGAGGAAGCGGTCATCGAACCGGCCGTCCGGGCCGCCCGCCAAAGCGGGCTCAAGGTCCAGGGCCCCCTTGCGGCGGACAGCCTCTTTTACCGGGCTCTGCACGGGGATTTTTCAGCGGTGCTGGCCATGTATCACGACCAGGGCCTGGCCCCTCTCAAGGTCCTGTACTTCCACCAGGCAGTGAACATCACCCTGGGACTGCCCTTTGTCAGGACCTCGGTGGATCACGGGACAGGGTATGATCTGGTCAATACCGGGCTGGCCAGGACCACGAGCCTGGCCCTTGCCCTGCAAACCGCCAAGAAGCTCCTGGATAATTGTTAATTGTCAATTGCTAATGATTAATTATTAATGATCCTTGCACTTCTTGGTGATCCAGTTCTTCAGATGCCTAATTCTCTTGTCCGTCATTCCGGCGGAGGCCGGAACCCAGTCAGACGATGCTATGATATAAATCCTTCCAAGCGGGGTTACCACTTTCAATCATTCGCAGTTTCCAGACTCGCTTCTATTTCTTTATCCTCTTCTCCCTAAGAATTGCAGATTCCATGGTCTTATGAGGCTCGAACCAGACCAAGAGGTTGAAACCATAGTTGGAGACATAACTGAGACTAATCACAACATCTTCTTTTCATTAACAATTAACAATTAATAATTAATAATTAATAATTAGAAAGCGGCTCGTTCTCGACCAGGTTCCAGACACCGCAGGGGCAGATCCCGGCGCAGAACCCGCAGCCGATGCAGCGATCGGAATCGACGATCAGTTCAAAGCCGGTGCCCTGTTTTACCCTGGAGATTGCGGATTGAGGACAGACCGCGATGCAGGTCCCGCAGTCCCGACAACTGCCGCAGGAGGCACACTCCCCGGCGCACTCCTCCAAGGTTTCGAATCCAAGGACACGGGGATCGAAATACTCCAGCTTGATCCGGCTGCTGTCCATGGTCGACCGAATCTCCTGCCTCTGTGCCCCTGGTTTCCCCAAACGGTCGATGGTCTCAGCCACCTTGAGTCCCGCGGCTATGGACTCCGTCAACAGTCCGGGGCGAACCGCATCGCCGATGGCGAAAAACTTCTTGTCGGTGGTCCGAAAATCCTGATCAACGGAGACGTATCCGCGTTCCGTCTTGATGCTCTTTGGGAAAAAATCCGGTTCGGGCTGGTCTCCGACCGAGACCACCACAAGATCCGCGGGAAGGAGTTCACCTGTGGTCAGGACCACCCCCTGTTCGGTGATCTCTTTGGTAAAGACCGGCCATCTGAACCGGGCCCCCACTGCTTCCGCTGCTTCCCGTTCCTTGCCGAAGGAGGCCGGTTCCTGAATGTCGATCAGGGTGATCTCCTCTGAGCCGAGTCTGTGGGCCTCGGCGGCCGCATCGCAGCCTACGTTCCCGGCCCCGATGATGACCACCTTCCTGCCTGGCTCGAAGGTGTCCTGCCTGCTTTTTTTCAAGAATTCCAGGGCCGGGACAAGCCGCTCTTTTCCAGGAACAGGCAGGACTCTGGCCGCCTGGGCTCCGGTCGCCAGCACCAGAAAATCGTACTCCTCCTTCAGCCTGGTCAAATCCTCCCGGGTCAATTCCCGGCCCAGGGTGACATGGGGAAGCACCGTGCGGATTCTCTCCAGCTCGGC